>JAIDSW010000143.1 GCA_029061025.1 Duncaniella sp.
AAGGCTATTCGTCGGCAGCGTCAGATGTGTATTAGAGTCAGCGGCTACACCGAGACCGGAGAGCATAACGAGCGGTGCGGTATAGTTGTAGCTTACCGATGCCTGCTCGGCAGTCATTGTGCCGTTGGCAACCGCCTCCACGATTTCCGGATTGGTCTTGTCGAGAACCTTACCGATCAGGAGCGGGAAGAGCCACAATCCGATATTCTGAATCCAGAATATAAGAGCATAGGCCGAGCCGATGATTTTGCTGTCGACGAGCTTGGGAACACTGGGCCAGAGTGAGGCGGGCACGAGTGAGAACGAAGCTCCGAGCACGAGGATGGTAAGATAAGCCACGATCACTCCGCCGACGGGGCTCGACTTGAACTGGGGAAGAATGAATGCAAATGTAAGGTGACATGCGATCAGGAGCAGCGAGCCGAGTATAAGCATTGAAGCTGCCTTGCCTTTATGGTCGACATAGTTGCCGAGAATGGGGGTGATTCCCACGGCGAGCAGGGGGAATACGGCGAAGATCGTGCCGGCCGACTGACGCATGTAACCCATATAGCAGAATATCACAAGCGATACAATCGAAGTCACGAGCATCGCGTAGCGAAGTGAGAGATTTTTGGAGAAGTTGCTTGCAAAGGCCGAAGCGGCTACCACAATCATGATCACATATTGCACTATGGTCACCATCTCTCCGCCCCAGAATGAATCGGGAGCTACATCAGTGAATGTAAGGTTACACTGGAGCATGTTTACGGCATATTTCTGGAAGGGGAAGATTGCTGAATAGTAGAGCACACACAGGAGCGCTACAAGCCAGAAACCGCTGCTGGTGAGAATCTGACCGAGATCGGATATGCGGAAAGGATCATCCTTCTCCTCCTCGGCA
The DNA here is from genome assembly GCA_029061025.1 of Duncaniella sp. Taxonomy (GTDB): domain Bacteria; phylum Bacteroidota; class Bacteroidia; order Bacteroidales; family Muribaculaceae; genus Duncaniella. The sequence goes on from JAIDSW010000143.1 coordinate 884, forward strand.
TGAGTCTGCGAGTCGAGCTTGCGGTCCATGAAGAAGTATACGATAAACATGATCAGCGCTATCATGAGCAGCACGACGCCGAATGCCACAGAGCGCGAGACGGAAATGTCGCCGCCAAGCTCTGCAAACATGGGCGAGAATATCATACACGTAGCCACACCAAGACGGGCAAGTGCCATCTCCGAGCCCATGGCCAGCGCCATCTCGCGACCCTTGAACCACTTCACGATACCGCGGCTCACTGTAATACCGGCCATCTCCACGCCGCAACCGAATATCATGAAACCTACGGCCGAGAATTTTGCCGATGCGGGCATACCCTCATAGAACGGTGCTATACCTAAAGCGTCGAATACAGGGATATGGTTGAGGTGATTGGTAAACCATACATCGAGCGAGCTTCCGATAAACTGATCGGTAAGCGCATACCAGTTGATTACCGCGCCCACGAGCATCACTGCACCGGAGAGCACGGCGGTGAAGCGCACGCCCATCTTGTCGAGAATTATACCCGCGAAGATGAGGAAGAATTTGAATACGTTGAGGAATGTCTCGGAGCCCTGCATGTACCGAATGCTGTGGAATCCCAGCCACGGGTAGATTGCAGAAGGTCTTTGATAGGTGAGAG
>JAIDSW010000144.1:0-437 GCA_029061025.1 Duncaniella sp.
TGATGAAGAATGACCGGCAACTTGTCGAAGCTGCCGGTCTAGATATTACGCCTATCTCTGTGATTTTATAGCTTAACGGGTCATCTCGCTGCGGATAAATGTCACTATATCCTCTTTCTCAGGCACGCCGAGTTTCTTTCTGATGGAAGTTTTGCGCACATAGATGGTAGAGGTGGTCTGTCCGGTAATCACGCTTATTTCCTTAGTGGAGAAACCTGCCACCATAAGCACTATTATCTGCTCCTCCTTCATGCTGAGCGTGTGTCCGTATATGTCGTGGAGTTTAGTGTAGAAACCGGAGTACAGATTGTCGATTAACTCAAATACATTTTTCCAGTTCACGAGTCCGCCATCGGTCTCACCCTCGATCGACGAAATTTTGCGGAGCATCTCACGGTTTTGCTCGGTAGGAGTTTCGGCCACCATCTTGATGATAC
>JAIDSW010000144.1:447-4264 GCA_029061025.1 Duncaniella sp.
GCGAAGAGCTCCCGGGTCAGGAGCGTTGACTTGAGACTCGGCCGGTGTAGAATTATACTCATCCACCATTTTCTGCAGAGCCTCGATGCGTTCCTCATTCTCGCGCTCGTGCTGTCGGCGGACATAAATTATCCAGGCCGCCCCGCCAAGCAGTATCAAAGCTGCAATTCCCATTATGAGAATCACCACCGTCTTGTGCTCGCTCTCGGCCTTGAGGGCAAGGGCGCGGCTCTCCTGTCGGAGCGCACCGCGTTCCGACTCCCATTGCGAGGCCTGCATGCGGTTGAAGCGCTCCCGCTGGCGGTTGTTCAGTCCGTTGACATGCGAAAGCTTCATGCGACCTGATTGCTTGAAGTCGATTATAGCTTTAAGCAGATTGCTGTAGCTGCGGTAATAGGTCTCGTCTTTCCCGCGGAATTTTAATGCGAAACTGTCGGCAATGGCGAGTTCTCCGGTTGCAAGGGGTATGTTGCCTGTGTTCAGGGCGTTTATAGCGCGCTGGAGGTGGAGAAGGTCAGACGCACCATTGTCAGGGCCGCCATGTGTGAATATATAATCAATTAATTTTTCACTCTCGGCATATCGTCCAAGCTCGGTAAGTATCTGGCAGCGCTCTACCGACAGCATGAAATGCTTTTCACCCCACTGATGTTTCCCGGCATAATCTATAAGTTCTTCAATTATGTATAGCGCCGAGTCCATCATTTCAGCATTTTCATATGCATAACATAACATATACTTGGCCTCGATCTTTCTGAGCGAATCGGTTTCGAGAGTTTCAAGCCTCTTGGCGTGCGGAATAATTTCCTCACCCTGATACTCCGAAGCCCCCAGTAATGTCCTGATACGTAAAGTTTCCACCATCAATGAATCAGGCACGTTGTCAAGAGATACGAGAGAATCAAGCAAAGAAATCGCACCCTGAGTATCGCCTACCCAAAACTTATAGAAGGCCAAAACAGTGCCGCTGCGCATGTCCCTTACTATATCTTTACCGCGGTAATAATCGTGGGCAAATGTAATCAGTGAGTCGGCTATCAACGAGCGGTTTTGCCGCATATGCCCCCATGCGCGGAGGTAGTGGTAATGAGCCCGCAGTGAATCTTCTGTAAGTTCCGAGGGATCAATCTTATCAAGCAATGACAGCGCACTGTCGGTATCCGTCTGAAACAGTCGCTCAGCCTCGGCTATTACATCGCGATTATACGCCTGCGGCCGCGAGCATGAAAGAATGCCTGCGAGAAGCGTGATGACGATAATTATCTTCGATTTCATTTCACCGCAAACATACAAAAAATTATCCATATCCCCGCCCTGCAAGCGACTTTTTCACAAAAATGTGCGGATGTAAAAAAAGGCCGCAGACCTGAGCGGGGTCTGCGGCCTTAGGTGAGATGGATATGTAATACTTACTTGTAGTTGAACCAGCGGATGATTTCGCGGATGGAGGGTTTCTTGCCATACATGAATATACCCACGCGGTAAATCTTGCCGGCTACCCACACCATTCCTATAAATGAGGCGATAAGCAAGCCGAGCGAGAGCCAAACTTCCCAGCCTGGTATGCCGTAGGGCACGCGCGCTACCATTACCATAGGTGAGGTGAAAGGTATTATCGAAGTCCAGAAAGCTAGACCCGAAGTGGGATCGCCTGCGGCAAGCATAGCGAAGATAATCGCGAATATTATAGGGAAGGTCACCACGGTGGTGAGCTGTCCGGCATCCTGAACATTGTCGACCGACGAGCCTATGGCTGCGAAAATAGCGGCATAGAACAGGAAGCCGGCGATGAGGAATGCCGTCATGGTGGCAAGCAGCTTGAGAATGAATCCTACATTGGAAAGAAGCAGCACTCCCTGAATGAGATCAACGGTGTCCTGATCACTCACGGCAGCAATATTCCCAGCCTTAACGGCAGCGATATCACTCATGGCGTCAGCCGGAAGCAACGAGGGAAGCACTGCCGGCATAACGAATCCAACGAGTGCTACTATCAGCACACCCCAGAGCAATATCTGAGTGAGAGCTACAAGACTCACACCGAGAATCTTACCCATCATGAGCTGAGCGGGCTTTACCGATGATACCACCAGCTCAAGCACGCGGTTGTTTTTCTCCTCGATAATGCTTGTCATGATCATCTGGCCATAGATGAGGATAAACATATAGAGAATAAACGACATGGCCACGCCCAGACCGTAGCTGATACCCGAGCCGAGGTTTTCATCGTCGGTCTTGTCAGTGCGAATGGTGGTGAGTGGCAGATTTACCTCGGCATCGGCTATAATCTTGTCGATGTTTTCGATATTGTAGGATAGCAGGCGCTTGTCTTTCACGATATTGTTGATCTGTCCGGTGATTGCTGACTCGCGCATCATCGACGAAGGCCCGTTGGAGTAGAGTTTAAGCTGTGCCTTGTCAGATGTCAGCACATTGGCCGGAATCACGAGAACGGCGTCAAAATCAGTGCGCGCCGTGGCCGAGTCGAGCGACTCGGTGCAAGGGAAAAACTTCACGTCGTCAAATTCGTGCATCTCCTGAAATACACTTTCCGACTTGTCGATGACAAGAATTTTGGATTCCCCCGTGCCACCACCCATCACCATGATAAGAGCGGGGAGCACCATCAGAAACACCATCAGCAGTGGCATGAGGATAGTGGTGATGATGAAGCTTTTCTTAGAAACGCGCTCGAGATACTCGCGGCGTATTATGAGGTCGATTTTCGATTTCATTATTCTGCTTTATTGAGGTTGGACTTCTCGACTGCACGGATGAAAATATCGTTCATCGAAGCGATGCTTTCCTTGAATCCGGCAATTTCTACTGTGGAATTGATAATGTCGACAGCGCTTCTTACCGAGGCGTCGTCGTTGAGACGGAAGAGTAGTGAAGGGCGTCCCTGACCGTCGCTTATACCCGGCATGAAATCCGATGCCACGGGCGAAAGCGCGCGGATAAGTTCGGGTGTCACGCCATTGTAGGTCACCTCGTAGCGGTTGCCGAAAAATTGGCGGCGTATTTCCTCGACGTTGCCCGTAAGGATATTGCGGCTTTGATTTATGAGCGTGATGTGGTCGCAGATCTCTTCGACCGACGCCATATTGTGGGTGGAGAATATGATGGTCGAGCCTTGGTCGCGCAGATTCAGTATCTCGCTCTTGAGCAGATTGGCGTTGATGGGATCGAAGCCCGAGAAAGGCTCGTCGAATATCAGCAGCTTGGGCTGATGGAGCACGGTGACGATAAACTGTACCTTTTGCGCCATACCTTTTGACAGCTCCTCGACTTTCTTGTCCCACCAGTCAAGTATGTCGAATTTCTCAAACCACTGGCGCAGGCTGCGAGTAGCTTCATTAGCCGACAGACCTTTGAGCCGGGCGAAAAATACAGCCTGATCGCCCACTTTCATTTTCTTGTAGAGTCCTCGTTCTTCGGGTAGATAGCCTATGTGTTCCACATCATTCTGAGTGAGCGGATGACCGTCGAAAGTCACCGTGCCTGAGTCGGGAGCGGTGATGTGGTTGAGTATTCTTATCAATGTGGTCTTGCCGGCGCCGTTGGGTCCGAGCAGACCGTAGACCGAGCCGCGTGGTATGTCGACGGTCACATCGTCGAGAGCGGTGTGGTTGGCATAGCGCTTCGTGACATTGCGGGCGCTTATGATATAGTCCATGAGAATTATGTATTAAATGGTTTGGATTGTATTGGATTCTGATTTTTCAGTCGATATTGGCAAGTTCCTCCTTCATGAGGCGAATCTGTCGCGCCATGCGTGCATTTTTGGCAAGACCGATAATAGCCCCCACCACCACAC
>JAIDSW010000145.1 GCA_029061025.1 Duncaniella sp.
GCTGTGAAAGGCCCCGGCCGGCGGGGCGCCCCGGTATCGGGGTCAACGAGTTTTACCGATCGCTTCCAGTCCCATATCGTAAACTTTCCGTCGGTGAGGTCAAGAAAGTCGAGTGTACCTGCCACGCCATATTCCTCATGATATATGCGCCACTCCGTGCGGTAGGGATTGAGATGATAGCGTGATGCAAACGACCTGAAATTGGTCATCGCATCACCGTCGGTAGTGATATCCGCCTCTCCTAAATAGTAGCTCTCGATGCGGGCGTGCATCTCGGTGCCGAGGCGGCGCGCTTCGGCAGCCGTCGCCTCCCATCGTTCCATGAGCTCTTTGGGGGTGATTTTGAGTGCCGGGGCTTTTTTCTCGGCCCAATATACGGCATCAAATTTTGGGAAAGCATCCTGAACAATAGTGGTGACGCTTTTCAGCTCTTGTCCGTGAAGCGTGTAGCGATGGGCGGCTTCTTCAAAGTGGAGAAGGCCGTCGCGCGCGTGAGCGTTCATGGAATTGCAATTCATGAGGGCAAAATTACAAAATTTTCCTGCCGCAGGCAAACTTTCGGTCACCTTCTTCACATTGATTAACTCGAAATCCGCTCAGCGGTTCATGCGTTTCAGGAGGTTGTAGGAGGGGACTATGCCGAGTTCGCCGGCTTTGCTCAGGTCGGCAGTGCCGGCTTCGCGGTTGCCCAGATGGAGATATACATAACCGCGATTGTAATAAGCTTCGCCGAAATCAGGTTTCAGCTCGATAGCACGGGTGAAGGCGCGGAGGGCTGAGGTATAGTCTTGCAGGCGGGTGAGGACAACACCTTTGTTGTAGTGGGCTATAGCCATTTGCGGCGACAGCTTGGCCACCGTGTCAAGATCGTCGATTACCATCTGCCAAGCGTCACGGGCTTCGTGACTCGCAAGGGTAGCTTGAGCACCCGCGGGTGCCGAACGGTCAGGCTCGTCGGAAACATCGGTCATGATGCTTTGTGCCCGGGCATCGGCTCTCATCAGGTAAGCTACTGTGAAATCGGGAGCGAGCGAAATAGCCCGGTCAAGGTCGGCAATGGCCTGGGAATAGTTGCGGGTGGTGATATAGTCCATCGCGCGGCCGAAGTAGTCGATCGCTCGGGCTTTGTGAGTGGAAAGATAGAATGTGTAGTAGTCAATCGATGAGAAATGAGCTCGTATCACATCCTCGTCGTTCATCGCCGGGATATGGTTTGTCACCTGAAGCAGGAAACGCAGCGCGCGGGTGGCATTTACCTCATCGGCCTCCTTGATGTAGTCGCCGCTTTGCTTCAGTTCGGTGGGAGAGGTGTAATAGGTAAGCGCAAACATCGGCTCGATTTCAATAGCGAGGTTGCGGTCCTGAACTTTGCCGCGGATATTCTGATTGGAATATACCTGATCAGGCTCGCTGTTGTCGTCGACCGTGGCGAGCGACTCGAAGCGCCGCTTGACCTCTTCCTGAGTCTCGGGTTTGGATTCGTCGGTTGAATTGTCGGCCAAGATGGTGGGCGTCATTTCATCGCTTGAAGCCAGAGCCATCGAGCGGTCATAGTCGGTCTTGGCGCCGTTCATGTCGCCTTTGCGCCGCTTTACGTCGTAGCGCATGAAGTAAGCTGCGGCAAATTGCGGATAGGCGGCAATCACAGTGTCGAGGTCGGAAATCGCCGCGTCGAAGTCGCCAATGTCGGCAAGAAGCATGGCGCGGTTGTACATCGCCTTGTATTCCGCGGGATCAATGGAGAGCACGCGCGTGAAATCGTCGATAGCCTTGTTGATGTCGTGCACCTCGCTGCGGAGCAGACCGCGGTTAAACAGTGCCACCGTGTTTTCAGGCTCAAGTTGCAGGGCGTAGTCATAGTCGGCCATCGCGCCATAATAATCGTCGGTCATATAGCGGAGAAAGGCGCGGTTGATGAAAAATCCCGCATATCGCGGTTGCAGCTTTATGGCCTCGTTCATGTCGGCAAGCGCCGAGGGATAGTCGCGATGGGAGTTTATGGCGATGTCGGCACGCATTATGTAGCCGTTGACAGCGTTGCGGTTGATTGAAAGGGCGCGGTCGATATCGGCGGTGGCTGCCACGGTGTCGGCGGTGAGCAGGTGCATGCGGGCGCGACCGAGATATGCGTTGTCAAATTTCGGAAAAGCGTCGATCAGTACCTCGAAAGTAGAGTCGGCTTGCGCATAATCCTTCATGTCGGTAAGCGCGAGAGCCTTGTTGTAGAGCACACCGCGGTTCACTGGCATGTCGGCCAGGGCGGCATCGTAATCGGCCACGGCATCGGCAAGTTTTCCCATATTC
>JAIDSW010000146.1:0-9979 GCA_029061025.1 Duncaniella sp.
CCACAGGTATCAATTTCATCCCGGAGGGATAGACATCTTTTTTAACCCCGGGTGCTTGTCACCCGGGGTAGTCGGCCAAAACAACAATCAGCCCGGGAGGGGCTGGACACGCAAAGGGGCATGGTTCAACCTCTCCGAGGTTGGGCTGGATGTGGTTGAGTTCCCCCGGGTGACAAGCACCCGGGGTTATAAAGCTGACCACCCCTCCGGGGTGGTAGCCGCCGCGGGTGTGCGATGAGAAAAATACCTTTTTGCTCGGCCGGGCGCTCCTGTGTAGCGCCCCTACAATCCCTCCCCCCTTATCCCTAAAACCTAAAGCCTAAAACCTCACCCCTAAAACCTAAAACCATCTTCGATTTGTGGATAATGGAAAATTGTTGTAACTTTGCAGGTCTAAACTGAGGTAAAATAATTAATTGTACAGATAATGGGATTTTTTGATTTTTTCAAGTCAAAAGAACAGAAAAAAGAGACGCTCGACAAGGGTCTCGAAAAGACCCAGCGCGGTTTTTTCGACCGTCTTACGCGCGCCGTAGCGGGTAAGTCGAAGGTCGACGCCGAGGTGCTCGACAATCTCGAGGAGGTGTTTGTGACCAGCGACGTGGGCGTGGATACGACATTGAAAATCATCGACCGCCTTGAGAAGCGCGTCGCCCGCGATAAGTATGTCAGTTCGTCGGAGCTTAACTCGCTGCTATGTGAGGAGATAGCCGATATGCTGGTGGAGAATGATCCCGCCACTGCTGCCGATGATGAATTCAAGGTGCCCGAAGGCCACAAGCCCCACGTGATAATGGTGGTGGGCGTGAACGGCGCGGGCAAGACCACGACTATAGGCAAGCTCGCCGCTCAGTTCAAGGCTGCGGGCAACAAGGTATATCTCGGCGCAGCCGATACTTTCCGCGCAGCCGCCATCGAGCAGCTCGATGTGTGGGGCGAACGTGCAGGAGTGCCGGTTGTGAAGCAGAAGATAGGCGCCGATCCCGCGTCGGTGGCATATGACACGCTGCAGAGCGCCGTGGCCAACGATGCCAATGTGGTGATTATCGACACGGCCGGCCGCCTTCACAACAAGAAGCATCTCATGGACGAGCTCACCAAGATACGCAATGTGATGCAGAAGATAGTGCCCGGCGCGCCCCACGAGGTATTGCTGGTACTCGACGGCTCGACAGGACAGAACGCTTTCGAGCAGGCGCGCCAGTTTACCGCCGCCACTCAGGTCAACGGCCTGGCAATCACGAAGCTCGACGGCACGGCCAAGGGTGGCGTGGTGATAGGCATAAGCGATCAATTCCGCATACCGGTGAAATACATCGGTCTTGGCGAGGGTATCGCTGACCTTCAGGTATTCAACAAAAAGGAATTTGTAAAATCACTCTTCGGCGAAAAGTGAAGCGCGTAAACGTAATTTCGCTGGGCTGCTCGAAAAACCTCGTGGATTCGGAGCGGCTGATGAGAATGCTCGAAAATGTAGGCTACCGTGTGGTGCACGAGGCCGAAGATTCGCGCAAGGGCGACATCGTGGTCATCAACACCTGCGGCTTCATAGGCGATGCAAAGGAGGAGTCGATCAACGAGATACTCGCCCGCACCGCTCTGCGGGCCGAGGGCAAAATCGATGCCGTATACGTTATGGGATGTCTCTCGGAGCGATACAGCGACGTGCTCCCCGGTGAGATTCCCGAAGTCGACAGCTGGTATGGCAAGCACTCGTGGCCGCAGCTGGTCACCGACCTTTCGCGCCGCCACCCCGCCTCGGCGCCCTACGACCGCGTCATCACCACTCCACGCCATCATGCCTATCTGAAAATCTCGGAAGGGTGCAACCGTTTCTGCGCCTTCTGCGCCATCCCCCTCATCACCGGCCGCCATCGCTCGCGCCCCATCGAGGAGATAGTGGAGGAGGTGAAGATGCTCGTGGCTCGCGGCGTGAAGGAATTCAACGTCATAGCCCAGGAGCTTACCTATTACGGCATCGACCTCTACGGCGAGCGCCGCATAGCCGACCTCATCGACGCTATTGCAGCCGTGGAGGGAGTGGAATGGATACGTCTGCACTACGCCTATCCGGCCGACTTCCCGATGGAGATGCTCGACGCCATGGCACGCAATCCCAAGGTGTGCCGCTATCTCGACATCGCGCTGCAACATATCTCGGACCGCGTGCTGACCAACATGCGCCGCCACATCACGGCCGACGAAACCCGCCGGCTGCTTGCCGAAATCCGGCGCCGCGTGCCCGGCATAAAGATCCGCACCACCCTGATGGTGGGTTTCCCCGGAGAGGAAGAGGAGGATTTCGAGCAACTGATGGACTTCGTGAGAGAACAGCGGTTTGACCGCATGGGAGCTTTCGCCTATTGCGAGGAAGAAGACACCCGCGCCGCCGCCGACTTCACCGACTCCATTCCCGAGGATGTGAAGCAGAGCCGCCTGGAACGCCTCATGGCTCTCCAGGAAGAGATTTCCGCCGAACTGATGGCCGAGCAGAAAGGCAAGCGACTCAAAGTAATGATCGACCGCGAGGAGCCTGACTATTATGTGGGGCGCACTGAATACGATTCGCCCGAGGTTGACCCCGAGGTGCTGGTGGAAAAGAGCGTCAAACTCCGTCCCGGCGATATGCCCGAGGTGGAGATCATCGATGCCCTGCCCTTTGAACTTATTGCCCGACCCTTAGTGACCGACTGACGACATGGCTACCATCGAGCAATATAACGACACGATACGCAGGTGCGTGAGGCATAATCTGCCTTTCACGCTCTACATGGCTCCCGATACCGACGATGAGATTTTCTTCTCACAGCGCCCTGATGAAAACAATGAATGCCGCGCGGAATTATCCGACCCGACATGGAACGGCTTCTTCATCAACTTCTTCAACAACGACGAGCCCTACATAGCCGGCGTGGCCTACGACTACGACATCGACGAGACCATAGCCGAGCTTGACTATCTCGAGAATGTCGAAGGCCTGTATATGCCTGCCGACGTGGTGCCGTCGCTCAAGTCCACCACACGACTTCAGCATGCAGCCGCCGTGCGCGTGGCTACCGACGCCGTGCGCCACGCTGGCGGTAAAGCGGTCGTATCGCAGATGACCGCGGTGGCTACCCGCAAGCCACTTCACGAGGTAATGTGGGATTACTTCCACAAATTCAGGTCTACGTTCAGGTTTCTCGTGTTCACCCCCGAGACCGGGCTGTGGCTCGGAGCCACTCCCGAGCTCCTCGTGCGCTGCTTTCCGAGAGATAAAGCCGTGCTCTCCATGGCTCTGGCCGGCACGATGCCTGCCGAAGATAACCGCGAGTGGAGCGACAAGAATATCCGCGAGCATCTGTGTGTGGTCAATCATATTGTCAATACATTTGAGTCCGCCGGTCTGGCCGTAGAGTTGTCGAATCCCGAGGAACTGTACTTCGGGCCTGTCAAGCACCTGTGTACCCACGTGGCTGCCGAAGGCGACTTCGATCCGGCCCCCCTACTCTATGCTCTCAGTCCCACCCCTGCCGTAGCCGGCTATCCCGACCGTGACAAGGCTGTCGAACTCATATCGCGCCTTGAGAAGCACCAGCGATATTGCTACACCGGATTCGTGGGCATTAAATCCGGCGACGATATCGAGGCCTATGTCAACCTGCGGTCAGCGCTTATAGTGCCCTGCCTTATCGACGGCGAGGATGCCTACGTATACAATATATATTCCGGTGGAGGCATCATGCCCGACAGCCGCGCCGAAGAAGAGTGGGACGAGGTGATGGCAAAGATGTCGCCCCTCTACTCGCTTGTCACAGGCGACCCGTCGACACCGCGCCCCGATGAAATTAAAGAAAACATTACCTTTCCCGACTATGCGTCGCGCAGGGATTTCCTAATGATGAACCGATATGTCAAGTAATAAGCCGGGCAGTCCCGCCCTCATCATAATAATAGCCGTAATCATCCTTGCAGGCGTATCGCTGCTCCCCGTCCATGAGTGGAGCGGGGGCGTCGTCAAGGAATTCAATCTGCTCTCCGACGTGATGCAAGACCTAAGTGTCGAGGCCGATTCCACGGCGACTGATCCTGATGAAGTTTTTGAAGATATAGACCCCGAGCTGCTTAAAGCTCAGGCCGAAGCCGAAAGCGGTAATATACCCGTGAGACCGGCGGCGGATCGTCACGACTCGGTTTCTCATCCATCATCCCCGGCCGCCACATCGCCCTCGCTTGCCAACATCATAGTGGAGAATGACACCGTGGTGCCCGCTCCGAAGGCATCGAAAGTGGGCGATCTTGTAGTCATCGAGGACTACACCGCCGGAGCTATGGGACTGGCCAACCTGCGTCGCACCCTTCAGGCGGGAGCATTCGCCCGCATAGCGCTCGTGGGCGACAGCTATATCGAAGGTGACATCTTTGCTCAGGACCTACGCGAAAAGCTCCAGAGCGTCTACGGAGGTCAGGGCGTGGGCTATGTCAACATGCACTCCGAATTTCCCGGCTTCCGCCGCTCCGTGAAGCAGGGTGGCAGCGGATGGAAGGCATTCTCGGCCATGAAGAAATGTGATTTCAATTACATGGGTCTTTCCGAGCAATATTTCCTCTCCACGCCTCAGGCCGTTTCGACCTATCAGGGCACCAAGGCATTCGCACAGACTCAGGACTGGAGTTCCTCAAAATTCCTTTTCATAGCCCCCAACGGCGCTACCGTCACCTACCGCACCTCGGGTGAATGGATCACGGAAGAGTTTCCTGCCGACACATCCGTGCAGATGATACAGGTCGACGGCACCACTACGCGGTTTGACGTCAAGACCTCATCCTCATCGCTTATAGGACTGGGAGTGTGGCTCGACGGCACCTCGGGCGTAGGAGTCGACTGCATGTCGTCGCGCGGATTCTCGGGCATCACCCTCAGCAAGGTCAACCGCGGGCTCTGCTACGAGATGAGCCGCTGCGGAGTGGACTACAATCTTATAATCCTTGAGTTCGGCATCAACGCCATGAGCGCCAAGCAGCGCAACTACAGCGTGTATTGCCAGCGCATGGTCGAGGTGATCAACCATGTGAGAAGCTGCTATCCCCGCGCCGATATTCTCCTGATGGGCATAGGCGACCGCGGTGAAAAACGCGGATCGGTAATAAAATCAATGTCGACCGCCACAGCCATGATCGACGCCCAGCGCGAGGCTGCCCGCAAGGCTCACTGTCTGTTTTGGGACACGCGCGAAGCCATGGGCGGCACCGATGCCGTGGTGGAATGGAGCCGCGGCGGATACATCAACAAAGACTACATACACCTGACCCACAAGGGAGGCGCCCGACTCGCCGACCTCCTGTTCAATGCCATAAGACACGACTTGAAATGAAAATATTCCTCCACACCATATTGGCTGTATCGCTCCTCACGGCACCTGTAACGGCTGTTGCCGCCGAGCCCGACGATGGCGAGACCACCGTCACCGAAGATGATTCACGCGACATACGCGAGAATGCCGTGGTGATACCCGACGGCGATGCCGACGATATAGATATACCCGTGCCGTCGTTCATACGCCAGCGCGCCAATACCATCACCCTCAACGGCTCCGACCCCTCGAAACTGCGTCAGGCCATCAAACTGTCGAATCTCAAGCCGGTATCCATGCTGCTCATAGGCGACAGCCACGTGCAGGCGGGTATAAATGCCGGCGTCACACGCGAATTGCTCCAGTATGATTTCGGCAATGCCGGTCGCGGACTCGTGGCACCGCTGCGCCTGAGCGGCACCAACGAGCCGGCCGATTATTATTTCCAGAGCCGCAATCAGTGGAATGCCGTCAGGCTGATGAATGCCTCGTGGGAGCAGTCGGTGGGCTTCACGGGCACGTCGATTCACCCGCTCACATCTGACAGCCAGCTGTTTATAGCAACATCAGAGAAAGAAGATTACAACCCGTTCACCTCCGTGACGATATTTCACCGCGGGCAGATGACCGTGAAATCGGTGACCACTTCGGAGGGTAAGCCGGTGCATTTCCGCTCGGTGCCCTCGCGCGACTATACCCACATAATTCTTGCCGAACCGGTCACCAACGTCGACATCGATTTCTCTTCGGCAGGTGACCTCACCGTCTACGGCGCATCGCTCGAATCAGGCCGTCCGGGTGTAAAATTTCACTCGATAGGCAACAACGGAGCGACTTTCGACACCTACAACCGCATAGGCAACGTAGGTCAGGGCATCGCGCCCCTTGAGCCGTCGCTCGTCATCATAGCGCTCGGCACCAACGAGGCTTTCGGCAAATTTGACTCAGCCGAGTTCACCCGCTCCATCGACCGGCTTGTCAAGAATATCCGCGCCACGAATCCCGACGCCTTCATCGTGCTCACCACTCCCATGGAATGCCAGCGCAGCATAACGACGAGCAAAAAAGTGCGCGTGAAAGGCAAGACAAAGAAAGGACGCCCCCGCTACCGAACCACGAGCGTGAAATCCTATAAAGTCAACACCAACATCGCCCCTGTCCGTAATGCCATTCTTGACTACGGACGCCGCAACCACATAGCCGTATATGACTGGTATGAAGTGGCCGGGGGCGCCGGAGCAAGCGCGAGCTGGATTTCAGCCAACCTGTTTGCCAAAGACCGCGTGCACCACACCGCGGCGGGCTACCGTCTGGAAGGACGCATGCTCTACGATGCTATTCTATCAACACTCCGTGATTAAAAAAATCATCTGATTACTGATGCACCAACTCATTGATTTCGACCGTCTTCAGAAAGTGCTGAGCTTCGACGCCATGTCGCCGCTCCTTTTCAACACCGGACTGTTTCTGATACTTTTCGCAGCCTTCATAGTCATATATTCGCTCATGAGGCGGTTCAGAAACGTCAAGATGGTGTTTGTGATACTCTTTTCGCTCTACTTTTACTATAAGTCGTCGGCTGAATATTGCTTCATACTTCTGGGAGTGTGCGTGAGCGACTACGTGCTGGGGCTTCTCATGGAGAAAGCCGGGTCGACCGTATGGAAAAAGAAACTGATAGTGTGGATCAACGTGCTTGTCAACATAGGCATGCTCGCTTATTTCAAGTATTTCAATCTGCTGCTCGAAACGATAAGTTCGTTCAGCACGCTGAAATTCGATGCCCTCGACATCATTCTCCCCGCCGGCATATCATTTTTCACCTTCCGCTCGATTAGCTATATCGTCGACATTTACCGCGGGCACATGCAGGCCTGCCATAATTTTCTCGACTATACATTCTACCTCACGTTCTTCCCGCCGCTTCTGGCCGGCCCCGTGGTGCGCGCCAAGGACATGCTCCCTCAGGTGGCACGTAACCCCGTGGCCACGAGAGAGATGGTATCCGACGGTCTTTTCCTCATCATGGCCGGTCTGATCAAGAAGGTAATCGTGGCCGACTATATAAGCGGTAATTTCGTCGACCGCGTATTTGACAATCCCGCTCTCTACAGCGGTTTTGAAAACACGGTGGCCATCTTCGGCTTCGCCATACAGCTCTACTGCGATTTCTCGGGCTACAGCGACATGGCGATAGGCCTCGCCCTGCTGCTCGGCTACCGCTTCATGGATAACTTCGATTCGCCCTTCAAGGCACAGAGCCCCACGGAGTTCTGGCGTCGCTGGCACATATCGCTATCGACATGGCTTCGCGACTATGTATATATACCGCTGGGCGGCAACCGCTGCTCCAAGGCGCGCCGCAACTTCAATCAGATGGCCACGATGGTGATAGGCGGATTGTGGCACGGCGCCTCGTGGATGTATGTGATATGGGGTGCGCTCCATGGTGCAATGCTTGTGATACACAAGACGTTGCGCCAATGGTTTCCGTCGACACCCGGAGCGGAGACTCCTTCATGGCGCCGCTTCCTTAATATCTTCGTGACTTTCAATCTGGTGGTAATCATATTCATGTTTTTCCGCTCGCAATCGATGGACCACGTGGGGCAGATGACCGGACAGATCATCAACGATTTCCACATCTCGGTTGCGCCACAGTTCATCACCGGATATTTCCTGATCGTGCTCGCCATGGTGGCCGGATATGCCATGCACTTCTCGCCCAAGAGCTGGACGCAATGGCTTAAACATCAGTTTGGCCGCATGCACCCGATAGTGCAGGCTGTGGTGCTCGCACTGGTATTGCTGCTCATCATCCAGGTGCGCCAGAGTGATATTGTACCCTTCATTTATCTGCAATACTGATGACACCGTTTCTTCGTCAGGTTGCCCGCGTATATGTGGAGCGGGAAGTCGAGTCGCTGCTTGACTACTGCTTCGTGTTCCCCAACAAGCGAAGCGCCACATTTTTCACCCATTATCTGCGTGAAGAAATCGGCGACCGTCATGTGATAATGCCCGAAATCACCACCATCGCCGGATTCACATCGTCGTTCTCCCGGCTTGTACCCGCCACACGGTTTGAGCAGCTTTTCGTGCTTTACGACTGCTACCGCCGGCTGTCGCAGGATATACCCGACTTCGACCGCTTCCTGTTCTGGGGCGAAATGCTCATAAGCGACTTCAATGATGTAGACCGTTACCTGGTTGACCCCGCGGCACTTTTCATCAACGTCAAGAAACTCAAGGAGATCAACGCCAACTATCTCACCGACGAGCAGCTTGAGATAATCCGTGCCTACTGGGGGCAGGACGTGGAGATGCACGATCCCGAAAGATTCTGGAATCACCTCAGTGACAAGTCTTCTGACCTTCAGGACAAATTCCTGAAACTCTGGGAAATACTTCTGCCGCTTTACGACAGCTACCGCGCCGAATTGCGTCGCCGCTCGCTGGCATCGGAGGGCATGATGCTGCGTGAGGCCGTGGAGGCGGTGAAAAATCCTACTCCGGGACAGTTGCCGTTCAAGCGATATATTTTCGTGGGCTTCAACGTGCTTTCGGCTGCCGAAGTAAAGATTTTCGAGAGGCTCAAGGCCCGTGGACTCGCTGATTTTTACTGGGACTTCAATTCCCCGGCTTTCGACATGCCTTCGAGCAAGGGCGCGCGCTTCATGCGCCGCAACATCGAGAGCTTCCCCTCGCTCTACGATATTGACGGCGAAAAAAATACCGTGCTTCCCGAGATCATCATCACATGCGTGCCGTCAAAAGTGGGCATGGTAAAGGAGACGGGCGACATACTGCGCCGATGGGTGAAAACGGGAGTTATCGACCCGGCCCGCCCCTCACATGATACAGCCATCGTGCTTCCCGAGGAGGATCTGTTCATACCCATGATTCATTCCGTTCCGGCTGAAATCACCGATCTGAATGTCACGATGGGATTCCCGCTGAAGCTCACCCCAATGGCTTCGCTGCTCAATGCCATAACCTCCATGCAGATGCGCGCAGCCGATTCCCACGGCGAGAAGGTGTTTTTCCACGAGGATGTCAAGGCTATACTGTCGCACCCGCTGCTTCAGTCGGGCGACATGGAGGCGTGCAACACCCTGCTCGCCACTCTTAAGGCCGAAAAAATGTATACCGTCCCCGCATCATTTCTTACCGCCAATCTCCCCGAGGACATGGCGGTGATATTCATGGCGGTAAATGATATGAAAGACGCAGCCGAGGTATACGGATATACCCGCGGCGTGGTCGACTATCTGCTGGGGCGCACCTTCTCCGAAGGTAAAGCCGGTAAGATCGAGCGATTCTTTCTTGAAAGCTTTTCCGATGCGCTTGAGGAGCTCGACAGGTCGATTAAGGAGTGGAACGTGACGATGCGGGAGGCGACTTTCTTCCACATTCTCCGCCGCTCTATCGCCTCGGCTGCCGTAAATTTCACGGGCGAACCGCTCAAGGGGCTTCAGATGATGGGAGTGCTCGAGACCCGAGCTCTCGACTTCGAGAATATCGTGATACTTTCGATGAACGAGCGTGTATTCCCGCGCCGGCATTTCTCGCGCTCATTTATCCCCGACGCGCTGCGGCGTGCCTACCGCATGTCGACCGTAGAGCATCAGGAGTCGATCTACGCC
>JAIDSW010000146.1:9989-31960 GCA_029061025.1 Duncaniella sp.
CCGCGTGGAACTTCTTTACGACGGTCGCACCGAAGGCACAAACTCGGGTGAAATGTCGCGCTACCTGTCGCAGCTCCTTTACCTTTTCCCCGACGCCGGTATCACCCACAAACGCAAGGCTTTCCCCGCGCCGCGCATAGGCGACGAAACTATCGTAATAGAAAAGACTCCTGATATAATCTCACGTCTGCATGCTTTTACCAAGCCTCACGGCGAAGGGCGCAAGTTTCTCTCGGCCTCGTCGATCAACTCTTACATCAACTGCCCGCTCAGTTTTTACCTGAAAAATGTGGAGGGGCTCGATCTTGACGACGAGGTCACTGATTATATGGATTCCGGGACGCTCGGCACCATACTCCACGAGGTAATGGAGATGATCTACAAGCGCTTGCGCGGCAATGCCCATTCGGTAATCATCACCTCGGAGGTGATCGACAGCATCAGCCGCCACGTCCACATAGAGCCTTACGTGACACGCGCCATCAATTACCACTACCGCCGCAAAGGGCGTGACTGCGACGAACAGCTCACCGGCGAATCGCTGCTCATAGGGCGGGTGATGACCACCTATGTAGAGATGTTGCTGCGCGCCGAAAAGCAATTCACCCCCTTTGAGTTTATCGACGCCGAGATGAAAATTGAGGGACGCATGGAGGTCGCGCCCGGGCTGGAGGTAAATTTCAAGCAGGTTATCGACAGGGTTGACCGTGTATATCCCGACGCGCCCGACGGTGGCGTGCTCCGCGTGGTCGACTATAAGACCGGGCAGGACAAGACTACATTTACCAACGTTGCCGATCTCTTTGATGCCGAAAAAACTGACCGCCGCAAGGCCATCCTGCAGCTGCTTTTCTACTGCAATATGCTCGCACGCGAGCTGAAATGCGACGGTCCGATTCAGCCGCTCATCTATCTCTTCAAGACCATCGCCACCCAGGGTATCGTGCCTATAACCTACAACAAGCGTCCACTTGAAGACTATCGCTCGGTCAACGATGAATTTCTTGCGCAGTTCAACGCCAAAGTCGCCGAGATATTCGACTCCGAAGTGCCTTTTACTCAGGCCGCCGACAGCCATGCCTGCACATTCTGCAACTTCAAGAGCGTATGCGGCAGAAACACCGGTGATGAATGATGAAACCGCCATCTGGGCTTTATATCCACATTCCTTTCTGCCACGCCAAGTGTGCATACTGCGATTTCTATTCCGTGCCGCAGCGCGGCATGGCGGCAGAGTTTGTCGACTCGCTTTGCAATGAACTCGCCACTCGGCTTGCCTCGTGGCAAGGGGAAATTTCCACAGTTTATATCGGCGGTGGCACGCCGTCATCGCTCCCTGACGAAATGCTCGGCCGGATTATCGACACACTGCCCCGCAATGATTTTGAGGAATTTACACTTGAGGTGAATCCCGAAGACGTCACTCCGTCGCGTGCCCGTGCATGGCTCGGGATGGGTATTGACCGTGTGAGCATGGGAGTGCAGTCGCTCGACGATAATATACTCCGTGCAATAGGTCGCCGCCACAGTTCAGCAGATGCCCTTGCAGCTTTCACCACGCTGCGCGAAAGCGGCTTCACCAATATCTCCCTCGACCTTATCTACGGTTTGCCCGGTCTTACTACGGCGGGTTGGCGCGAAACCCTCAGCCGTATTCTTGATCTACGCCCCGAGCATCTTTCGGCCTATTCTCTTTCCTACGAGGAAGGCACGAGGCTCAATGCAATGCTAATGGCCGGGAAAATCACCGAAACTCCCGCCGAGGAAGTCGAAAGAATGTACCGCATTCTCACCGACGCCGCCCGCGAGGCCGGATACAATCATTACGAAATTTCCAATTTCGCCCTTACGGGACGCGAAGCCGTGCATAACTCCCGCTACTGGGACATGACACCCTATCTCGGCATTGGACCCGGTGCCCACGGCTGGGACGGCGCGACCCGCTTTTACAACCTACCCTCGATAAAAGACTACATCGCGGGCTACGGCACAGGCTCATTGCGGATAGAGGAAGAAAATGAGTCGGAGCGTTTTAACGATATGGTATTTACCGCATTGCGCACTTCCGCAGGCCTTGATCTCGCGAAAGTCAGCAAAACATTTGGCGCGAAGCGTGCTGACGATATTGTGCGCACCGCCCGCCGCCGTCATCTTCCTTCCGGCAATGTCATCCTCACTCCCACCCGCCTCATCATCCCCGAATCCCGTTGGCTCATAAGCAACGACATCATCTCCGACTTCATGGAGGTGTGAACGATAACTACAATACAACTGAAATAATAGGCTCTCCGAAAAAAGTTGAAAGCATGGCGAGAGTAGAAATTGTGAAGTTATGTTCGCCACTCAACCATCTTGTAATTTCACTCGGTCGTTTACCTAAAGCTTCAGCAAATTGTTTTTTTGAAAGTCCTTTTTCCTTCATCAAAGCATCTAACCGATTGGATATTACAAAAGAAAGCCGCGTCTCCTCTCTCTTTTCGGGAGGGATTTCGTTAAAAAGATCGTGCAAAGAGATATTGGCGGTTCTCATAATTCAAACTTCTTATCGGTTATGATTTCTTTTTCTGTTATCTCGACATTTCCGGAGTTGACTTCCTGGATAAGCAGACGCTCAAACTTCTGCAAGTCAATTACGTAACCTTGTAATGTATCATCCTCCTGATAGGTCCTGCTGGTCTTGACACCTCCGTTTCCCAGAACAAGAATTTTATCAGTTAGACGCAGACAATACAGCCGGAGTTTTGATTTCAACACCGGGAGTGCCACTACTGAATCAGACATTTTCCCCTCTCTCCTGAAATAACGCTCCAGTGCTCCATTTGAGAGAATTTGCTCTACAAAACGCATTATAGCCTGAAAGTCAGCATTAAATTCAGCATCTTCTCTAAATTTAGATATGAACTTCTCAAACTCACTCATATCATCACTGAATCGTATACATAGTGCAACTCTCACTATTGTTTACCAATAACAATTCTACTTCACTCATGGCAGTAATATTATTAAGTAAGTTTGAGAAATTTATTTTTTACTAAAAAAATGGCTATAAATAATAACGCAAATATAAAACGAATATTTCACATATATGTAAAATATTTATTTTTTCTCAGCGTTTCCTCTTGAAAAATTTTATCCGCTTCAGGGTGTGACCTATTGCAAATGCTATCATAAGGAAACCGATTTTGCCGTGTATTCCGCCAAGCGGGCCATGGTTTATTTCGATAAGCCGATGTATAAAAGCCGCTATTCCTGATAATAAGGTCAATACGTAAAGCCACCAAAGAATTCGTGTGGCTATTTTCTGTTTGGCAAACTTCACAAGCCACTTCTTCCATTGGAAATGAAGATAAATATGCCAAAGTATTGTACACATGAATGCCGACGCTACAATCACGTGCACGATCATCCACCCCGTTCCTCCCCCGTCGGTCGCTTCAAGCTGAATACTTGATGCTAAAACTACCGGCAACAGCCCTGCCAGCGTCCAATCACATATCTTTAACTTATCAGTTTTAGTCATGGCACAAATATAAGCATTTTCAATAATCTACAAAAATATGAGAGCCACATTCGCTGCATGGGGAAGTCTGCTTCTGCGGGTAACGAAACCCTGCAAAAGGCCTATCCTACAGCGAAATAGCGACATCGAATGTAGTGACATTGCTTCGCGATGTTTCCCCTTCGAGGGACAAAATTTCGCCAAAAAACGACGGGCGGCCATGACCAACGTTGCGAAGCAACGTCCCTACATTTTCGGCTTCAATCTGCTTATAATTAGATATATACACTACACTCATCATCTTTCAGTGGTTGGTAATTATTATATCCGATTAATATTTTTAAACCATTAAGCCTAAACTTAATCCCTATCTCCGCCTCATCGCCATATTGCTCACACAGTTCCCGAAGCCTTTGTCGCGGGTGAACGGGCATTAGCGAGCGAGGGGACGGTACTCCGCTACGTTTCTTTCAAGGCATTGATGCGTGCGGGCACTTGTTTTTTCTCGGAATATTTGCTAATTTTGCACCGCTAAAATGCAAGTAATGGACTATTCTTCTTACGATATACACCCCGTAGTGCTGGGATATGACGAGATAGTGGCTCTGGCTCCGCAACTTAAAGGCAAGCGCCGCATTGTGGAGGGTCTGATACGTTTTCTCTCAATCGGCAAGTGCAACGATCTCCACTCCCGCCTGTGCGATACTCCCGGGCCCGACTTCTGCCGCCGCATGATCGAGGAGCTGGATATAAAGCTTAAGATTGACAATGCCGAGCTGCTCGACCATCTGCCCGAAGGTCCGTTTGTCACGGTGAGCAACCATCCTTTCGGGGCCATGGACGGTGTAACCCTCATCGACATCATAGGCAGCCGCCGCCCCGAGTTTAAGGTGATGGTAAACATGACGCTCAACTATATATCGGCTCTGCGCCCCAGTTTCATTGCCGTAGACTCGCTTGCGAGCGACGATCCTGTGAAAAAGGCCGTATCGGTGAGAGGTCTCAAAGAGGCCATGTCGCGCATACGCGACGGCCACCCCGTGGGCTTCTTCCCTGCAGGCGCGGTAGCGAAACTCAACTGGCGGCTCCGCCTTGAGGACCGCGAGTGGCAGCCTACCATCATACGCCTAATAAAAAAGATGAACGTGCCCGTGATTCCGATATATTTCCACGGGAGCAACAGCTGGTGGTTCAACTTCTTAGGTGTGGTAAGCTGGCAGCTGCGCACACTGCGACTGCCGGCCGAGATATTCAAGAAAGCCCACAAGACAATCCACATCTCGATAGGCGAGCCCATAAGCGTTGAGGAGCAGAAGGAGCACGGCGGCTCGCTTGAAGAATTGGGCAGATTCCTCCGCGAAAAAACTTTTGATCTCCGCCGCAAATGAACGCCATCACCGAAATGTCGGCCGAAGTGCAGCAGGCCAAACTGCGCTACGGCATAGTGGGCAATTCACCGCTGCTCATTGCTGCGCTTGAGCGTGCCGTGAAAGTGGCACCCTTTGATCTGTCGGTGCTCATTACGGGCGAGAGCGGCACGGGTAAGGAATTCTTTCCCAAGATAATCCATTCTTACTCACCGCGCAAGCATGCGCGCTACATTGCCGTGAACTGCGGCGCAATTCCCGAAGGCACCATCGACTCCGAACTGTTCGGCCACGAAAAAGGAGCCTTCACAGGCGCTGTAGGTGCACGTAAAGGTTATTTCGAGGAAGCCGACGGCGGCATGATATTTCTCGATGAGGTGGGCGAACTACCTCTGTCGACTCAGGCCCGACTGCTGCGAGTGCTTGAGTCAGGTGAATTTATAAAAGTAGGCTCGTCGACGGTGCAGAAATGCAACGTAAGAATCGTGGCGGCAACGAATGTCGACATGACCCGCGCCGTGGCCGAAGGACGTTTCCGCGAGGATCTCTATTACCGATTGTCGACAGTGTCCATTTCCATTCCCCCGCTGCGCGACCGCGGCAACGACATCATACTGCTCGCCCGCAAGTTTGCCGCCGATTTTTCCGAGCGCTACCGGGTGAAAGCCATTGCGATCGACGACTCGGCACGCCAGCGACTGCTCCACTACAGGTGGCCGGGCAATGTGCGCCAGCTCAAAAATGTCATAGACCAGCTCGCACTGTTTGACAGCGGCAACACCATCACTGCCGAAATGCTTGAGCCGTTTATACCCGAAGCGGCCGTGAGATACACCCCGGCACTGAAAAGCGAATTCGGGGCATCGGGAAGCAAATATGACATGGAACGCGATGCCCTCGTGAGCATGATATTCCGCATGCAACACGAAATCGACGCTCTGAAAACCGAGATAGCCGAACTCTCCACCCACAGCGCCGTGGAAACTCCCGTGATCACCGAATGCGAGACTATCGCGGGACGCAATCCCGAGCGTGCCGTGTCTACCGAAATAGTCCGCTACTCGCCGTTTGCATCGCCGCTACCGCAGGCTGCCCCTGCCGTAGAATCAGTGCACCCGGGAACCACTCTTGAGGAAAACGAGCGCGAGATGATACGCCGCTCCCTTGAGCGCAACGGCGGCCTCCGCAAGGCTACCGCCCGGGAGCTTAATATCTCCGAACGCACCCTTTATCGAAAAATTAAGGAGTACGGCTTAGAATAATCCCGCAGCCATAGCGGCTGAATCAAAAAAAATCACTATATTTGAGGCTGCGACAAAAATATAGTAACATGTTGAAAAAATACATCCAGGCTCTGCTATCGATCATCATCATCGCGCTCGCACACCCCTGCCCCATTCAGGCCGATGAGGTAAGCGAAGCTGTGGCAGCCGCTAAAAAATCGCCCAAGAATCAGAAGCTCAACCGCCGCGCCGCCGAAGCGCTGCTTCATGCCGGTGAAAAATCCGAAGCTATCGAATATTTCCTCAAAAGCGACAACCGCGGTAATCTTGATGCCGCCGAACTGTGTTTCGAGCTCTATGATTTCGAGCGCGCCGGTCAGTTGCTCGACAAATATCTCGCCAAACGCACCAAAGAGCAGAAGATTTTCGACAGCCAGTACATTCCCCAGTGGAGCGAGGACGAGACGGATTATACCGACGTGCTCCGTCACCGCATCAATTTAGGTCTTTCGATGCTCGATCGAGTAGAGAAAATCGCGGTGATCGACAGCGTGAACGTACCCGCCGAGGATTTCCTCAACTACTACCGTCTGGCGCGCACGGCAGGCCGCCTGCGCCCCGACACGCGAGTGGAACGCTTGCTGCCGCGCGGATGGCTCGCGTCGCAAGGGCTCTCAACCATCTCACCTGCTGCATTCGAGAGCGAGGCAGGCGACTATGTGATGTTTGCGGCCACCGACGAGGAAACCGCCAATTCAGCCGTGTATGAGACCTATCAGCTTGCCGACGGCCAATGGATTCAACCAGAAAAAGTATTTGACTACGCCTCCATTTTCGGAAAGGAGACAGGTATCACGGTCGACTTCCCGTTTCTGATGCCCGACGGCGTGACGTTATATTTCGCAGCCGACGGTGAAGACTCGCTCGGCGGTCTTGACATATTCGTATCGCGCCGCGGCGACGACAGCTACCTCCAGCCGTCAAATGCCGGAATGCCCTACAATTCGCCGGCCAACGACTACATGCTTGCCATCGACGAGGTCAACGGCACCGGATGGTGGGTAAGCGACCGCAACGGGCTTGCCGACTCGGTGACGGTGTACACCTTCATACCCAGCGCCGACATGCGCGTGAATTATCCCGCCGACACTCCCGGACTTGCCGATATTGCCCGACTCACTTCCATATCCCTCACCCACGATGGAGTAAACCAATCGGCTATAGCACATAAAAACACTGATGCCGCTCAAACCGACAACGGCGAGGATGAAGTGGAACTTAGTCTGCCCGACGGCAGAGTCATAACCTCCCTGCAGGGACTATCCAATGCCGCAGCCCGCAAAGCGATGACCGAGTATGTCAAAGCTTATAATCTCCTTGCGGCCAACTGCCGGCAGCTCGAACAGCTTCGCGCCCGCTATGGCAGCGGCGACCATTCGCTGTCGTTCCGCATCCTATCGCTGGAGGAGGAAGTTGACCGTCAGAGCCGTCAGCTCATCACGCTGCGCAACGAAGCCGTGCGCGCCGAGATGGGCGATAAAATGAAATCACTATAAATCTATCAATAATCTAACCAATCAGGTATGGAACTTACACTCATTCTTTTACTCGTGGGAGCGATTATCCTCCTGTGTGTGTTCTTCTACTACGTGCCGTTCTTCCTGTGGATTTCGGCCCGCGTGAGCGGCGTGAAAATCTCGCTGCTTCAGCTGTTTCTGATGCGCATCCGCCAGGTACCCGCATCCATCATAGTGCGCGCGCTCATCGAAGCCCACAAAGCCGGACTCAACGACGTGACACGCGACGATCTCGAAGCCCACTACCTTGCCGGCGGTAACGTCGAGAAAGTGGTGCACGCTCTGGTATCGGCATCGAAAGCCAATATCGATCTCGGCTTCAAGATGGCCACCGCCATTGACCTTGCAGGCCGCGACGTGTTTCAGGCCGTGCAGATGTCGGTAAACCCTAAAGTTATCGAGACACCCCACGTCACCGCCGTGGCTAAAGACGGTATCCAGCTTATCGCCATTGCCCGCGTGACCGTGCGCGCCAATATCCGTCAGCTCGTGGGAGGTGCCGGCGAGGACACGGTGCTTGCCCGCGTAGGCGAAGGTATCGTGTCGTCGATCGGTTCGTCAGAATCCCACAAGCAGGTGCTTGAGAATCCCGACAACATCTCCAAACTCGTGCTCAGCAAGGGCCTCGACTCCGGAACTGCATTTGAGATTCTCTCCATCGACATCGCCGACATCGACATAGGCAAGAACATCGGCGCAGCCCTGCAGATGGATCAGGCTCAGGCCGACAAGAATATCGCTCAGGCTAAGGCCGAGGAACGCCGCGCCATGGCTATCGCACTTGAGCAGGAAATGAAAGCCAAAGCCCAGGAGGCTCGCGCAAAGGTGATCGAAGCCGAGGCCGAGCTGCCACGCGCAATGGCCCAGGCATTTACCTCGGGGAATCTCGGTATCATGGACTACTACCGCATGAAAAATATCGAGAGCGATACCAATATGCGCCACAACATCGCCAATCCCCCGCTGGGCAACAATAAGTAACCTTACTTTTCATTTACCATCGTCATCACCGCCCGCGCGGTGATGACGATACTTTTTGCAATCATGCTGATCGACGACATAATATCATCCACCTCCCTGTATAATCTGCACTCCCACACACAATACTGCGACGGCCGTTTCACAATGGATGAATTTGCCGAAGCCGCCGCCCGGGCCGGATTTATGCATTACGGTTTTTCGCCCCACAGCCCCGTGCCCATCGAATCGCCCTGCAACATGAAAGCCGCCGATGTGCCCGACTTTCTCGCTGCCGTAGCCCGTCTCAACGATGAGTATGACGGAAACATCAGGTTTTACGCAGCTATGGAGATAGATTATCTCGGCGAAAAGTGGGGCGCATCACATGAATATTTCCGCAATCTTCCGCTCGACTACCGCATCAGTTCGGTTCATTTCATACCGGCCCTCACCACAGGCGAGGAGGTTGACATTGACGGCTCACCCGAGCGCTTCATAAAGCGTCTCGGCGAGTATTTCGACAACGATGTGCGCTATGTGGTCGATACATTCTACGACCGCACCCGCGACATGATACTTGCCGGCGGATTCGACATCATAGGACACTTCGACAAGATAGGTCTCAACGCATCCGTGGCATGCCCAGGCATAGAGGATGAGCCGTGGTATCGCCGGCGCGCCGATGAAACCATCGAGCTGCTGGCCGAACGCGATATATTCGTGGAAATCAACACCAAGGCATTCGCTCAGCGCCACCGCTTTTTCCCTCACGAGCGCTACTGGAAGCAACTTATCGACCGCGGGCTGAAGCTCGTGGTTAACTCCGACGCCCATTACACCGACCTCATCAACGCCTCGCGCGACGAAGCATTGCGCCGGTTGTCAGCCTACACCCATCAGCTCGATCTCAAACACGAGCGTTGAGCCGCCTGGTATACCGGGCTGCGAGAATCGTCCGTAGCCCATCTCGGCGGGAATATACACCTCCCACTTATCGCCCACGTGCATGTTGCACAAGGCAATACCCCACCCGGGTATCAGTTCGCGCAGCCGCGCCGCCAGCGGTGCGCCTCCGCGGCTCGAATCAAACTTCTTGCCGTTGATGGTGCGCCCCGTGTAGTGAGCCACCACCACGCTGCCGCGACCGGGTTGCGGAGCATCAGGCTTTCCTGATTTTAACACTTTATAATAGATCCCTTTGTCGAGAGCCTTCACGCCGGGTTCCTGCGCTTTCTGCGCGAGCCAGGCTTTATTTTTGTCAGCGTATTCCTTGTTTGCCATAATGCAAAGTTAAACCTTTTAATCGTAACATTTGTTAGACTACCATACAAATCCTCACTTTATTTAATTATTTGCAACCCCCAAACCATTACTATTATGAAAAAGTTTTTACTCTCGCTTTTAGCTGTCGCAGGCATGACCGCCACAGCATCGGCCCTCACTCCTGAAGTTCAATTAAGTTACGGCGGATACACCCAGATGGACGCAACCGACATGCATGGCGGATATGGTAAAGTCAACAACGCCTGGGGGTCGCTCACAGCAGGTGTATATCTTCCCGTCGCTCCCAAGATCGACGCCGGAGTCAGCTACACATTCTCAAGTTCTTCATTTAAGGGAACTGATTCCGACCTCTACTATCATGTAGTAATGGTCAATGGCCGCTATCAATATTACAAGAACAGCATCGTAAAACTCTATGCCAAGTTAGGCGTAGGTGTCGACATCACCCACTTCGGTGCCGACGGTGTAAACAACAGATCATATTTCGCCTATCAGATCACTCCCGTGGGAGCAAAGGTTGACCTAAGCAAAGGTTTCGGCATATTCGGTGAACTCGGATTCGGTGCCCAGGGTCTTCTGCAGGTGGGCGTAACTTATAAATTCTGACAATCATGAGCGATATACTTTCTTCACAGGAGCGCCGCGAACTTCCCGCAAGCGACTACGGCCTACCCGAGCGCAGGGAATACCCGATGCCCGATGCAGCCCACGTAAGGGCGGCTGAATCATACTTCCGCTATTGCCCCGAAGATCTGAAGCCACGCTTGGCCCGAGCTATACTCGAAAAAGCCCGTGAATATGGCGTGGATGTGGAAAGTCCCACGGTATTATCTTACGCTCAGCAATAACCTGAACTAAATTCTTCTTCAAATAAATCCCCCCGGCTCCACAGCGGAACCGGGGGAACATATTTTTCAGAAGTTGCCTTGACGTCAACGCACCAGTATCTTGGTCGCGCCTTCAGAAGTAAGGCGCACGTAGATGCCGGGAGCAAGCGACGGGCTTACACCTGCAGCAGTGTCGGCCACGCATGCTCCGCTGAGGTTAAACCAGCGGGCCGGCAGAGAGTTATCCGATACGGTAATCTCCTCTACGCCGCCCTGAGCGGGAGTGACATCAATGAAATCGGTATAGAGCACCAGATTGGGGAACATCAGATTGGTCATCACACACATGATGTGCGTAAACGGCTTGAGGAAGGTGGTGACGCCATTGGAAATCAGGTATTCATCTCCTTCATAAAGGTTTTCACCCACCAGGTTACCATCCTCGTCGTAATAAGGCGAGTCGATATACCATGTGTACTCTGTCGGGCGGCCATGACAGGTGGCCTGCGACGAGAGGTCGACAATATAACCGTCCTCAGGCGTAACGTCGAGAGGAACCTGATTGCTGTAGTTATATTCCACGTAGTCCATAAACAGCGGCAGCGTAGCAAATGTGAACCGGTTATGAGAGATATATAGTATCTTGAGCGCCGGCATTGCCGACAGGTCTATCTCCGTAAGGTTGTTATTATTGAGGAACAGCTGTCTCATCAAAGGCACACGGCTGAGATCGATACTCTCAAGTTGATTATCTACAAGGGCGCATTCCCACATCACGGGATTGTCGAGCGTCACGGATGTAAGATTATTGGATGCGACGTACAGAGCCTCAAGTTTCTTGAAAGGCGAAGCGTCGTAGGATGAGAGCTTGTTATCCGACAGATCAAGCATGCGGAGCGCGGTATACTCGCTCAGGTCAATCGACTCGATATTGTTGCCGTAAAGGCCTAATTCCTCAAGAGTCTCCTTGCATTGAGGCAACACTATGTCGGAAGTTTTCAGTCCTGCGCCCGAGCACGTGAAATGGATGAGGCTCTTCATGCTTGAAGCGTCGATGCGCGACAGCTTGGCCCCGTTGAGCGAGAACACCTTCACGCAATCATCCTCTTCATAGCTGTAGCATTTCACATCGGCCCCGGCCTTGGTTTTTACCATGAACGCCTCGAATCTGTCACCGAGGATATATTGCTCAAGATAACCGTTGTTTTCCCAGTCGATGTAAACCGCTGAACCGGGATTGGTCGTGCTCAGGTCAAGCTCGGCTTCGCCATCCTCGAGGGTAGTGAAAGTGGCAAATACGTGAGCAGGTGTCGGCGCGGTGTGTACAGGTGTGGTGGTATATACATTGGCATTGCTGAATGCAGGGAATGCCGTGTGGGTCATCTCGCAACGCACCACTCCAAGGTCGGGATCGGCGAAATTGAAAAGACCGTTACCGCTCACCGTTATCTTGCCTGCGGGCACAGCTTCACCGGTAGCATCCATCACCCACTTGTATTGAGTCACAGCGCCATCGATTTCCACATAATTGGCTGCGAGATTTATCGAAGGAGCTTTCTCGGGGAGGGGATAAGGAGTCTGAGGCGCGTAAATGTATTCGCTTACGGCGCCCGGCTGCGGAAGCGAGCCGAAAGTAAACTTGTTGCCCGAGATGTTCAGTGACTTGAGGGGCAGATAATCGAGCAACTCGATTTCCGACAGATTATTGTCAGACAGATCGAGAGACTCGATTGCTTCCAGGTCACGCAGATCCACCTCGGTCAACATATTTCCCGAGAGATCAAGGTGAGTGAGTTCGGTCAGTTTGAGCAGGTCAAAGTCGGCAAGCTGATTACCCGAGAAATCGAGTGAGCGGAGAGAGGTACGGGTGCTGAGAGTCACCTCGGTAAGGCGGTTGTCGGCTGCCTTTATCTCGGCAAGTACATTTTTACCATAGCTGCCGTTGGGCTCGGTCAGGTCAAGTTTCGACAGATTGTTGCGCGAAAGATCGAGACTCGTCAGGCAGCGGTTCCATGTAAGATCGATAGCGGGGAGCTGGCAATCGGTTATCGAGAGCTGCGCGAGAGTGAAAGCACGCGACAGGTCGATACTCATGATTCGCTGGCCGCTGATGCCCAATGCCGATATATCGGTATTTTCGGGCATATATATAATAATGTGGCCGGAGCGAGTGCCGGTGACATTGACAGTCTCGGGCAGCGTAGACGACGTGGCAGTGAAGTCCACAAGGTTGCCGTCGCCGAAATCCACCTTGAACTGCTTGGGCGACTCGGGTGAAGCACCCTGCACACCCACTTTCAATTCCACATTCTTGATTGTGGGGTAATATGTTATGTCGACCACTGGTGAAGGCTTACCCATATCGGCAGCCTTTTTAACCATAAATTTTGAGGTGGAGAGGTCATACATCGACAACATGTCGTTGGTGAAAAGCACCGTCACACTGTCGGTAAGCTCCTTATTTAAAGTGATTTTACCGTCGGCATACGTATAGTATTCATTATCAAGCAATACGGGAAAATCAGGTTCCGTCTCCGTAACTTTGTAAAGGAATCCCTGGGTTACCGTACCCTCCCGAAGCACCTGACTGCTGAAATCGAGTGTTGTACCTACCGCATATGAGCGGTCAACCGCTATAGGGCGCTGGTAATACACATATTCATTAAATGTCTCGCGGGGAGCGGGAAGCGTGGCAAAGGTCATGAGATTCATAGCCACGTTAAGATTGATCAGGTCAGGATTGGCGTCGAGCGAAATTTCAGTCAGATAATTGTGGGAGCACGACAGATCGGTGAGTTTGGGGCATCCCGACACATCGAGCGAGGTAAACGCATTACCGGGACAAAACAGACGCTGGAGATTAGGCAGGCAGCTGACATCAAGCGAAGTCATGGCATACTGACCGTAACCGGCAGCCATGTGACCGCAATAGAGCTCGGTGAGATATTTGTTATGGGAAAGGTCGAGTTCCGAAATCCTTGTATCGCCCACATTGAGGATGAGCAGCGCGGGATTTTGCGACAGATCGATAGTCGACACATTGGTCAGGTCAATCGAAAGTTTGAGCAGATCAGGGCATTTCGAGGGATCGATGCGTGTGAGCGAAGGCACATGCCAAGCCTCGAATGAACGCATGGCCGGATAATCCGAGAGGTCAAACGACGGATCGAGATTATCGATGATACTCATGTTGAGTATTGCAAGGTCAGGCTTGTCAGGGCCTATCAGGAGCGGTGTTTCCGAAAATGTATTATTATTCAGATACAGCGCCTGAAGTTTCGACATGTGGCTAAGGTCAAGGCCTTTAAGCTCGTTGTAAGAAAGGTTGAGAATCTCCACCTCGGTAAGCTGCGGGAAAGATATGTCGGTGATATAGCAGCCTTCCATGTCGATATAATCGATTTTCGACGCATCGCCATACACACGTACCATACCCTCGGCCGACACCGTGCAGGTAATTACCGTACCTGATATGCCTCCGGCCTCGGGGTCGAATGAAGCCACACCCACTTCGGTCTCTATGCTTCCGAAGCCGCAGTCGATATCCACGTAGGTAGGTTCCTTGGCTCCGAGATAGAAATGGAAGGCATTGGTTTCACCTACATTGTCATACACCGCGGTATGAAAAGTGATGATGGGTTCCTCGGCCGCGGCGGTCAAGGCTCCCGCCGCCATGGCCCCCGCGAGGGCCATGCGTGAGAAAGTGCTTGAAATGCTCATTGTGATGATGAAAAGAGTTGTATCGTGATATGAATGTGATTACTTAACTACGATCTTACGGGTCATGCTGCCGTTGACGGTGAGCAGATATATACCTGGGGCTGCAGCGGAAAGGTCTACCACCGACTCGGCTCCGGATGCTCTTACAGCCTTGACCGAAGCGCCGGAAACAGAGTATACACGGATGTCGAGTGAACTTGCACCCGGAAGCGTTACGGCAAAAGCGCGCGAGCCTGCGGGAGTGACGGTGAGCTGCGAGCTGTCGGTCACAATGCCCTGAATACCCGTCTGAGCAAGCACCTTGCGCAATCCGGCATAGGCATCGAGCTTGCCTGCGCCACTGCGTGCGGGCTCGGTGGCAAGCACATGCGCGTCTTTGACCGAGGTTTCGGCGATTATCTCTTTCACTTCCTTGTAGGTGAGCGTGGGATCGGCCTCAAGCCACAAGGCTATCGTACCGCTCACCACCGGGGTGGCCATGGAAGTGCCGATACACTGCTGCCATGAATATCCGCGTCCGTCGGCCTCCAGGTAGGCTGATCTTGCTTCGTCGCCGAGCAAGTTATCGAGCAGATAGTATTCGTTGGTCGACGAAATCACGGTAGAACCAGGAGCGCACACCTCGGGGAGCGTGCGTCCGTCGGGGAGAGAGGCGTAGGATGAGTATGCCGAAATCTCTCCCGAGGGGAAAGGCTGAGGATAGGTATACACAAATCCATCCATAGCCGCCCACGAATCGCGGGTGTTATAGGCGCCCACCGATATGGTGTTAAGGCCGCAGGCCACGTCGGAGATAGTGCCGTCGGTCATGCCATCGGCAAATCCGGCCAAACCGTAGGAGGTAAAGTCACAAAAAGAACCGTCGCCGTAGAAATCCACACGCTGTCCCGGTTTGCCGGTGACCTGAATACCCGCCACATAGTTGCCTTCGGCGTTGCCTGAGGTGTTGTCCCAAAGCATATAGTCGATGATTCCGTAGTAGCGGCCTGTGGCGCTGTCAAATTCCGCTCCCACACCTATATAGCCGGTGAACCACTTGGCAAGCTGAGGCGAGACCACGTCATCGTCGCCTTCCTGATAGGAAGCCGACGATACCCAGTATTTCATAGCTCCCGAGGTTGCACCCATGGGCATGCGCATCGCTACGGCGCCGCGCGAGCGGTTGACAACAACGGCCTGGAGCTCAAACTGCTCCTGAGTATCGCTGTACACGTAGGTCTGACCGTAACGGAGATTCTGATAACTTTCCACCTCTACACCGGGTCGGATACAGGTGGATACCGAAAGATCATCGGCAGCGAAAGTCTTGTGGAGAGCTATGGGCATCTCACCTTCATTTCCGGCAGCCACACAGAATATCACATGGTCAAGGTCAGAGACCTGGTCGAGATACTGACATAGAGCCGACGAGCCGTCGTGAGCGCCGAGATTGTTTCCGAGCGAGAGGTTGATTACCGCAGGGGCATTTTTCTCGTAGTAAGCGTAATCGAGTATCGCTTCAATGCCGAGCGCCACATAATAGTCGCTCATGGCTCCGCAAGCCACGGCAAGGTCAGCATCGGTGGCAACGCCGTAGAAAGGATTGGCTGTTTCTTCAGCCGTAGCGGTAAGTCCGTCGGGATTCGCCACGGCCACGTTGACATTGCCCTTATATGATCCGGCCATGATACCGAGAGTGTGAGTGCCGTGGAAAGTGGTTGAAGTCTCGGTGTCGATTTCGGGAATATAGTCGGCGGGGAAAGTCTGCTGCACATAGTCGCCGCTCTGGGTGGGGCGGAAAAATGTGAAGCTGCCTATGCGCGACGTTCCGTCGGGTTTCTTGAAGTTGACATGATTGGGGTCGATACCGCCGTCGACTATACCTGTCACCACTCCCTTACCCGTGAAGGGTTGCGGCAGGTCAACGCCGGCATGTATGCGGTCAATTCCGGTCACTTCCCTTACAATATTCATCTTGGGAGAGAGAGGGCTGTCGGTGCGGATACTTTCTATCTCAGGCAGAGCCTCGACTGCATCGAGCAGAGCCGAAGGGAAAGTGGCGAGCACCATGCGTCCGCGCCCTCCTTCCACTTTAGCGCCGAGAGCTTCCAAAGCAGAAGTGTCAGCCCCGGGCACGAGGGTGATGAAAGCCTTAAGCTCATTTTCAGCGGCAGTTACGCCGGCTGAGCGGCGAGGGGAAATCTTCATTTTCTGACCCGGCTGCGCCGAGGTCACTTCAAGACCATGACGGGCCGCGTGGATGCGCGCGCGGCTGCCGAGGTCAGTCTTAGGAAAGGCTGCAGCCCCGACGGAGACCGCCAGAGCTGCTGCTAAACAAAGTAATTTCATTATTATTTCACTACAATTTTCTTGCCTTCGGAGGTTACGTATACACCTGCGGGAAGAGTGCTGATTTCAGCAGCGGTAGCGGCCTTGCGCACGCATACACCCTGGAGGTTATAAACTGCAACTACTTCACCGGCTGCTGCTTCGATGTCGAGTATCGAAGAAGATCCTGAGTGGGCAACAACGATTTCCACGGGCTCGGTAACGGTGTGGACAAATTTGCCTTCCTCATCGGCAACGAGCTCGGTTTCGCCGGCCTTAACCTTAACGGTACCTGCGAGGGCGGGGATGACGTGGATCTCGGTGCCGGCATGTACAGAGTGAGCGGCAGTGTGGTCAACGGTCTTTTCAAGGTCGTGACGCACGGTCACCTCTATGCCTTCAGCCACGTTGTAGGTAACGTTGTGGAGGGGAGCATCGTTGCGCATGAGCTTGATCACGTCGCCATCCTCTACATTTTCGAGGGCGGGATAAGCACCCCAGTCGTTCTCGCAGAGTTCACCGTTGAGATATACTGCGGGAGCTCCATCGAGGTAACCGCGCTCATCGTAACCGCTGATACCGAAGGGACGGTCAGAGTCGTTGAAAGCTATGACAGAGTAACCGGGCTCGGGTTCAAACTGCTTGCGGAAATCATAGCTGGAGGGATTAAGCACCATTGTGAGATAATCCCACACGTCGGGCTGGGTGTAGAGCACGAAGTGCTTGTCGCGGATGAACTCCTCTACCTCAACGAATACGGTCAGACCATCTGTTAAATAGAACGAGTCAGACAGTGTCTCATTAGTATCGGCATTTGTCATGCTCTTTATATACCAGCCTTCATCGGTCTTGAAATATGCATAGTTATCGGCGGGTTTCACGGTAAGCTCTGTTTCAACACCGGTCAGGGTATACAGGTTGTAGCCATAGTAGTCCGAAGAAATCTTGAGATGCTCATAGTTTTCGCAGATTACTTTAACCTTGAGAGGCTGCTTGGCCTTAGCGGTAATCAGGTATTCATAGTCAATTTCGTCGAGGAACTTCTTGCTGTAAGAACCATAGTAAAGCTCTACGGGCTCGCCGTTCTCGGTGAGGGTGACGTCATAATTTGAATCATCAAGCTCAAAGACGATTTTCTTACCGGTGGTGGTATTGATAGACTTGCAGTTGTCGAGATCAACATTCTCATCACCGAGTTTGAGTGACTTCACAGCTTCACGTGACTCATCATCGGCAAATGAAATACCTACCTTGATATCCTTTGCGGGGGCATCTACCTCAATATCGATTACATCGTCGTAGTTGAGTGTTTCGAGAGTATACACACGGTCTACAGCTTCAAGCACAGTACCGTTAAGCGATACTTTGTAGAGACTCTCGGGATTATACGGGCTATTGTAATAATGTTCGATAGTGATGGGGAATGCAGTAGCGGTATCGAAGTAAAGATCGTTCTTACCGGCCTTAAGGGATACTCTTGTATATGAGTTGTCAAACCTCAAGTCAACCGCTTCAGCATCGCCGTTCACATTAACTACCACATGTCCGTCGTAAAGCTCCGCCTCCGACTTTGATTCAACAGTAAGAGTGGTGTGACCGTAAGGAATATTCGATGACGCGATATAGGCGTAAGAAGCCATGGAGCTATAGAGGAAGCTATTGCCGTCCTGATCCTTTACCGATGTGATCTTATAACCGTCATTGGCATATATATTGAACGAGCCATAGTCCTTTTTCAGCTCAATATTCCATGCGCCATCGGTCATATCTTCAGCATGTAGTTCCTGATAATCCTCATCCTTTACATATACCTGCTCGGGATTACCGATGATCTTTACAAGTTTGGGCTCCTTTTCGGCTGTTGACACAAGTACGACGTCGCCATCTGCAAGTAAAGCGGAATTGATCGACTCGCTCGTTGACGTACCCTTGAAGAGCTCGGTACCCGACTGGGTCTCGATCTTGGTGATAAGATAGCCCGCGTTAGTATTAAGTGGTATCCAGGGCTCCGATTCCAATGTAAATTCTACAGAATTGTTTTCATCCCAGGGAACAACCTGATAGTCCAACGGGTTGCTGCACTTTACCGCCTCGGGATTATCCACGGTTATTGTGACTGTCTTGGCCGTGGCGACAGGCACACATAACAGTGCCGCTACCATCCACAATAGAAATGTGTAAATCTTCTTCATTTTTAAAGTGATAATGATTTGTTAGTATTTCGCAAAAAATAATTGCAAAGTTACAAATATTTTCGATTAAATCGCAACTATTATATGCAAAAGTATCGAAAAAATATACGAATTATCTAAAAACGCCTCCTGAGATATGCCGGTTCAATATTATTTTTCAAAAAAAATATTAACATCGGGTGGCTATACCGATTTTTATGGCTAATTTCGTAGTATGAACAGAATTTCAGCTTTAGTTGTCACAATATTATATATAATGTGTTCCGGCTTCATTGCCGGAGCATTTCCGCTTGATGTAAAGGGACTTGACACCACGCGCACAGCCGTGATGGTATATGATCTCACATTCGGGCGCCCCGTAGTGCAGGCCAACGTCACCAAGCCGCTCATCCCCGCCAGCATTATGAAATCGGTCACGGCGGCGTCGGTATTGAATCTTGCCGACTCCTATGAGCGATTCATGACCCCCGTAGTGACCGAAGGTGTGGCGGAAGGAGGAGTGCTTCACGGCAATATCGTCATAAAGGCGTCGGGCGACCCCACCATCGAGAGCGAGCACTTCCCTGAAGCCTGCCATTTCGCCGACAGCATAGCGGCCTCGCTGCGGGCAGCCGGCATTTCGCGCGTCGACGGACGGGTGATTGTGGACGAGAGCGGATTCATACACACCGGGACTCCTGACGGATGGATGAAAGAGGACCTGACGTGGCCCTACGGCACTGACCTGCATGGCGCCAACTTCCGCGACAACAAATTTATATTGCGCCTTCCTTCGCGCGTCACTGAGCCACATGTGCCCGGTCTTGACATACGCCACATCAATCAGGGAGCACGTGCACGGAGCGTGAAGCGACAGGACGGCTCTTCTACCGTGACTTTTTCGGGTCGCATTCCTCCTAAAGGGTGGAGCGACCGCCTTTCCACTCCCGATCCCGC
This sequence comes from Duncaniella sp., assembly GCA_029061025.1. Lineage (GTDB taxonomy): Bacteria > Bacteroidota > Bacteroidia > Bacteroidales > Muribaculaceae > Duncaniella. The sequence goes on from JAIDSW010000146.1 coordinate 29,882, forward strand.
AAAAGTAATGCAGCATGAGGTGACCGAGACTCTACGAAAATCGGGGATCGAGATCGGAGGGGAAAATATTTCGCCCTCATCAGGCTCCACGTTACTCTATACACACTTCTCCCCCACTTTTGACTCAATTCTGCGCAGTCTCATGCACAGGTCAGACAACATGATGGCCGAGGGTATGCTACGCGCGCTCCGCCCGGGGGCTTCGAGAGACGACGCGATTGCCGAGGAAATGAAAATCTGGAACGACAAAGGCATCTCCACGAGCGGGCTCGCGATAGAGGACGGAAGCGGATTGTCGCGCAACGACCGCATGACAGCCGCATTCATGACCGAGATGCTCCGCTCGATGCTCGGCCCGGAATATGGCCGCGACTACATCTCGCTGTTTCCCGTAGCCGGCCGCGACGGGACGATGAAGAACACCTTTGTCGACACCCCCCTTGAAGGCTCGGTAGCTCTCAAAACCGGCTCGATGAAAGGAGTGAGGAGTTTTGCCGGTTATCGGTTTGACGAGTCAGGCACTCCCACACACGTGATTGTGGTTATTGCCAACGGTCTGAGATGCAAACCGGCCGACCTGAAAAAAGGACTTGAAAGTTTGCTTATGGAGATTTTTTAATGTAAGTTTGTACTTTGCATCAAAATTTTGGATATGGATTACAAAGAATTACTTGATATCACCCTTGAGCTTGAGGGACTGCTGATGATTAAGCTCAATCGCGGCAACGAGGCTCCGGCCGAGACGGATGCTCTTATATCAAAGAAAATATCGTCGCTTTCATCCATGACTGCCGCCGAGGCAATAGCCGCGTCGGTAGCTCTTGAGGAGACCGAGGATGCCGAGCCCTTTACCCCCCTGAATGCAGTGGAAGATACTGACAGCCCGGACAGCTCAGACCAGTCAGACAAGTCGGACAAGTCAGACAAGTCAGAGGTGTCAGAGAAGTCAGAGGTATCAGAGAAGTCAGAGGTATCAGAGAAGTCAGAGGTAGTGACTTTCGAGCCTCCCGTATCGGTCAATGATGTGGCTAAAGCGTTTACACTCAACGACAAGTTCCGCTTCCGCCGCGAGCTTTTCCGCAATTCCGATGCCGAACTTACCGAGACTCTCGATGTGCTTCAAGCCATGGACTCGCTCGAAGAAGCCGAAGACTATCTGTACAACGACCTTGCCTGGGATCCCGAAAATCCTGAGGTAAAGGCATTCATAGCACTTCTTGCCCCCTGCTATTCAAGGTAATGAGCACTCTGTATATAGTCCCCACTCCGGTGGGCAATCTTGCCGACATGACACCCCGCGCGGTGGAAGTGCTCCAACGTGCATCGCTCATTCTTGCCGAGGATACCCGCACGAGTGCTCCCCTGCTGCGCCATTTCGGCATAGATACCCCATGCGTGAGCCATCACAAATACAACGAGCATGCGACCGTTGCCCCGCTGATCGACCGCATGGCCGCCGGAGAGACGATAGCCCTCATTTCCGACGCCGGCACTCCGGGCATAAGTGACCCGGGATTTCTCCTGAGCCGCGAATGTCGCCGCGCAGGTATCGATGTAATCACGCTGCCGGGCGCCACGGCTTTCGTTCCGGCGCTCGTAAGTTCGGGCCTTCCATGCGACCGCTTCACATTTGAAGGATTTCTCCCCCCGAAAAAGGGACGGCGCACGCGATTGGAACAGATTGCATCAAGCGACTGCACATCTATAATCTATGAATCTCCGCTGCGCTTGGTCAAGACCCTCGGACAGCTCATGGAAGTGTGCGGTCCTGACCGCGAGGCTTCGGTATCGCGGGAAATTTCCAAAGTCTATGAGGAAACATGCCGCGACACCCTCGCCGGACTGCAGGAATATTTCACGCAAAACAATCCGCGCGGAGAGATTGTTATAATTGTAGCACCTGCTCCGCAGCAGGCGTCGCGGGTACACGTCAATAAGTATCGCGACCCGCAATAGTCTGGTAAAAACATCAAGATAACTCACTCAACACTTTATATTTATGAAGAAAGTACTTTCATTCGCAGTAGTAGCAGCCGCAATAGGTATGCTCTCATCATGCAATGGCGCCACGCTCCTCAA
>JAIDSW010000147.1 GCA_029061025.1 Duncaniella sp.
GGCCACATGTGCCTGCGCGGCGGCATGATGTCCGCCCGGAAGCAGGAAGCATTTAAACGGCGGCGTGGATGCATCTACCGCATCGATTTGCTTCTCAAGCGCAGCCACGGCTGCCTCGGATGGCGCGGGGAGCATGGCACCATCCTTGCCTATCGAAGCAAGGTAGCTGCCGAGGTCAAACAGGCGGCATGAGATTTCTTCGAGCTGCGTGGCTGCCTCGGGGTCAACAGGCCCGCATTCGGCCATCAGGAGCCCTATGGCGGCGTTGAGTTCGTCGACGGTACCGTAGGCTTCCACGCGCACGTCGTTTTTCTTCACGCGCTCTCCGCCCACGAGGGAGGTGGTGCCGCGGTCACCGCCGCGGGTGTACAGATTGCTTTTTTTCATGATCGAATTATAAAAAAATTACGGCGCGCCGGGATATGGGCGCGCCGGTAATGGATATTGTGAATATGAGGTGATTATTCTTCCTCTTCCTTCATGTTGTGGAATACATTCTGCACGTCCTCGTCCTCTTCGATTTTCTCAAGGAGTTTGTTGACGGCCTCGCGCTGCTCGGGGGTAACGTCCTTGAGGTCGTTGGGGATGCGCTCAAACTCTGAGCTGATGATCTCAAAGCCGTTGTCCTCAAGGTATTTCTGAATGTTGGAATATTCCTCGAAAGCGCCGTAGAGCACGATCTGCTCGTTGCCGTCCTCGTCCTCATCGTGGCCGAGATCGTCTACACCGTAGTCTATAAGCTCGAGTTCGAGATCGTCGAGGCTCACGCCGTCTTTGGGCTTGATCTTGAAGACCGACTTGTGGTCAAAGAGGAAAGTCAGCGAGCCCTGGGTGCCGAGCGAGCCGCCGTGCTTGTTGAAATAGGAGCGGACGTTGGCAACGGTGCGGGTATTGTTGTCGGTGGCAGCTTCCACGAAGATGGCGATACCGAAGGGGCCGTATCCTTCATATACTATTTCCTTGTAATCGCCGGCATCCTTGTCGGTAGCCTTCTTGATGGCGCGCTCCACGGTGTCCTTAGGCATGTTGGCAGCCTTGGCGTTCTGCATGAGTGCGCGCAATCGGGGATTGGTAGAGGGATCGGGGCCACCGGCTTTTGCGGCGATGGTGATTTCCTTACCGATGCGGGTAAAAGTGCGTGACATGTTGCCCCAGCGCTTGAGCTTGCGGGCTTTACGGTATTCAAATGCTCTTCCCATAGTGAAGTATTAAATTGTATTTTTTGGGGTTATCGGAGTTCGGCACCCAGGCGGGTGGTGAGATTCTTGATTATCTTATTCATTACGGCGTCGATGGCCTTGTCGTTGAGGGTCTTTTCGTTGTCCTGCAGAGTGATTGATATGGCGTAGGATTTCTTTCCGTCGGGGAGATTCTTGCCCTCGTATACGTCAAAGAGCACCACGTCGCGCAGCAGCTTGCGCTCGCTCTCGCCCACGATGGTCTCGATCTGCTCGAAAGTGACATTGTTGTCGACAAGCAGGGCGAGGTCGCGTTTCACAGGCATGGTTTTGGGCAGCGCGGTGAAGCTTACAGTGTGTTTCAGCGCAAGCGTAACGAGATCGTGCCAGTGGAGCTCGGCATAAACCACGGGCACCTTGATGTCCATCTTGCGGAGCAGCGCGGGCGATACTATGCCCATCGAGCCGAGGTGCTTACCCGAGCGCGTGGCGATGTCGAGCGAAGCAGAGTAGATGTCGCTCTCGCCGCGGGTGAACTTGAGGCCTGAAGCGGCTATGCCCAGACGGGAGAATACGTTGGCCACCACGGCCTTGAGATCAAAGAATGTGGCTTCGACAGCGGGGCGCACCCAGTTGGCGGCGCTCATCGAGCCGGTCATCCATATGGCCAGGCGTGATGACTCGCTGTAGGGAGCGAGGGGACGCTCGGCGGTGGATTCGGCAGCGGGATTGAAGAAATATACGTTGCCGAATTCATACATCATCAGGTCGGCGCTCTTGCGGTTGACGTTGTGGGCGATTGATTCCAGTCCGCCGAAAAGCAGCGTCTGGCGCATCACGTTGAGGTCGTTGCTGAGCGGATTGAGCAGTTTTACGCAATGGTCGGCAGGATACTGCTTGAGATCGGTATAATAAGCCTCGGCGGTGAGCGAGTTGTTGAGAATCTCGTTGAAACCGCGTGCGGTCATCTGCTCCGACACGAGATTGCGCAGAGTGTTATCCTCATCCTCGCGGCTCTTGAACGACAGCGAGGAGTGGAGTGTGGATGAAATTTCCACATTGTTGTAGCCGTAGATGCGGAGCAGATCCTCAACCACGTCGCAGGGACGGGTGACATCCACGCGATAGGTGGGGACTGCTACAGTAAGACCTGTCTCGTTGCGGTCAAGCACCACCATCTCAAGGCTTTCGAGAATCTTGACTACCGTGTCGGGCTCGATATCCTTGCCGATAAGGCCATTGATATAATCATAGGTGAGTTCCACGCGGGCCGGTTCAGCCACGGTGGGATAGAAGTCGGTGACAGGTCCGGTGATGGTACCTCCGGCAAGCTCCTTCACCATGAGGGCTGCGAGCTTGAGCACATACATGCAGCCGTTGGGATCCACGCCGCGCTCGTAGCGGAACGATGCGTCGGTGTTCAGGCCCTGACGGCGCGCCGTCTTGCGCACCCATGTGGGGTGGAAGCAGGCACTTTCGAGGAATACCGACGTGGCGCTTTCAGTCACACCCGAGTCCAGGCCGCCGAATACACCGGCGATACACATGGGCTCGGCGGTGTTGCATATCATGAGGTCAGCCGCGGTGAGAGTGCGCTCCACGCCGTCGAGAGTCACGAATTTCGACCCCTCGGCAGCGGTATCCACCACTACCTTGCCGCCCTTGATTTTGGCTGTGTCGAAGCAGTGGAGAGGCTGGCCGGTGGCATGGAGAAGATAATTGGTGATGTCAACAATATTGTTGATGGGACGCAGGCCTATGGTGAGCAGTCGGTTTTTCAGCCAGTCGGGCGACTCGGCCACCGTCACGCCCTCGACCGTCACACCACAGTAGCGTATGCAAGCTTCGGCGTCCTTGACTTCAACGGGAATGCCGCCTTCAGCCTTCTCGACCTTGAAATCCTCCACACCGGGACGGTGAAGATCGGGTGTGTATCCGTGGCGTTTCATCCATGCAGCCAGGTCGCGGGCCACGCCGTAGTGTGACGCCGCGTCGATGCGGTTGGGAGTCAGGTCGACCTCGAGCACGTAGTCTGACTCGATGCCGAAGTATTCCGCAGCCGGAGTGCCGGGAGCGGCAGCGCCCTCGGGGAGCACGATGATACCGTCGTGGGAAGTGCCCACGCCTATCTCGTCTTCGGCGCATATCATACCCGACGATTCCACGCCGCGTATCTTGGATTTCTTGATGTTAAATTCCTTGTCACCGTCGTAGAGAGTGCAGCCCACGGTGGCCACTACTACAGTCTGACCCGCTGCTACGTTGGGGGCGCCGCACACTATCTGCGTAGCCTCGCCGTCGCCCAGATCCACGGTGGTGATATGGAGATGATCGCTGTTGGGATGTTCCACGCAGGTGAGCACCTTACCTATTACAATACCTTTCAGTCCGCCGCGTATCGACTCCACCTCTTCAACCGAACCGGTTTCGAGTCCGATCGAAGTAAGAGCGTCGGCCACTTCCTGAGCCGAAAGCGGAAGATTGACATATTGCTTAAGCCATTTATATGAAATATTCATTGGATGGGAGATTAGTTTATTTCAAGGTACAAAGATACAATAAAATACTCATTTATCAATTTGAAATTTAAAATTTAGAATTTAAAATTTAGAATGGAACGGATTGTTTTCGTTCATTTTTCAAGAAGAATGAGCAAAATTTGATTTTTTGCGATGTTTTTCTGGCAAAATGTTAGAAAATATGAAAAATATATGTAAATTTGCAGCCGATGACTACTAAAATTCTGTAAAATGGAAAAGATCGACAACCTTGACCGTAAAATACTCGAAATAATAATGCGCAATGCGCGTATTCCGTCAAAAGATGTGGCACAGGAGTGTGGCGTATCACGCGCCGCGATCCATCAGCGCATTCAGCGCATGATAGACCTCGACGTTATCACAGGGTCGGGTTATACGGTCAATCCCAAGGTGTTGGGTTACCGCACATGCACTTATATAGGGGTAAATCTTGAGCGTGGCGCCATGTACCGACAGGTTGTGCCGGAATTTGAGAAAATACCGGAGGTCGTGGAGTGTCATTTCACCACGGGTCCTTACACGATGCTGATTAAGGTGTATGCCCGCGACAATGAGCATCTTATGGAGCTGCTCAACTCCCATATACAGAACATACCCGGCGTGACCGGTACCGAAACCCTCATCTCACTCGAGGAGTCGATACACCGCGATATGCCCGTCAGGTATGATTTATGATCTTTTTGATTAATAAGTGCCGGAGGCACTTATAACCACAATGTAGACGATTGAGTTATGTCTACATTGTATTCTTTATAAGATATTACACCTATCCCAGTGATTTATATGGATTAATCGGTTAATCATTAATCGGTTTAGTGGTTGTGCTCGCCGTGGTCGGAGGCCATTGACGAGATGTAGAATGTGCCCTCTACAGCCACGCGGGTATCGGGAGTTACGGGCATTGAGCCGTCAGCGGAGGGGAGAATGGCCGTCAGTCCTTCGGCACTCACTCCGGTGGTCACTGCGGTCTTTACAAGATGTATTTCGTCGTCATCCTCATGCTCGACTACAAATACGTAGCTTTTACCGCCCTCGGTGGTGAATGCGTCGGCGGGCAGAGTGAGTTCGCGGTGCATTCCGGTGTTGAGGCGTGCCGTCACGCCCATTCCGGGAAGCAACCTTGCGTCGGCGGCCAGATCGCTAAGGTCAATGCGCACCTCCACAGCCTTGGTGGCAGGATCGATTGCCGGGTTGACCGATACCACTTTTCCGGCAATAGCCACGGCGGGATTGTTGAGCAGCGTCACTGTCGCTTTCTCGCCCGTAGTGATCAGCGGTAAATCCTTTTCAAATACCGTAGCGATACAATACACTCCCGATGCGTCGAGAATCGACATCAGGGGCGAAGTGCCGTCGGCATACGAGCCGATCGTGACGGCTATATCGTTGACGGTACCGGTGATGGGTGACGTCACGGTCATGGTCTTGACAAGCGATGCGGGCGATATCGAAGCAGGGTCTATACCTGCCATGCGCAGCCTTACGCCCAGGCCGTACACTTCCGTGGAAGCTACCGAGCACTCGGTCGACGCGGCCTGAAGATTTTTGGCTATCCCTGCACCCTGATCGGCAAGAGCCTGCTGGCGGGCAAGTTCTTTCTGCGCGAGGCTCAGCCGCTCAGCCGCCTGCAGATATTGCTGCTGAAGGGTGATGGCTTCGGTATTCTCGATTTCGGCCACCGGTTGTCCGGCCGATACATGCTGTCCGGCCTTGACCAGGATGCGCTTCACCACGCCCGGCATGAGCGGCGTCACGGCCGCATCGGCGGCGGGATTCACTGCCAGCCGGCCGGAGCATTTCAGGGTGGTGGCTATCTCAGTGTAGGCGGGGGTGTCGAATTTTATGCCCACTATGTCGGTCTGGGCGCGGGTGATATGTACCTCATCGGTAGCTTCGTGGTTGTGGCCGTGCTCGTCGTCGGTTTCGGCCGAGGCGCTTCGGCCGGTGCATGACGTAAATAATACCGCGGCTGCCGCCACGGCGCTGAGTGCGCGTAGTGCTGACATTATCTTAACAGATATTTGAGGTTGATTACTGACTGGTTATATCGCTCTATGGCGTCGGCATGGCGCGACCGCATGTCGGATACCGACTGAAGATACTGTATCAAGTCTATCTCATTGATTTCACCAAGTTTATAGGAAACCGTGGCGAGACGTTCCAGCTCGTCGGCCTCGGCAGCTCCCGTGGTGGTGTGATACTCGAGATTATGAGCGGCGGTAAGCATCTCGGATCGGGCGGCGAGATATTCGTTGAGGGCGGCCGACTCGGCTGCATCGCGGTCAAGACGTGCCATGGTGAGGTCGCGCGAGGCTGCGCGGGCACGTGCACGCTTCGCTCCGAAAAACAGAGGCACTCCCACTCCCACTTCAAATTTCATGAAATTTCCCTTGAATGCCTCGCGCTCCACATCGTAGGGATTGAAGCTCTTGATGAGGCAGCGCGTGGTGGCCGAGAGTGATATTGTGGGCGCGAATTCATTGCGTGCCACCGATAGATTGCGGCGGCTCAGCTCCACTCCGGCATCGGCTTCGCGTCCGCGCGCGGTGGATGCAAACGAGAAATCATTATCCACATCCTGAGGAAGCGAACGCAGAGTGTCGGTCGCGGCCGGTTCCACGGGTGAATCGGCACCGAGAAGGTTCTGCATTTTCAGTGTAAGCTGATAGTAAGCGTCGGTAGCGTCGTGAAGATCAGCGCCGCAGGCAGCCGCGAGCTGGCGGGCGTTGATGACGTCGAGGCGGCTTACTTCCCCGTTGGCAAACCGCGTGGAAGTGAGGTTGAGCAGCGCGGTGTAAGTGCTGTCGGTCTTTTCGAGAAGCTTCACACGGGTGCGTGCATGAAGCATGGTGTAATAAAGCGACGTCAAATCCCGCTCCACCCGTGACCGCTCGCTGTCGAGCGTGCGTCCGGCAAGCGCGGTCTCGGCTTTCAGAGCCTTGTAGCGGGCGACGTAGAGGGTGGGGAAGTCAAATGCCTGCGAGAAATTCACTCCGTTGTCGGGGCTGTCGCCGGTGGTGGTCTCCTGAGTTAGCGATACCTCGGTCATGTCGGGGTCAAAAGCCGTGCCCTGCATTATGAGCGCTTTTTCCACGGCCATCGAGCCCGATCGCAGGGCAGGTGATGAGGTCTCGGCCATGTGCAGGCACTCGTCGAGCGAGAGTGGAAGAGAAGGCTGCTGAGCAGCAGCGGTTGCCGCGGCCAGTATCAGGGTTGTGAAGCTGATGTATCGTATCATTTGGTTAGTTTCTTATATACTGTTTCGTAGATTGCGGGAAGCACCATAAGGGTAAGGATGGTGGAGGTGATGAGGCCGCCTATCACCACCGTGGCCAGCGGACGCTGCACCTCGGCACCGTCGCCGTTGCTCAGCGCCATGGGCAGGAAGCCGAGCGAGGCCACAAGGGCGGTCATGATCACCGGACGCAGGCGCTCGCGGCATCCCTCGGTGACGCGGCGGCGTATGTCGCTCACCCCGGCACGTTCCAGGTTGTTGAACTGCCCCACGAGCACGAGCCCGTTGAGCACAGCCACACCAAACAAGGCGATGAATCCCACGCCGGCCGAGATGCTGAACGGCATGCCGCGCAGCCACAGCGAGCACACTCCGCCTATGAGCGCCAGCGGAATGGCCGTGAATACCAGCAGAGTCTCGCGGGTGCTCCGCAATGTGGCGTAGAGCAGGGCGAGGATGAGCAGAAGTGCCGCGGGAACGGCCACAGCAAGGCGGCTCATGGCCTGCTTCAGATGAAGGAATTCGCCGCCGTAGTCATAGCGGTAGCCGGGAGGCAGCACGAGGTTTTCCTCAAGTATCTCCTGTATCTCGCTCACGGTCGACTGCACGTCGCGGCCGCGCACGTTGAATCCCACATATATGCGTCGCTCGCCGTCGTCATGAGCTATCTGAGCGGGTGCGTCGCGGTATTCCACCGAAGCGATGTTGTCGAGAGCCACCGCGCCGCCCGCCGGGAGCGGAATGAGGAGCTCGCGCACGGCGTCGATATCGGTGCTGACGTCCTTGTCGAGCCTTACGGTGAGGTCATACCGCCGGTCGCCTTCATACACGTCGCCCGCTTTCTTTCCGGCGAAGGCCGCCGCGAGCACATCGTTGGCCGTGGCGATCGAGATACCGTATTGCGCCATGCGGTCACGGTCATATTCCACCTGAATCTGCGGCAATCCGGCCACTTTCTCCACCTTGGGCTCCATCACGCCGTCGACATCGTGGATGAGGCTTGCCACGCGGCGCGCCTGCTGCTGCAGCACGTCGAGATCGTTGCCGTAGATGAGCACCGCCACATCCTGCTTGATGCCGGTGATCAGCTCGTTGTTGCGCATCTGAATAGGCTGGGTCATCTCGGCCTCCATGCCCGGTATCACCGCCAGAGCGCGCTCCATGCGTTCCATGAGGTCATCCTTGGTGTGAGCCGACGTCCATTGCTTCTTGGGTATGAGCGATATGAGCATGTCGGCGCGCTCCACGGGCATGGGGTCGGTGGGAATCTCGGCGCTGCCTATGCGGGTCACCACCTGACGCACCTCCGGAAAACTGTCGCGCAGTATCTTCTCGGCAAGCGAGGTCGATTCCACCATCTGCGACAGCGAGGTCCCCTGCGCCATCGACATCTCCACCGCGAAGTCACCCTCCTCAAGGCTGGGGATGAACTCACCTCCGAGCGTGGTGAAAAGCCACACGGCTCCCGCCAGAAGCACAATCATAAACGCTATTACCGCGCGGGCACGGTCGAGGCAGAAGGTCAGCACGGGGCGATACACGAGCTGCAGCCACTCCATGATGCGCGAGGATATGTCGCTGAAAAATCCTTTGTGGCCACCCGGCTTGCGGCTGAGAAACGCAGCCGAAGCGGCGGGCACGTAGGTGAGCGAAAGGATGAAAGCGCCCAGTATGGCGAAGAATATCGTAAGAGCCATGGGGCGGAACATTTTCCCCTCGATGCCGCCGAGTGTCATAAGCGGCAGATATACGATCATGATGATTATTTCGCCGAAAGCGGCGCTGCTGCGTATGGTCGAGGCCGAGCGGTATACTTCCTCGTCCATCTCGGAGCGGGTGAGGGGTTTCAGCGATGTGCGTGCCGCCACGTGGGCCACCACGGCCTCCACTATTATCACCGCGCCGTCCACTATCAGGCCGAAGTCGATTGCACCCAGGCTCATGAGATTGCCCGAGATGCCGGTGGCCTTCATCATGCCGAATGCGAAGAGCATGGCAAGCGGAATCACCGACGCCACCACAAGTCCGGCGCGGAAATTACCCAGGAAGAGCACGAGAATGAATATCACTATCAGTCCCCCCTCGATGAGGTTGCGCGATATGGTGCCGCTGACGCGGTTGACCAGCTCCGTGCGGTCGATAAAAGGCTCTATCACCACCCCTTCGGGCAGAGTGTGGCGTATACGCTCGATGCGTTCCTTGACATTGCGGCTCACGTCCTGAAAATTCTCGCCCTTGAGCATCAGCGCTATGCCGGCCACCACTTCGCCCTCGCCGTTGCGTGTCACCGCTCCGTAGCGAGTGGCGCTTCCCTGCTGCACGGTGGCAACGTCACCCACCGTCACCGGCGTGCCTCCCACCACCTTGACGGGAATGCGCGCTATGTCGTCAAGAGAGGTCACGCTGCCAATGCCTCTTATGAAATACTGGCGGGAATTTTTCTCGATATAGCTGCCGCCGGCATTGCCGTTGTTGGCCTCGATTGCATCGAATACCTCCGGCAAGGTTACGCCCGCCGCATTGAGGCGCTGATTGTCAACCGCCACTTCATATTGCTTCACGAATCCGCCCCAGCCGCTCACCTCGGCCACGCCTTCGGTGCCCGACAGCTGCTTGCGCACTATCCAGTCCTGCATCGAGCGGAGCTCGTCGAGCGAATAGCGGCCTTCATATCCCTCGGCCGCGCGGATGGTGTAGTGATAAATCTCTCCCAGACCGGTGGTGATGGGTGCCATTCCGGTCGATACGTCGGTCTTGGGCATCGCTTCCTCGGCCTCACGCAGAGCCTGCGCCACCTGCTCGCGCGCCCAGTAAATGTCGGCGCGGTCGTCAAAAACCAGCGTCACCACCGATAGGCCGCTGCGGCTTATGCTGCGGCGCTCCTCCACGCGCGGGATATTGGCCATAGCCATTTCCACGGGAGTGGTGATATACTGCTCCACTTCCTGCGCGCCCATCGACGGCGCGGTGGTGATGATCTGCACCTGATTGGTCGTGATGTCGGGAGTGGAGTCAAAGGGCAGGGTATACAGCGAATATCCGCCCCATATCACGAGCAGAAGCGTCAGAATGAATACCGGGAGTTTGTGGTCGATCGAATATCGTATAAGGCGTTGAAACATACTCTGACTGAATTTTCCACAAAGTTACGAAAAATATCAGTGCAACGCGGTTGCATATCCCGCCCGGAGTCATAAAATTCCTTCACCCGTGATACCATAATGCGCCGGGGGCGGGTTCTCACGAATCCGCCCCCGGCTTGTATTACTTACCTAAAAGTTCGTTATCTGTTGATGTATTTGTGATTGCGTTTGATCACGATTCCCTTGGCGTCGGCTGATACCGGACGGCCGAGAATGTCGTAGCCCTGACCGGCAGCCGCAGCATCGGCAGCCACGTCGGCTATCGACGATGAGCCTGCGGTAAGCTCGATTTCCTGACCGGGCACGGTGGCTATGTCGTAGAGCCATGTGTCGGGGAGTTTGGTCTCGGGAATTTTCTTCATGTCGGCCACGATGGGATCGGGCATCACGTAGGGACGGGTGAGCTCGTTGGTATTCTCGCCCTTAGCGGCGGTGAGTGCCGAGCCGTCGGCATTCTGCAGGGGAGTGAGCGAGCGGAGGCGGAGGTTGCCGCCGAGGGTTGATTTGATTACCACGCGCTCGAGTTTGCCGTTTTTCCAGCTCATCTCCTTGACTTCAAAGCCGCCGCGGGCGCGCAGACCGTTGACATTGCCGTCGGCCCACTTCGAGGGAAGGGCGGGGAGCAGGTGAATGAAGCCTGCATGTGACTGGAGGAGCATCTCGGCGATACCGGCGGTGCAGCCGAAGTTGCCGTCGATCTGGAACGGAGCGTGGGAGTCAAACATGTTGGCATACGTTCCGCCGTTGGGGTCGGATGAGGTGATGTTGGGCGACACGAGGCGCATCTGATTCTTGATGATGTTGAGGGCGTGGTCGCCGTCGAGCATGCGTGCCCATTCACACACCTTCCAGCCCATCGACCATCCGCGTGCAGCGTCGCCGCGGCCTACGAGCGACTTGTGTACGCCCTGGAAGATAGTGGTGTTGACATAGGGTGATACCTGATTGCCGGGATATGCGCCCCAGAGGTGGGAGAGGTGACGGTGAGACGACGACTCGCGGTCCCAGTCCTCCTGCCATTCCTGTACCTGGCCGTATTTGCCTATCTTGTAGGGCACGAGTTGTGCTCTGAGCTCATCAAGATCGTGGGCAAACTGAGGATCGAGGTTGAGGATGCCTGCGGCTTCAGAGGTGTTTTTCAGTACGTCGTAGATCATCTGGTTGTCCATTGCCACGCCACCGAAGAGAGCTACGTTCATCGACTTGCCTTCGGCATTTTCATATGACCAGAGGCCGGGGTGGTTTTCGGGAGAATTGGAGGGGGCGGCTACCTTGTAACCGGTGTTGGGGTCGGTCACGAGGAAGTCCTGATAGAACTCGGCGCAACCCTTGAGCACGGGATAGATCGAGGCGAGATATTCCTTGTCGCCCGAGAAGAGGTATTTTTCCCAGAGGTGAGAGGCGAACCATGCGTTGCAGGTGGGCCATACGCCTACCGAGCCGTTGTCGACGGCACCTGTCGTGCGCCATATGTCGGTGTTGTGGTGGAGAGCCCAGCCGCGGGCGCCATACATCTCGCTTGCGGTTACGGCACCGGTCACCGCTACGTCCTTAACCATATCGATAAAGGGGTTGTGACACTCGGCCAGGTTGGTGACCTCGGCGGGCCAGTAGTTCATCTCCACGTTGATGTTGGTGGTGTATTTGGAGTCCCATGCCGGATACTGGCGTGCGTTGGGATTCCACAGACCCTGGAGGTTGGCGGGCTGGGTGCCGGGCTGCGAGGAGCTGATGAGCAGGTAGCGGCCAAACTGGAAGTAGTTGGCTATGAGCTGAGGATCGTCGGCGTAGGTGTAATATTCCTTGATGCGCTTCTCGGTATCCTTTACCTCCTGCGCGGGATTGTGGCCGAGGTCGATGCTCACGCGGTCAAATTGCTCGCTGTAGCGTGCCGAGTGAGCGGCCATGGCTGCATCGGCGTCGAGGTTCTTGGCGAGATAGTCGTTGAGGTAGCCGAGTGCCTTGGCTTCGGCATCGCCGCTTATGTCGGCATAGTTGACGAAGTTTGTTGCCGAGGAGATTACGATGGTGGCTGAATTGGCATCGGAAACCACGATCGAGGGCACATTGTTCTGTCCGGCCACGATGCCGTAGTGTACCACGTTTTTGGTCGATGACGAGAGTGTGCCGCCATCGTTGATTACCTTGATGAAGGTGAAGCAGTTGAGCTTATTGTCGACATTCTCGGTCTGAGTCTTGGCGGGCACGAGTGAAGCCTTGATGAGGCCGTCGCCCGAGAGGGTGTTGACGCCTGCCTTGGCCATGTTGGTCTTGATGGGGGCAGCGAAGCACACGTCGAAGTTGAGCTTGCCGGGTTCCGATGCTTCGATCTGCATCACGGTCACATTGTCGGCCATCGAGGTGAATACGCGGCGCGTGTAGGTCACGCCGTCGACCACGTAGGTGGTGGTGGCTACGGCGGTGTTCATGTCGAGGTCGCGCACGTATCCTTCCACGTCGGCAGCATTTTCGGCGGCGCCGTGTTCCTCATCGTTGTAGCGGTGGCCGGGGAAGCCTACGAGCACGCAACCTGCGGCCTGATACTGGGCGCCGTGTGAGGCTTTTGACTGCCATGCGGGGATGGCGAGTTTCTGAGCTTCGGTATATTTCTTGTCGAAGATGAGCTGCTGCACCTGCTTCAGCGCACCCTTGGCGGCGGGATTATGGTTGCTGTTGGGCGACTGTCCCCAGAAGGTGTCCTCGTTGAGCTGGAGAGTGTCGCATGCCACGCTGCCGCTCACCATTGCGCCGAGGCGACCGTTGCCAAGCGGAAGGGCTTCTTCCCAGTAGGCGGCGGGACGGTTGTACCACAGGCGGTTGTGGCTGTCAAGCACGGGCGGGGGCACGGGACGCTTGTCGCCGGTGGTGAACGTGAAGGTCACAGCGTCGGCACACACGTTGCCGGCAAGGTCGGTGATCGACGAGCCGGGGAGGGTGAAGGTGTAGGTGGTGGAGAGGTCAAGGTCGCCGAATTCCATGACGAGCTTGTTGTTGCTAACCACGGGCACGGCGGTCTTGGTGGCTCCGTTGCCCTTGAGCGAGGCCGAGGCACCGTTTTTCAGCACCACGCTCTCGTTGAACACGAGCGATACGCGACCGGTGGGTGACACCGATGTGTCGCCGTCGGCGGGAGTGGAGCTGAGCAGGGCGGGTGCCTGGTGGTCGTCGGCGAGCACGTTGACGTATTTCAGGTTATAGTTGCTGTTTTTGGTGGCTGACTGGATGAGGAAGCGCACTATGAGGCTCTCCTTGTTGTCGGCGTTGAGGCTGTAGCTTTTTTCGGTGTAGCTGTTCCAGTGGGAGGCGGCGGTGTAGTCGGGAAGCACGGTCCACGTCGTGCCGCCGTCGGTGGAGTAGACCACGCCGAATTTTGTCGACGAGCTGGAACCGTCGCCAATGGCGAAGTTGATGTTGACGTTGGCGAGCGATGTGGTGGGCATCGAGATCTCGAAATACTGGTCATGCTTCGAGCCGTCGGCATAGTCGGCCTTGGCGGTAAACTTGTCGGTCGACGCCGTGTTGAGGCGAAGCAGATAGCTGGGAGTGGAGCCGCTCGATGTGAGCTGCCATTTGCCGTCGGAAGTCTTGAGCGACACGCTGCACTTGTCGAGGTCGAGCGCGCAGGTGTTGGGGCGGAACTGAGGCTGGAGTGTTTTCCATGCCACGTTGGCTGAGGCTGACCAACCGGCATTGTTAGGAGTGTAGATGGCGGTGGTGCCTTCCTTTACCTCGTCGTATCCCGAGGTAAATTCCCAGTGGGCTACCACCGACTGCTCGGCGGCCCGGAGCGATGCCGATGCCGTCAGTACGGCGGCTGCCAGCAGGGCTTTGTGAAGAGTTTTCATTGGAGAAAATTGGGGAGTTAAGGTTAAGAATGTTTTTGGCAAAAGTAGCGATACGGGAAGTCATATCAGATAAAAATCGGCTCAATGATTCGGAAAATCGGCTCAAATCGCATAGGAATGACTGAAATTTGTGTTATCTTTGAGCCGAAAATCAGTAACCTGTGAATCGATACCGTATATATCTGCTGGCAGTGGTGCTTCTCGCTCTTTTTTCGGTGAGCGGTGAGGTGGTGCGCTATGACCGTGCCGACGGATTGTCGAGCCCTGTAGTGGGAGGCGGGGTGCAAGGCGACAACGGGCTGATGTGGTTTGCCACGTGGAACGGCTTGCATTGTTTCGATGGATATGATTTCTACCGCGTGAGCATTGCCCCGGGCGACACCGCCTCGATCAATACCAATCTCATCCGCACTATCGCCAAGACACCTGACGGAACCATACTGTGTCGCACTGACGATGGCATATATGAATTTGACTTATCCACGATGTCGTTCCGCGACGTGGCTGACGCCGTTGCCGACACACTCTCGCAAAGTCTGCGCCGGGTGTGGCACGGCACTGTGATACGACATGGTGATACCGATATACTCTGGACAGGCTCCACCGAGGGAATAGGTAAGGAATTCGAGCCTCACCATCCCGCCCGGCTGCTTGAGGGAACGGAAGTCCTCAGGCCGCGCGCCGTAATGGCTGACCGCGCAGGGCGTCTTTGGGTGGGAGCTCGCGCCTGTCCGCAGCTGGCGGTATATGACCGCGGCGAGCGGATCGACTCGATGCAGCTCGACTTCACGCCCTACGCCATATATGAGACTTCATCCGGAGAAATATTTGCCGGCGGAAAACCCGGCGGCCTCGTGAGGGTGACCGACGGCCTGAAGATAAGCGACGATGTGGTATATGACATGGCCGAGGATGCGGCGGGGCGCCTGTGGCTCGCCACATGGGGCGAAGGTCTGAAATATATTGCCGACCCTTCGGGCGAAAATCCCGCGGTAACTCCGCTCGGCGAGGGGCGAAAGGTGAGGAAGCTGCTCGTAACCCGCGGTGGAAATCTCGTGGCCGCCACTTCCGACGGGCTTATTACCCTGAGGCTTGACAACCTCGCGGCCTCCACCGTGCGACGTATTCCCGGCGATGTGTCGAGCCTGAGCTCCAATGCCACCGCCGGTCTGGCGCAGGATACCGATGGGAATATCTATGTGGCCACCGAGAGCTCGGGCATAAGCCGCGTGAGTGAAGAGTCGCTGTTTGGCGACAAGCCCGTGTTCAGTCATTATAATGTGGCAAACTCGTCGCTCGACCGCGATGAAATCTACGGTATGGCGATCGAAAACGACACTACGCTTATCATCACCGGGCCTGACCGAGTGACGATTCTCAACCCCGCCGGCGGTATCAGTACGGGTTACAGCATGCCGTTCTGGGCCGACGACGTTACTTTTGCCGAAGGCTCCCCCGCACGGCACCCCGACGGCACATGGGCGTGGGCCACATCGCGGGGTGTGCTCGCCGCCTCGGCTCACTCGCTGTATTCGCGCGGATATATACCCCCTGTGGTGGTTACGGCAGTGTCGGTCAACGGCGGCGCTGACCGCCTCACATTTCTGCCCGACGGGCACCTCGATCTCGACAGCCGCAGCCGCAACATCACCCTGCGCTTCGCCGCGATTGACTATGTGGATAATTCCCATATCCTCTACCGCTACCGCGTCGACGGCTCGCCCTGGTCAGCCTATCGCCGGGCACGTACGCTGACGCTCTTTAACCTCACGTCGGGCGATCACACGGTAGAGTTGCAGTCGACCGACCGCTACGGCCGCCGTATCGACAACACGCTCACCATCACCCTCACCGTGGCTCCGCACTGGTATGAGACATGGTGGGCGATGATGCTGTTTTTAGTCGCTGGAGCTGCTGCCATAGGCGCCGGAGTGTGGCTGGCAGTGTATATACGTCGCGTCAACCGCCAGCGTCGCGAGCTCCTTGCTAAGTACATGGCTCTGCTCGAAGCCCCTGTATCGGCCGAAACGCCCGCCCCCGAGGAGACGCCGGTGGTGGAATCGGTTGAGGATGCTTCTTTCCTGAAGCGCGTGCAGGCCTATATAGAGGAAAACATAGCCAACCCCGAAGCCAA
Source organism: Duncaniella sp. (assembly GCA_029061025.1). GTDB lineage: Bacteria > Bacteroidota > Bacteroidia > Bacteroidales > Muribaculaceae > Duncaniella. The sequence goes on from JAIDSW010000147.1 coordinate 16,076, forward strand.
TATCGACGCTATGGCCGAGGCCTCGGCCGTGAGCCGCGCCACGCTCAACCGCCGCCTGCGCTCGCTGATGGGTGTGTCGGCCGCCCGACTGCTGCTCGAAGCCCGCATGAACCGCGCCACAGCCCTGCTTGCCGACGGCTCACGCTCTACGGCCGAAGTCGCCGAAGCGTGCGGCTACAGCGACCCCTACTATTTCACCCGCGTCTACCGCAAGCACACCGGCAAGTAAATTTTTTCAAAAAATTTCGTCGCGCGTTAAACCATTTTCCCCGCCGCGTGTTTTAAAGATACATAGCAAGATTACTTTTTCCATTGCAAGAAATGTGATAATGATTGGTTT
>JAIDSW010000148.1 GCA_029061025.1 Duncaniella sp.
CCGACTGGGGACTGCTCAGTCCGATAGCCGCCGACCTGTCGCGTCGCGACGGAATTACAGTGGACATCATCGCCACCAACATGCACCTCTCCGACCGCTACGGACACACCGTAGACGAGATACGCGCCGACGGCTTCAATCCCGTGGAACTGCCCATAGAGACCGACGACGACACCCCCCGCGGCAAGCTCCGCGCCATGGCACAGTGCCAGCAGGGTGTGGCTGAGATACTTGAAAGTCTCGGCACCGACCTGGTGGTGATACTCGGCGACCGCTTCGAGATGCTTGCGGCCGCCACGGCGGCGCTGATGATGCGCGTGCCGGTGGTGCATATAGCCGGAGGCGAGATTTCCGAAGGCGCGATAGACGATTCCATCCGCCACGCCATCACCAAAATGTCGTCGCTGCACCTTACGGCGTGCGAGACCTACCGACGCCGCGTAATAGCCATGGGCGAGTCGCCCGACAGGGTTATAAATACCGGAGCGATAGGCGTGTACAACCTGCTCAACGGCGAGCCGATGACCGCCGCCGAACTGAGCGAATCGATAGGATTCACGGTTGACAACTCCACGCTGCTCGTCACCTATCATCCGGCCACGCTCGACGTAAACTCGGCCGCATCACTGTTTGGCAACCTTCTCGACGCCCTCGACCGCTTCCCAGCCCTCAAGGTGCTCTTCACCTACCCCAACAACGACGCCGGCGGGCGCACCATTATCCCGATGATAGAGGATTACGTAGCCCGAAACCACGGGCGGGCATTTGCCGTGCCCTCACTCGGACGCCGCCGCTATCTCTCGGCGCTAAAGACCGTGGCCGCCGTAGCCGGCAACTCATCGAGCGGCATAGTCGAGGTACCTTCGGCAGGAATCCCCACAGTAGATATAGGCATACGCCAGCAGGGACGCCTGCGCAGCGACTCGGTGATTCACGCCCTCGACTCAGCCGACTCCATCGCCGAGGCCATTGCCAAAGCCCTGTCGCCCGAGATGCGCGCTGTAGCCGCTACTGCACCCAATCCCTATTGCGGTCCCGACACGCTCAAGCGAATTACCGATGCGATAGCCTCAGCCGACCCCGCCGAGCTCAAGATGAAAAAGTTTTACGATATAAACCCTCTCTCATGACACCCCTTTTCGTGATTCCGGCCCGCGGCGGCAGCAAAGGGATACCGGGCAAGAATATCCGCCCGCTTGCCGGTAAACCGCTCATAGTCTACTCCATAGAAGTAGCGCTTACCATGGCGCCCGCAACCTCGCATGTGATAGTATCGACCGACTCCGAAGATATAGCCGCCGTGGCGCGCGAAGCGGGTGCCGACGTGCCGTGGCTTCGTCCCGCCGAACTCGCCACCGACACCGCCGGAAGCCGCGAGGTGATACTTCACGCGATGGATCAGGCCGATGCGGCAGGAGTAAGCTACGACTGCGTGGTGCTCCTGCAACCCACCTCGCCGCTGCGCACGGCAGCCGACGTGGAAGCCTGCCTTGCACTCTACACCCCTGACATCGACATGGTGGTGACCGTGAAAGAGGCCGCGTGCAATCCTTACTACGACTGCTTCGAGACCGATCCCGCCACAGGTTATCTCCACGTATCGAAAGGCGACGGACTTATTACGCGCCGCCAGGACGCTCCCAAGGCTTGGCAATACAACGGTGCCGTCTACGTGATCAATCCGCAGTCACTCCGCGCCATGCCGCTGGGCGCCATGCCCCGCCGCGTGGCCTCGCCCATGCCTGCCGAGCGCAGCATTGACCTCGATACCCTGCTCGACTGGCAGGCAGCCGAAAATATTCTCGCCTCACCCACTAATTTGACATGAAGAATCACATCATACACAGCGACGCCACGTTGCTTCAGGCACTCGAAGCCATCAACCGACTCTCGGGCAGCGAGATGACCCTGCTCGTCACCACGCCCGACGGCGAGATGACCGGCACGCTCACAGACGGCGACATACGCCGCGCCCTGCTGCGCGGCATTCCGCTCACCGCCCCTGTCACCGAGGCCATGCACCGCGACTTCAGCTATCTGCGCGACGGCGACATCGACGTGCGCGCCCTCAAGGAGATGCGCCGCTCGGGCAAGCATCTCATTCCGGTGCTCGATGGCCGCCGCCGGGTGACCGCGATACTCGACACCACCGCCACCCGCACCGTGCTACCCATGCGCGCCATCATCATGGCCGGAGGCAAGGGCGAGCGCCTGCGTCCGCTCACCCTCACCACCCCCAAGCCGCTGGTGAAAGTGGCCGGTAAAGCGATCATCGACTACAACATCGAGGCTCTCGCCGCCGTGGGGGTCAAGGACATCACCGTGACGGTCAACTATCTCGCCGAGCAGCTTGAAGAGCACTTTATGCAACCCGTGGCGGGAGTGAATGTGAAATGCGTGCGCGAGACCTTCCCCATGGGCACTATAGGCTCCGCCGCGCTCGTGCCCGCCGGCACACTCGGCACCACACTGGTGATGAATTCCGACCTGCTCACCACCATATCCTACGAAGATCTGTACCTGCACCACGCAGCCTCGGGAGCCGACATCACGATAGCTGCCATACCCTACAACGTGTCGGTGCCCTATGCCATACTCGCCACCGACTCAGGCCGGGTGACGGCGCTGGAGGAGAAGCCGTCGTATGCCTACTACGCCAACGCCGGCATCTACCTCATCTCCGACTCCATGCTCGCCACACTGAAGCCTGACTGCCGCACCGACGCCACCGACTTCATCACCGAAGCCATCGCTGCCGAGCGAAAAGTGAGCTACTTCCCCATCTCGGGCACTTGGATCGACATAGGCTCGCACACCGACTACGCCCACGCCTGCGAGCTCATGGCACATCACCGCGACCTGACGGAGTGAAACTTCGCCCCGGAGGTGAACGAAAAGCCCCCCGGCGCGGTTGTAATAATACATCAATTCTAAAAATCCACTACACTATGGCTGACAGCAATTTCATAGACTACGTTAAGATACTCTGCCGCTCGGGCAAGGGAGGCGCCGGATCGCGCCACTTTCATCGTGCCAAATATGTACCCAAAGGAGGCCCCGACGGCGGCGACGGCGGCCGCGGCGGCCACATCATACTCCGCGGCAACAGCCATATGTGGACACTGCTCCCGCTGAAATACCGCCGGCATATCTTCGCCGGCAACGGCCAGAGCGGTTCGGCCGGACGCTCGTTCGGCAAGGACGGCGAAGACGTGGTGGTGGAAGTACCCTGCGGCACGGTAGTGTTTGACGCCGAGACCGGCGAATATCTTACCGAAGTTACCGACGACGGGCAGGAAGTGAAGTTGCTGCGCGGCGGTCGCGGCGGTCTGGGCAACTGGCACTTCAAGAGCGCCACCAACCGCACTCCGCGCTACGCCCAGCCAGGCGAACCTGCTATAGAAAAAAGCATCATACTGGAGCTGAAACTGCTTGCCGACGTAGGTCTGGTAGGCTTCCCCAACGCCGGTAAATCCACCCTGCTATCGGCCATATCAGCCGCCCGCCCCAAGATAGCCGACTATCCCTTCACCACCATGGAGCCGCAGCTCGGCATCGTGTCATATCGCGACAACCGCTCGTTTGTGATGGCCGACATCCCCGGTATAATCGAGGGCGCCAGCGAGGGCAAGGGTCTCGGACTCCGCTTCCTGCGCCACATAGAGCGCAACGCCGTGCTGCTGTTTATGGTTCCCGCCGACGCCGACGATATTCAGGCGCAATACGACATACTTGCCGCCGAGCTTGAGAAATTCAATCCCCAGCTTGCCGACAAGCCCCGCGTGCTCGCCATATCCAAGAGCGATATGCTCGACGACGAACTCATGGAGGAAATGAAACATCATCTCCCCGAAGGTGTCCCCACGGTGTTCATCTCGGCTGTGACCGGCATGGGTATCGACAAACTGAAAGATATACTTTGGGGTGAGATCACCGACGAGCGCAACCGCATCGAGGTAAGTCCCATCACCCACCGCCCGCTCGACGGACACCACCGTGTGCGCGAGGAAGACGAATTTGTGTTTGAAAACGCGCCCGTGACCGACGCCGATGTTGAGGAATTCGAGGAAGACTTCGACGACGACATGATATATGACGACGAAGAATACTTCCCCCTCGATGAGGATTAATGAATTAAGGATTAACGATTAATAATTCATTATTTGAGAGTGTGGCGCGATTTATCGCGAGGCAAGGATAATTATTACAACAGCGACGGCGCTACCATTGAGGCAGCGCCGTCGTGAAATATCGTAATGAGGGCTGAATCAGAATCCGAGGAATTCGGCAAATTCGGCTTCGTCCATAGCTCCTACCTGCGAGCGGGTAGTGCCGTCGGGCATCAGTACCACTACCATAGGAATATTGTGCACGCCAAACTGCTCGGCAGCCTTGGGATTGTCGTCAACATCGATCGACAGATAGATGGCTTCGGGATGAGCCTTGGCCGATGCCTCAAACACGGGCTCGAAGCGCTTGCAGGGGCCGCACCATGTGGCGTTGAAGTCAATCACCACGGGGAGTTCCTTGTCAGGCTGCACCTCGGCAGGGAATTTGGTAGGGGTATAGACAATCACACCGGTGCCGCGCTCATAGTTGGCTTCGGTGATTTCAGGAGTCTCCACGAGGTTTTCAACACCTTCCTCAACTGCCTCAGTCGTATTCTCGGTCGAGGTCTTGCTGCCGCAGGCGGTCATCATCATGGCCACGGCAGCCATACACATGTAAATTGCTTTCATTTGGGGTATTTTTATGTTTATATGGCAAAGGTATGGTAAAATTTCGGCTTAAACAATATTCGGGATGATAATTCCGTTAAAAAGATAATGAAAAAACGCCTGTCAGTAACACTATTTCTGCTTCTTGCGGCAGTGGTATCGGCTTTGTCACAGAATCTGAACGACAAGCTGATGAACCGCCCGTATACCGACATGCGCAAGTGGCACTTAGGTTTTTCGATAGGAGCTCACACTCAGGACATATCGTTCACCCACAACGGCTTCGTCACCGACGGCGGCGAGCAGTGGTTCATGGAGCAGCCGGCATTCTCGCCGGGCTTCTGCGTCAACGGTCTTATCGATTACCGGCTGAGCACTTATCTCAACCTGCGCTTCACGCCGGGCATGTATTTCGGCAACCGCGACATCACGATGCGCGACTACACCACCGGCGCCACGCTGTCGCAGAATCTCAAGTCGACCTACGTGGTGCTCCCGATCGACCTGAAATTTTCGGGCATGCGTCTTCGCAACGCCCGTCCCTACATCACCGGCGGCGTGATGGCGGCGATCGATGTGGCCAAGAAGTCGAGCGACTACATAAAGACCAATAGTTTCGACGCATTTCTTACTGTAGGCTTCGGCTGCGACTTCTATCTGCCGTTTTTCAAGTTTATCCCCGAGATAAAATTCTGCTTCGGATTGCCCGACATCCTGATCCACGACCGTCCCGATCTGGTGGATGACCCCGACAAATTCAAGATAACACAATCGCTCGCCAAGGCGCGCTCCAACATGGTGGTTTTCACCTTCTATTTCGAATGACACGCACCCGTCTGCTTCATATTATTCTGCCCCTGCTACTTGTGATGCTTGTGCGGCATTACTCCACGGCGCAGACCGACGCACGCCTGACACAATACTGGGCCGTGCCTACCTACTACAATCCCGGCGCCGTGGGCGAGACTGATTTCGTCAGGCTTCGCGGCGGATCGCGACTGCAGTGGATAGGCATCGACAACGCTCCCACCACATTCATAGTCACCGGCGACATGCCCGTAAAGATAGGCAAGAAGCGCATAGGCGTGGGTGTGATGTTTCAGCAGGAGACCGCCGGTCTCTATACCAACATCACCGCCGACCTTCAGGCTGGCTATAAGATAAACCTTTTCAAGGGTGTGCTTACGGCGGCCATAAACGTGGGACTGCTCAACGAGAAATTCAAGGGCTCGGAAGTGTTTATCCCCGACGATGACGACTACCACCAGTCGACCGACGAGGCTATCCCGATGCACGACGTAGGCGGCAATGCCCTCGACTTGGGCGTGGGAGCCTACTATTACCACCCCAAATTCTGGGCCGGAATATCGCTGCTGCATGCCAACAATCCCACCGTGACATTCACCTCCGACTCCCAGACGGGTACCGGCGGCGCGTCGGGCGAAGGCACAAGTGCTAAAAATTTTGAATTTACCGCTCCGCGCACCCTATATTTCATGGCCGGTAGCAATATTCCGATAAAAAACACGTTATTTGAAGTGATACCCTCCATGCTCGTGCGCAGCGATTTCACATTCACGACTTTCGATGTCACGGCGCGGGTGAGATACAACAAATTCCTTTCGGCCGGCCTTGCCTATCGCTACAACGATGCCGTATCGGCCATGATAGGAGTTGATTTCAAAGGGTTCTTCTTAGGCTACAGCTTCGACTATCCCACCACGGAAATCGCCAAGGCATCGTCGGGCAGCCACGAAATCTTCGCCGGGTACAGTCTGAAACTCGACTTCTCGGAAAAAAATAAAAACAAACACAAGAGCATACGCCTGATGTGACGGCGTGACTCCACATAACGCGACTTATGAAAAAAATATTTCATTTTCTCCTTACTTCAATCGTGCTCGGCTCGGTAGTGTCGTGTGCCTCAGGCTCCCACGGCTCGACAGGCGGCGAGGTGACCGGCGTATCGGGTACTTCGTGGGCCGAACCCACCCCCTACGGCATGGTGCTCGTGTCACGCGGCTCGGTAAAGATGGGCCCGTCGAAAGCCGACAGTCTGTGGAATCTGCGCGCCGACGCCCGCGGCGTGTCGGTCGACGCTTTCTGGATGGATGAAACCGAAATCACCAACTCTAAATACAAGCAGTTCGTTCACTGGGTGCGCGACTCCATCATCCGCGAGCGCCTCGCCGATCCCGCCTACGGCGGCAACGAGGAATTCAAGATCGAGGAGGACCGCGACGGTAATCCCGTGACACCTCACCTGAACTGGAGCAAGCCCATCCCTTGGCGTAACGCCAACGAGGACGAGCGCCGCGCCATCGAGAGCGTATACCGCATCAACCCCATCACCGGAGTGCACGAGCTCGACCACGAGCAGCTCAACTACCGCTACGAGGTGTATAACCACACCGAGGCCGCCCGACGCAAGAACCGCACCAACGCCGAGCGCCGCGAGTATAACACCGACCGACCCACCCCGACGACCAATCCCATGATCTCGAAGGACACCGCTTTTGTCAACGACGAGGGCGAGATAATCCGTCAGACCATCACCCGCTCGCTCACCGGTCCTTATGACTTCCTGAATACATATATCGTGAACGTATATCCCGACACCACCGCCTGGATCAACGACTTCGATAACGCCTACAACGAGCCCTATACCCGCCTGTATTTCTCCCACGGAGGCTACAATGACTATCCCGTGGTGGGCGTGAGCTGGGAGCAGGCCAACGCTTTCGCCAACTGGCGCACCGACTTCCTACGCCGCTCGCTCGGCCGCGAGGGTGTATATATCGAGCCATACCGTCTCCCCACCGAGGCCGAATGGGAATATGCTGCCCGCGCCGGCAACAGCGAGAACATCTACCCCTGGGAAGGCGACCTGCCTCTGACCGAGGACAAAGGATGCTTCTATGCCAACTTCAAGCCTCAGGAGGGCAACTACGTGCAGGACGGCCAGCTCATCACCTCGAAGGTGGGCACATATTCACCCAACGATTTCGGCCTCTACGACATGGCCGGTAACGTGAGCGAATGGACCTCGACGGCCTACACCGAGAGCGTGTCGAAACTCACCTCCGACCTCAATCCCGAGTACCGCTACGATGCGGCCAAGGAAGACCCCTACCGCATGAAGCGCAAGATAGTGCGCGGCGGCTCGTGGAAAGATGTGGCCCACAATATCCGCTCCGACATTCGCATGTGGGAGTATCAGAACGAGCAGCGCTCCTACATAGGCTTCCGCTGCGTGCGCTCGCAGATAGGATTTGCCAAGGGCACAAAAGCTAAATAACAGAACCATTTTACCACTACCACACACACTATCCCTGCAATGGATAAAGAAATAATCAAGTCAAAGCTCAACCGTCTCCTCTCCTGGGAGGGAGGCCAGCGTCTCTTCAACTTCGCCTACAGTATAGGCGCCGCAATCGTGATATGGGGCGCGCTGTTCAAGATTCTCCACCTTCCCGGCGGTAACGCCCTACTCTGTATAGGTATGGGTACGGAGGTCGTGATGTTTATCATCACCGCTTTTGACCGTCCGCCCAAGGAATACCACTGGGAGGACGTATTTCCCGAGCTTGACAAGCGCAACATAGAATTTGACGAGGACGGCAATCCCGTGATTCCCGCGCCTCTTGCCCGCGGCAGCGTGCAGGGCGGAGTGGTGATAAGCGGCGGCAGCGGTGTGGCCGGCGATGCCTCAGGCTCTGTCACAGGCACCGTCACCGTGAAGGATTCATCGCCCCTGCATCTCTCTGACGAGGATTCGCAGGCGATTTCTGACAGCATCGCGCAGATGACCGAGGCTGCGCGCCAGCTCTCGAAGATGGCCGAGCTTTCCAACGCCACCACCGCCTATCTCGAGCAGATGCAGGCCATCGCCTCGCAGATGCAGACCCTCCACGCCACCACCGAGGCGCTCAATCAGGTTAGCGCCACACTGCTTGCCAGCTACACCGCAATCACCGAGCACTCGGCCGACATCGCAGCCAACTCCACAGGCTACATCAATCAGATGAACGATCTGAACCGCAACATCGGTGGCCTCAACACCATCTATGAAATCCAGCTCAAGAGCGTGGCTTCGCAGCTCGACGCAATCGACCGCGTCAACCGCGGCATAAAGGACATACGCGACATGTATGAGAAGAGTGCCGCGCAGAGCGCCCGCTACTGCGAGGAGACCGACAAGATGGCACGCAACATGCAGCAGCTCAATCAGGTCTACGAGAAGATGATCTCGGCTATGACCGTCAACATGTACCGCCCCGGCGCCATGCCGCCCGCGGCCGAATAATTTCCCCTCATAAAGATACTTTCCCCACATGGCAGAATCAATAGTAAGGCTCTCACCCAGGCAGAAGATGATAAACCTCATGTATATCGTCCTCACCGCCATGCTCGCCCTCAACGTGTCGAGCGACGTGCTCGACGGCTTCGTGCAGGTCGAGGACGGACTGGCGCGCACGAATGCCAGCGTGGGTCGCCGCAACGACGCCATCTACTCGCAGCTGTCGGCGTTTACCGACCAGAATCCCGAGAAAGGCAAGCCGTGGCTTGACCGCGCCGATCACCTGCGCTCGCGTGCCGCGCGCCTCTACTCGATGGTCGACTCGCTGAAGCTCGAAATCGTGCGCGAGGCCGACGGTCCCGACGGTGATCCGGCCGACATTCAGCGCCGCGACGACCTCGAAAGCGCCGCCGTGGTGATGCTCTCGCCCGGTGCCGACGGCGGACGTCAGCTCCGCGAGGCTGTCGACGATTACCGCGCATTTGTGGTGTCGCTCGTAGCCGACTCCACCAAGCGCGCCTCAATCGAGGATGCTCTCTCCACCGCCCCCTTCCGCCGCCCAGGCACGGTAGTGGCTCAGGAATGGGAGGAGGCTAAATTTGAAAACCAGCCCGTGGTGGCCGCCGTGACGCTGCTCACCAAGCTGCAGAATGACATCCGCTTTGCCGAGGGCGAAGCTCTGACGAATCTTCTTGCGGCGGTTGACGCCGGCGACGTGCGCGTCAACGAGCTCAACGCCTTCGTCATCCCCCAGTCGCGCATGGTGATGCGCGGCAGCAAATACTCGGCCAACATCGTGCTCGCGGCTGTCGACACCACCGCCCGACCCGAAATATTCATCAACGGCAACAAGCTCAACAACGAGCACGGTCTCTATGAACTCGGCACCTCGTCGACCGGAACATTTGACTACTCGGGTTATCTCGAAGTGACCCACGGCGACGGATCTTCCACCCGCCACCCGTTTCAGTCGAGCTACGTGGTGATGGAGCCCACCGCCACCGTATCGGCCACGATGATGAATGTGCTCTATGCCGGCATCGACAACCCCATGTCGATATCAGTGCCCGGCGTGCCGCAGTCGAGTGTCAACGCCACCATGACCAACGGCATCCTCACCCGCAAGGGCGACGTGTGGATAGCACGCCCGAGCAAGGTGGGCGACAATGCGGTGATCACCGTGACGGCATCGATCGACGGGTCAAATATCCCGGTGAGCACCTCGACGTTCCGCGTGCGCAAGCTGCCCGATCCCGTCGCGTTCATATCCTTCACCGGCGCCAACGGCCAGCCCGAGCGCTATAAGGGAGGACGTCCCCTGTCAAAGACCACTCTGCTCGCCGCTCCCGGCATCGACGCCGCCATCGACGACGACATGCTCAACATCGATTTCAAGGTACTCGGCTTCGAGACCGTGACATTCGACCAGATGGGCAACGCAATACCCGAGGTGTCAAACGGCGCGCAATTCTCCCAGCGCCAGAAAGACGCCTTCAAGCGACTCTCGCGCGGCAAGCGATTCTACATCTCCCGCATCCGCGCCCTGGGCCCCGACGGAGTGGAACGCCTGCTCAACCCCGTGGAAGTAATAGTTAACTAAGCAATATCACTCATCCCCATCCATAAAGAAATGAAACTCATCATCCGATACACGCTCCTGCTTGCCGCCCTGTTTGCTCTTCAGGCTCCCGCCGCTATGGCTCAGGACGCAAGCTCATCGTCGGTCGTAAAACGCAACTCTCCGCGCGACCGCGACGCTGCCGCCGACAAGACCGGCGTGACGCAGCGCATGCAGGCTTTCTATGAAGAAGAGCCCGTAAGCGACTCCGAACTCCAGTGGATGCGCGTGATGTACCGCCAGCTCGACCTCACCAAGGATGCCAACGGCGCTCTCTACTTCCCCGACGAGCATATCGAGGGTCAGGACAACCTGTTTCGCATCATCCTCAACCTCGTGGCTGCCGGACAGCTCGACGGATATGAGTATCTCGACGGCCGCGAGATGTTTACCGACCCCTACAAGGTGAACGTGGCCGATATGTTTGACCGCTTCCACATCCTCTATACCCAGGCCAAGGGCTCGACCGAGAAGCATCCCAAGTATGAGATAGATCCGTCAGACGTGCCCTCGACCGAGGTGCTCTCCTACTACATAATCGAGAAATGGGAATTTGACAAGCGCTCCAACCGCATGCGCACCCGCATCGAGGCCATCTGCCCCGTGCTTCACCGCTCGGGCGACTTCGGAGGCGAGGCGGTGAAATACCCCATGTTCTGGGTGAAATACGATGACCTCCGCCCCTATCTCTCCACTCAGAATATTTTCGTGGACGATGATAACAACCTGGCCACATGCACCTACGACGATTTCTTCCAGCTCGGACTTTACGACGGTGAAATCTACAAGACCCGCAACTTGAAAAACAAGTCGCTCATGCAGATGCACCAGACCCCCGAGGAGCTCAAGCACGCTCAGGACAGCATTCAGCACCGCCTCGATACATTTGAGGAAAAACTGTGGGTGCCCTCGCTCGCCGACCTCCGCGCACGCCGCGAAGCCCGCGAGGAGGCCGAAGCGCTGGCTGCTGCAGCCGCCGACTCCACCTCGGTCGACAAGCCTGCTCCTCGCTCCGCCCGCTCGTCGCGCGCCGTGAAGTCAAAGCGCGGCTCTAAGGACTCCTCATCGGCATCAAAGCCCGTAAAGGCGTCGAAACCCAAATCCTCGAAACCCAAGTCGACCTCATCGTCGGCCGCACGCAGCGTGCGTAACCGCAAGCGCTGATACATATGGCAGGCTCCATCACAGCCATAGCCGATACGATATGTGGCTATCCGCTCTTCTTCTTACTGATAGGGGGCGGATTGTTCCTTTTTTTCTACACCGGCATGGTGCCGTTGCGATATTTCCGCCACGCGCTGGCCGAGCTGCGCCGCAAGCAGCAGGCCGCGGGGCGCGATGAAATCTCGTCGGTGCAGGCACTGGCGTCGGTAGTGGCGGCCACCGTAGGCATGGGCAATATCGCAGGCGTGGCCATAGCCATAGTAATGGGCGGCCCGGGAGCGATATTCTGGATGTGGGTAAGCGCCATCGTGGGCATGTCGACAAAATATTATGAAGGCGTGCTCACCACCCGCTACCGCTCCACCGGCTCCGACGGTCGCCCGGTAGGAGGCACGATGCACATTATCGACAAGGCTCTCGGCCCCCGCTGGCACTGGATGGCGGTGACTTTTGCTGTCGCCGGACTTTTCGGAACGCTCTGCATCATGAACGCCAATCAGCTCACCGAAGCCCTTACCGCTACATTCACCACGCCCGAGGGTCTCGCCTCATCGCGCGCCATCACATCGGTAGCGGCGCTGTCGGGGCTCAGCCATGTGGCGGTGTTCAGGCTCATGTGCGGCATCACCATCGCGGCGATTGTGGCAGCGGTGGTGCTCGGCGGGATACGGCGCATCGCCTCGGTTGCCACTTGGCTCGTGCCCGGCATGGTGGCCATATATTTCCTGATGGTGCTCTACATCATCGTCACACATATCACGGAAGTACCCGCCGCTATCGGCTCGATATTCACCGAGGCCTTCAACTTCCGCGCCGGGATAGGAGCGCTCGCCGGTATTGCCTTGATTGGCGCCCGCCGCGCCGCGCTGGTCAATGATGCCGGTGTAGGCACGGCAACGATAATGCACGGATCGTCGGCCGGTAAGGAACCGGTGCGTGAGGGGTTGATAGCCATGCTCGGACCCAGCATCGACTCCGGACTCGTGTGCACGCTCACCGCCCTTGCACTGCTGCTTTGCGGCGACTTCTCGGGCGAAGGCGTGAAAGGGCTTGAGATTGCCACCCGCGCATTCGGCGAAGCCATACCTATGGGACAATACCTGCTCATGGCCGTGGTGCTCTGCTTCGCCATGTCGTCGATGTTCAGCTACTCGTTCTATGGCACCCGCTGCGCGGCATATCTCGTGGGCGAGCGGAGAGCACGGCACTACACGGTGATTTTCATTCTTACACTTGTGGTATTCGCCGTCATCCCCCTCGGAGTGGCCGTGAGCCTCTGCGACCTGTTCTACGCCCTCATGGCATTTCCCACCATGATCACGCTCATACTCCTTCGCCGCCACGTGCGCACCGCCACCCGCACCCATTTCGGGAAATAATTGATACTCTTGACAAAACTATTACGCAATTTGTTGTATATTTGCAAAGTAGTTACAAGATAACAACTCATTTTATCATGGCAATGACAATAAAGACATCCCCGGAATTATGGGGCGATGACGCTAAGCTCTTCACTGAAGAAGCCGAGCGCAACGGGAAATTACCCACTCCCAAGCTCTCGGAATCGCAGCGGAAGACCCTGACGACCATGCTCGAAAGCGCTCGAAACATCATATTTCCCCCTACAAGGAAATGACTGATTACAACTTTGTAGAGCAGACGTTTATGGTACCCTACACTCCGGAGGTGGCAGAGTACTGTGAACCGTTTTGTTGTGGCGATACCGATCTTGACGATTACTTTGCCAATGACGCTTTCCTTTATGAAAAGGAATTGCTTGGTAAGAGCTATTGCTGGATCAATCGTAATAACGACAAGGAAATCGTAGCTATAGCTACACTCGCCTACGATGGCATAAAAACTTTCAGTCTTGATAATCCTTCACGGAATTATCTCCAACGCAAGATTCCGCAAGGCAAACGCCATCGCAGCTATCCGGCCGTGCTTATAGGCAGGCTCGGCGTAAACAGCAACTGCCGCGGCAAAGGGCTCAATGTAGGTACACAGCTTATGGATGCACTGAAATATTGGTTTGTTGACGAGAATAATAAAGCTGCATGCCGCTATATAATTGTAGATGCCTATAATTCACCCGACACTCTTCATTTTTACATTAAAAACGGATTTAAGCCTCTTTATAGAAGCGAAGAAGCCGAAAAACTTGCTTTCGGTATCGAATTATCCGAAAGGCTGAAAAGCAGGATATTGTTTTTTGACTTGAAGCTGCTTCAATCATAGAATCAAATTCGTCATTTTTCCGCGCTTGATAGCTTTTTTCTCAAAAAAATATCGTAAATTTAGCCCTGTAAAAATTACAATAACCTAAATCTACCCCATATCATGTCAACCCCTCATCGCTATTGTGTGATAATGTGCGGCGGTGTCGGAAGCCGTTTCTGGCCCTACAGCCGTGAAGACCGCCCCAAGCAGTTCATCGACTTTTTCGGAACGGGCCGATCGCTGCTCCAGATGTCGTATGACCGCATTCTTCCCATAGTGCCCAAGGAAAATATAATCATCGTCACCAACGCCCGCTACGCTCCCCTGGTGGCCGAGCAACTCCCTGAAATACGCAAGGAAAATATTCTGCTCGAACCGGCGCGCCGCAACACCGCTCCGTGTATCGCCTGGGCGGCGCGCCACATAGCCTCGCGCGACCCGCAGGCTTCGATGATAGTGACGCCGAGCGACCATCTGATCACCCGCGAGAGCATCTTCGAGAAATGCGTGCTCACGGGATTTGAATTCGTGGAGGCTACCGATTCGCTGCTCACATTCGGCATCGACCCGGTGCGCCCCGAGACCGGCTACGGGTACATTCAGGTGGGCGAACCGGTCACCGAAACCATATCGCGCGTGAAGACATTCACCGAGAAGCCTGACCTCGAGCTGGCAAAGGTATTCCTTGAATCGGGCGAATTCGTGTGGAACTCCGGTATATTCCTCTGGAGTGCCCGAGCCATACTCTCGGCTCTGGAAAAGCATGCGCCCGACCTGCACGCCTCGTTTGAGCAGGGTGCGTCGGCATTCGGCACCGGCGGCGAAAAGGCTTGGATAGAGCAGAATTTCCAGTCGTGCCCCGCCATTTCGATTGACTACGCGGTGATGGAAAAAGCTTCAAACGTTTATGTGCAGCGAGTATCGTTCGGCTGGAACGACCTCGGCACATGGAGCGCCCTCTACGACAATTCGCCCAAGAATCAGGCCGCCAACGTGACACAAAACTGCCGCGTGCTCGCCTATGAGTCGACAGGCAACATCTTCGCTGTGAGCGGCGACAAGCTCGTGGTGGTCAAGGGGCTCAACGACTATATAATCGCCGACTCGGGCGACGTGCTTCTCGTCTGCCCCAAGAGCGAGGAGCAGCGCATCAAGCTTATGGTCAACGACGCCAAGATAGCCTACGGCGACAAATTCCTCTGATTTTCAACTCATTTTCACCAGGCGGGAGCTCGACACTCCCGCCATATTATTTTTCTGCCATGAAACTCCGCAATATACTCGGCATCGCCGCTTTGGCTACGGCATCGGCGCTCAGCGCACAGTTTACCACCTTTCCCGACGGCTCGGCCGTAGACCCGTGGTTTAACGACACATCTGTCCCCTTGCTCGAATCGCTCGGCAAGCAATACGTCATCACCGACCATGGCGTTACGGACGCTGATTCCACCCTCATTCAGACCTCGGCTATTCAGCAGGTAATAGACCTCGCGGCCGAAAACGGCGGAGGCGTGATCGTGGTGCCCGAAGGCACTTTCCTCACCGGCTCGCTATTCTTCCGCCCCGGCACCCACCTGCATCTGCAGCGAGGCGCCAAGATAAAAGGCTCTGATGCCATCACCCACTATGAAATCGTCAAGACCCGCCTTGAGGGTCAGACACTCGACTACTTCGCCGCCCTCATCAACGCCGACGGTGTCGACGGCTTCACCATCACCGGCGAAGGTACAATCGACGGTAACGGTCACCGCTTCTACGACGAATTCTGGCTCCGGCGCCGCGTCAACCGCAAGTGCACCAACCTCGAAGCCCTGCGCCCGCGCATGCTCTACGTTTCCAACTCATCGGGCGTGACCGTGCAGGGCATCCGCATGATCAACTCGGGCTTCTGGACCAATCACCTATATCGCTGCGACCACATCAAATATCTCGGCGTCACCATCCTCGCGCCCACCGACGGCTACCCCAAAGGCCCCAGCACCGACGCCATCGACCTTGACGCATGCACCGACATTCTCGTGAGCCGCTGCCACATGAACGTCAACGACGACGGCGTGTGCCTCAAAGGCGGTAAAGGCACCTATGTCGACACCATTCCCGCCAACGGCCCCGTGGCCCGCGTGATAGTCGACCGCTGCCACTTCGGCAAGACAAATGCAGGCGTGACATTCGGCAGCGAGGCATGGGACTGCTCCAATGTGATAATGCGCGACTGCACGTTTGACGGCACCTACCACGTGCTCCTGTTCAAGATGCGACCCGACACCCCGCAGCAATACCGCAACGTGCTTGTCGACGGAGCCACCGGCACCGTGCGCAACGCCGTGGAAGTGCAGACCTGGACACAATTCTTCGACAAAGTCGACCGCGATCCCATGCCCCCGTCGGGAGTCATCAACGTCACCTTCCGTAACGGCGACCTCCACTGCACCCGCAACTTCTACAAAGACAAAGCCGGTGACTTCTACAC
>JAIDSW010000149.1 GCA_029061025.1 Duncaniella sp.
GCCCGAGAGTGAATGACTTGTATTTCAGTCGTCCCAGCCAGAAGCCTATGCCGAGTGTGAGGAAAATGGGTATTACGGGGTTATGTCGCAGAAGGTCGGCTATCCAGTCCATAGTGATTTTAACGTGAGATGATAAATGTTAACATCACTATTAACAATCTTGCAGCCGCTTTCGTTCACTCGGCGGCTTTACGGGCTGCCTCGGCATCGGCGGCTATCTTCTCAAGCTGCTCGGGCGACAGAAGGGTGTGCTTCTTCTCGCACCGGAAACTGTTGAGTTGCAGCGGCGCAAGTTTTTCAGCCGACAGTAAATCAGGATGAGGGATATGCTTAATTTTCTTCATTGTCGTGAGAGTTTTCTATAAGTGGCATTATGGCGTTGAGCCCGAGCATAACGCTGAGGTAGGCGAGGCCGAGTGCGAAAAAGTTGAGCGAAAGAGGCCATATGTCGCGCAACCATCCGCCCGACAGATAGCTGAAAAAGAGCAGCCACAGCGAAGCCTGAACGCACACGCAAAGCGTGCACCATTTCTTAGCGCGGAATTTCTGATACCATATGCTCCAGAAAGTGAACGGCAGGCAGCACAGGTTGCAAAGTGCCAGCCAGGGCATCATGCCGGGAAGCAACAAGAGAGTGATGAGGCTCACAGAGAAATATGCGAAGCCCACTTCGCTCCAACCGAAAAGCCCGAAAAACTTCGATGCTTTCATTTCGAGGATGGAGTCACAGCCTCCGTCCTGAAGCACCTTGCACACCCGGTCGGCTGCCGGATTGTGAATCTTAAGCGATTTCTGTACGAGCAGATATGTGAAATATAAACCCGCAAGATCGATCGCCGCCACGAAGATGGTTGACAGATGCCGGTACAGACCGTTGGCGATGAAGAGATAAGCAAACAGTATCAGGCATGCCGCTGCGAGCACCCATTTCTTGGCACGCATAAAGAAGTCGATGCGGGCATGGGCACTATAGTCGGGCTCCCGGGCGTTCTCGGCGGGAAACGAGAGAAGCACCACACCGTCCCAAGCCTGCTTGAACTCGTCGGCCGGAATCTTTTCGTCGACTCCGAGCGTGCGGTAACTTATGTTGTCACCGTCAATGCCTGTCACGATTACGAACCCCGCGGGTGTGCCGGCAAGAAACGGGGGCGTTATCTTGGATATTTCATCCTTATCGCCGAGTCGGTAGCCCTCAGATTTCACACCATACTCTTCGAGAAGTTTGGTTAATCCGAACAGGGTGTGAAACGGCATTGCCTTGAGGCGGTCGGCGGTATAACTGTCGGTGTGGGGTACACCGAGCGCCTCAAGATAATCGTTGATAAGGAGCGGAAATTTGTTGTGTGACGGCATGACGGTGGAATATTACATGAACGATTGAATCTTGTCGAGAAGGAACTGTCCGTCCATCTCGCCGCTTTCGCGCCATACGGGTTTACCGTCGCGGTAGATGATGAAGGTGGGTGTACCGGTGATCTTTTCCACATCCGCAAGATGGGCATTCTGATCAATATCGAGCTGATATACGTCGACCTGACCGGCGAGAAGTTCTTTGATCTGTTCAACCACGGGAGCCATTGCGCGGCAGTGGCCGCACCAGGTTGCGAAAAATTCCACGAGTACCACGGGAGTGGATTTGATAGCGTCAGTGTAGTTCATAATTTGTCAATGTTAAGTTTGTTTTCAATTTTAATATTATAACATTTTCCCGGAATCGAAAGTTCTCGTCGCGTAAGTTAATTACTATGAACATGCGGAGGCTGGAGAGCGTTACTACTTAAAAAATGATAAGATGAAAACAGTTAATCCCGCTTATGAAAATATAGTCACACGCACCAGCGTGAGACGCTATACCGACCAACCGGTATCAGCCGACGATACCGATGCGCTGCTTCACGCTGCCATGTGCGCTCCCACGGGAGTCAACCGCCAGCCGTGGGAACTGATTGCCGTAGATGATGCCGCTCTGCGTGAGCGCCTGGCGGCTGCGCTGCCTTATGCCAAGATGGCTGCGCATGCACCGCTTGTGATAGTTGTGTGCGGCAACGAGGATCGCTTTCTTGACGGCGATGATTCCACGCTATGGATGCAGGATGTGTCGGCGGCTTCTGAAAATATTCTTCTCGCCGCTCATTCGCTCGGCCTCGGTGGAGTGTGGACATGTCTGTATCCCCACGATGACCGCATGAAAGCCGTGGCTGAAATTCTTAACATCCCTGCGGGTGTAGTGCCGTTCAGCCTTATTCCGATAGGACACCCGCTCACGGCGCAGCCACCTATGGATAAGTGGAAGCCTGAGCGGGTGCATCGTAACGGGTTCTGATTTACTCAGCCGCTGCGCGCTTTGCGCGGTTAGCGAGAATCACTTTTACGAATGACTCGGGGAGTCTTACGTTATACAGATCTATAGCCTCGTCGAAAAGCGGAGCTATTTCTTCGTCGGTAAATCCGGCTATACCGCAGCCTATGCGGGTGACGTAGAATGTATTCTGGTCACATTCGCGGGCGTAGTCGATAAACTTGTCGACATAGGGCTTTATTGTCTCCACGCCGCCCTGCATGGTGGGGATGGCGTATGACTGACCCTGCGGGCCGTCGCCGTTGCCAAGTTCGGCACCGAATTTTTCCAGCGCCACGCGGGCTGCGCCACCTGCATGAAGGCCTTGCAGATTGCTGCCGAATACAAACACATCGTCCTGATCGAGACTTGTGATATTCTCGGGCGTAAACTTTAATTTCGTGTAGTCCACTACTCTTTTTATTAATGATTAATGATTTGTGTATTATGTTTTTATAATTAAGGATTAATGAGGTTGTGCTTGACCGTCATTAATCCTTAATTATTAATTGTTAATCAATAAGATTAATTGACCCGGATTTTCTTGCCGCCGCGGATATAGATACCGGGCACGGTGATGCGGTCGACGCGGATACCCTGGAGATTGTAGATTGCTTCGTTTGCATCGTTGTTGCTGTCTACAGCGATGTTTTCGATGCCCGACATCTTATCTTCCTGCGAAGCTACATTGGGATTATCGGCATACACTACCGCGGGGTCAACCGACAGGTGAGGGGGCTGATTGTAGCAGCAGTTCTGGTTTACGACCTGCACGCGGTAGTTGGGGTCGTCCATCAGGTGAGGTATGCGGTAATCAGAGGTATAGCTGGTGGCATTGATGAGAAGCTCAAATGTGCTTTCGTCCCACAGCACGATTTCTTCGCGCCAGTCGCCGAGCAGGTCGCCAAGCACGCAGGGATTGTATTTTGAGCTGTTGTTGAGCTTTCCGATAGTATAGTTGGTCTTGTTGACCTGCAGACGCCAGAAGCCGCCGGACTCGGGATTCCATTTTGCGAGACAGCTCTTGTCGTAGTGCTCGTCGTAGAGGTCGCCGTCCCAGTAGATGCGGTTGTTCATCGAGCCGCCACCGCCGGGGTTCCAGCCGTCGGTGTAGCGCTCGCCGGTAAGACAGTCGTGCAGACCGGGATCGGAGCTGTGGGAATACTGTGAAGCACTCTTCGATGAGTCGAAGTGACCTATCACGCCGCGTCCGGTATCGCCCGAAGCGGTCTGATGATATATGAGCTGACCGGTGGCAGCGTCGCGCAGATCGCAGCCATAGGGACTGTCCTCATGTACCATGAATACTTCCAGGCCGGGACGGTCGGGGAGGAAGTCGCCCAGGTGGAGGGCATCGCCGTGTTTCAGACCGGTGCGGTAGAGCAGGCTGCCGTCGTGGTCGAGGGCTGCCGAGCCGTAGACTATTTCCTGCTTGCCGTCACCGTCGCAGTCACCCACGGAAATCCAGTGGGCGCCTTCGCCCCACAGACCTTTGCCGCTCTCGGTGTTGCGGCTCACCCAGCGCTCCTTGAGTGTAGTGCCGTCCCAGTCATAAGCTCCCACAAATGCGCCGGAATAGTATCCGCGGGCGAAAATGGGACTCGGGTTGGCATCGGGGCCGTCGAGATATGCCAGGGCTGCGAGATAGCGCTCGGAGCGGTTCTGATTGCTATCGCCCCAGTAGCTCTTGCCGGCGGCATAGTCAGTGTGGTAGGGGATGGTGGCGAGTTCGCCGCCGGTCAGGCCGTCAAACACGGTGATGTATTCCGGTCCGTGATCCTGCTTGCCGCGGCTGCTGAGAAGATTTTCTTCGGGATCGTCGTCGCCGAGAAGCACGTAGTTGCCCTCGCCGTCGATGGTGCCGGGAGCGGTTTTCATC
>JAIDSW010000015.1 GCA_029061025.1 Duncaniella sp.
GCTACATACAGAGGCTTTTCATCATCGATAAAAGGCGTTACGGCCATATAACCGTCGGCTTTGTCCTCAGCCATAAAGGCATCGATATAACGGCGGAAGTCTTCGGCACGGAAAATAGTGTCAACGGTCGTAAGACAGAATTTGCCATCGGGAATCATCTTGCTCACTTCATAGAAGCTGTGCATGGAGCTCGGCGTGGTCTTGACCACGAGATTCAAGGGCACGGGAAGATGGAGACTTTCAAGAAATGTCCTGACTTCGGTCATGTACTCGTTGACTATTATACTCAGGCTCTCGGGACTTGATTCCATGAATATGTCGATGAGTCGCTTTATCATAGGCACGCCGTTGAGTTTCACGAGCGGCTTGGGGAGAGCGACCCCTTCACTTACGAGTCTGGAGCCTTCGCCGGCGGCGATAATTCCGTAGTGCATCTGTTGAAACGTTTATAAGATAATAGATTACTGATTGGATTTCTTAGCCTCGCGGGGCACCTTGTCGCTGCCGCGGTCGAAGTTCTGCTTGCGGAGAGGATTGGCTGTCGCTTCGGCGTGCGACCGGCGGTTACGGAATATATCGATCGCCTTGTATATGGCATTGCGCATCGAAGCGGGGTCAGCCTCACCTTTGCCGGCAATATCATAAGCGGTGCCGTGATCGGGCGAGGTGCGCACATATGGCAGCCCTGCCGTGAAGTTTATGCCTTCTTCTCCGGCAATAAGCTTGAACGGTGTGAGTCCCTGATCGTGATACATAGCGAGCACGCCGTCAAATTTTGTGTATGCTCCGCTACCGAAAAATCCGTCGGCCGAATAAGGGCCGAAACAGAGCACCTTTTTGGCTTTTGCTTCGGCTATGGCGGGGGCCACTATTTCAGCGTCGGCTTTGCCTATCACTCCATTGTCGCCCACATGCGGGTCGAGCGAAAGCACGGCGATGCGGGGCTTGTGAATACCGAAATCGGCCTTGAGTGATTCTTCCAGTCGTAGTATACTGTTTTCAACGAGCTCCCGGGTGACGTGCTGCGCCACTTCTTCAATAGGAAGATGAATGGTGACGAGCGCCACTTTCAGGCGGTCGCTGACCATGATCATGAGTGCGTCGCCGGGATTTCCGAGCGATGATTCGAGATATTCGGTGTGACCGGGAAATGTGAATGACGACGAGTGAATATTGTGCTTGTTGATAGGAGCGGTTACAAGCACGTCGATGTCACCTTCGCGCAGGTCAGCCACGGCTCTTTCGAGAGCAGCGAAAGCTGCCTGCCCTGCCTTTTCGGTCGACTGCCCGATGTTAAGTTCCGTATCGTCGTCGACCACATTAATAATATTATATCGCTCCGGCTGGCAGTCGGATGCCGATTCAATAGCATTGAATTTCACTTCGGGAAGCTCCATCATGTTACCATGCTCGCGTGCCATGCGCGATGAGCCATACACTATCACATCACAAAGCTCCAGCAGCCTATCATCTTCAAGCGCCTTGATTATCACTTCGTAAGCAATAGAATTTATGTCACCGTGGGTGATTCCCACCCTGATTTTTTTATCTTGTTCCATGTAAAAATTTCAATTTTCCCCGCATTTCAGCTATGCTACGGGCATTTCAAGGTGCTAAATTACTCATTTTTCCGCAACCCGTCGGCCTATATCGCACAGCTTTTCTAATATAATACATATTTTAACAGTAGTACATTGTTTTTAACTATTCATAAATATTAACAAATCGTCTGTTTCCAAATATTTTGATTACTTTTGTAGCAATATGTTAAACGTATTCAAATTCAGTTTCAAGCCCTATCGGTTAGGTCTCGCTCTGAGCGGCGGCGGAGCAAGAGGATTCGCACATGCGGGTGCTCTGCAGGCATTTGAAGAGATGCACATCCGTCCCGACGTTATCGCCGGAGTCAGCGCCGGATCGGTCGTCACGGTGCTTTACGCCGCCGGTCTCACTCCCATTCAGATTCTCGAAGCTTTTGCGACAGCTAAATTCACGGATTTCGCAAAATTCGGAATGCCCAACGGCGGATTTTTCAACATGGACGGGTTCAAGAACTTCCTGAAGGAAAATCTACGCACTTACAAGAATATCGAGGAGCTTCCCATCCCCTCGATCGTATGCGCCACCGACCTTGACCAAGGCCTTCCGGTGGCATTCTACGACGGAGAGATCACCGAGCGAGTCGCAGCCTCGTGCTCCATCCCCATCGTGTTCAAGCCTGTGAAGATCGACGGGCATACTTATGTCGACGGCGGTGTGCTTCACAATCTTCCCGCGTGGGCGCTCCGCGATAAATGTAAATATGTGATAGGCGTAAACTGCAGCCCCGTGCCCGACCGCGGACCGGCCGACTCGATAATGGAAGTAGCCCAGCGCACCTACGACATAATGGTAAAGTCCAATGCCCGAGCCGACATGAAACTTTGCGACCTCGCCATTACAATAGACGATATAGCCACTTATAAAGTATTCAGTCTCGCACAGATCGAGAGAGTGTTCCGTATAGGCTACGAGACAACGATGCGCGAGCTCATCAAAGTGGGATTCAGAAAATAACCTTCACACTCGATTATGGAAAATAAACCCGTCATTTACCAGATATTCACCCGACTGTTCACCAACGACAATCCCACGTGCGTGCCCGGTGGCACCGTGGAGCAGAACGGTTCGGGCAAACTCAACCGCATAAC
>JAIDSW010000150.1 GCA_029061025.1 Duncaniella sp.
ATTGCTACAAAAAATCGCAAGGATAACTCCCTGCGATTTTTTTTATCCCATCAAGACGGCTGTTTTCGGATGCTTACAAACATTACATTTGCACAAAACAATTAAAACCTGATAATCATGGCATATCCTTACGACAACAATTACAGCAACCCCACTCCCCCGCCCTTCGGCGAAGGCAACAACTTTGAAAACGAGTATCTGATGCGCAACAATCCATTTGACAGCGATCCCCGCTCAGGCAAAAGCCGCGGCGTGGCAGCTCTGCTGGCAATATTCTTGGGCGGACTGGGCGTGCAATACTTCTATCTCGGCAAGACCACCGCGGGCTTGCTCACCATCCTCATCACCGTGTGCACCTGCGGCGCATGGGAACTGCTCACCCTCATCCAGGGTATCCTGATGCTCTGCATGGACAACCGCTCCTTCCTGCAGAAGTATGTCTACACCACCTCCTCGTTCCCCTTGTTCTGACCGATAATTTTTTACCGCTGAAAAAGCGGTAGGTTCAATATTTTTCGCTACTTTTGCACTGCCGTCGCGGCCTGCCGGGCCACGACGGCAGAAAATCATGAATAAACTACTCATTATAACGTTATTATGAATATTTCTCACATCGAACACGTAGGTATCGCAGTGCCTAATCTTGAGGAGGCAATTGCATTCTATGAAAACGTATTAGGTCTCAAGTGCTTCGCTATCGAAGAAGTTGCCGACCAGAAAGTGCGCACCGCCTTCTTCAAGGTAGGTCAGACCAAGATCGAGCTTCTCGAGGGCACCGCTCCCGAAAGCGCAATCTGCAAATTCATCGAGAAAAACGGCGGTCGCGGCGGCATACAGCACATCGCTTTCGCTATGGAAGACGGCGTGGCCAACGCTCTTGCCGAGGCTTCGGAAAAGGGCTGCCAGCTTATCGACAAGGCTCCCCGCAAGGGCGCCGAGGGTCTTAACATCGCTTTCCTTCACCCCAAGAGCACTTGCGGCGCACTCCTTGAGCTCTGCGAGGATCCCAACAAGTAATTATCAGCATCATGGCTTGAGAATCGGCCCAACAGCGCGGACCGATTCTCAAGTCATTTAACCAATCCATACAATCCCACCCATGAGCAATCAGCTTGAAAAAGTAAAAGAACTCATCGCTCTGCGCGAGGAAGCACGCCTCGGCGGCGGCGAAAAGGCTATCCAAAAACAGCACGAAAAAGGAAAATATACCGCCCGCGAGCGTATAGCACAGCTCCTCGACGAGGGCTCGTTTGAAGAAATCGACATGTTTGTGCGCCACCGCTGCCACAATTTCGGCCAGGAGAAGAAGTCTTATCTGGGCGACGGCGTGGTGACCGGTTTCGGTACAATCTACGGTCGTCCCGTATATGTGTTCGCACAGGACTTCACCGTATTCGGCGGCTCGCTCAGCGAGACCATGGCCCAGAAGATCTGCAAGGTCATGGACATGGCCATGAAGATGGGCGCTCCCATCATAGGCCTTAACGACTCGGGCGGCGCCCGCATTCAGGAGGGTATCAACGCCCTCGCAGGCTACTCTGAAATCTTCCAGCGCAACATTCTGGCTTCGGGCGTCATACCCCAGATTTCGGGTATCCTCGGCCCCTGCGCCGGCGGTGCCGTTTACTCTCCCGCGCTCACCGACTTCACCATCATGACCAAGGGCATCTCCTACATGTTCCTTACCGGCCCGAAGGTAGTAAAGACCGTGACAGGCGAGGATGTGACTCAGGAGGCTCTGGGTGGTGCATCGGTTCACGCATCCAAGAGCGGTGTGGCTCACTTCGCAGCCGAGGACGGCGAGGAGACCCTGAGCATCATCCGCAAGCTCTTCAGCTACATTCCCCAGAATAACCTTGAGGAACCCCCGTTGGTAGAGTGCACTGACCCCATCGACCGTCTCGAAGACTCACTCAACGAGATCATCCCTGACTCGGCCAACCGTCCATACGACATGTATGAGGTAATCGGCGCTATCATCGACAACGGCGAATTCCTTGAAATCCAGCGTGATTACGCCAAGAATATCATCATCGGCTTCGCCCGCTTCAACGGTCAGGCCGTGGGCGTGGTGGCCAACCAGCCCAAGTTCCTTGCCGGCGTGCTCGACAGCAACGCTTCGCGCAAGGCAGCCCGCTTCGTGCGCTTCTGCGACGCATTCAATATTCCTCTGGTCACACTCGTCGACGTGCCCGGATTCCTCCCCGGTACCGGCCAGGAATACAACGGTGTGATACTCCACGGCGCCAAGCTGCTCTACGCATACGGCGAAGCTACCGTGCCCAAGGTTACCGTGACACTCCGCAAGAGCTACGGCGGCAGCCACATCGTGATGTCGTGCAAGCAGCTCCGCGGCGACATGAACTACGCATGGCCTACGGCTGAAATCGCCGTGATGGGCGGTGCCGGTGCCGTAGAAGTACTCTACGCCAAGGAAGCCAAGGCAAGCGACGATCCCGCAAAGGTGCTCAAGGAGAAGGAAGAAGAATACAACAAGCTCTTCTGCAACCCCTACAACGCAGCCCGCTACGGCTATATCGACGATGTGATCGAGCCCCGCAACACCCGCTTCCGCATCATCCGCGCCCTGCAGCAGCTCGCCACCAAGAAGGTGATCAATCCTGCCAAGAAACACGGCAACATACCTCTGTGATGCTGCGTCAAGGTGAATAAGTAAAGTAATCATCAACCCTACCACAACTCACGACACCGTAATGAAACAACGTCTTTTCATGCTGTTGGTCGCCATCGCGGGCATCTCGCTCTCGATGATGGCACAGGGTCGACGCGGACTGCGCATCAATGAAGTGATGGTGGTCAACGACTCAAGCGTGGTCGACGACTTCGGTAACCACACTGCCTGGATCGAGCTTTTCAACTCCACTTTCGGGCCGCTGGAAATATCGAGCGTCTACCTGACCAACGACAGCACTAATCCCAAGAAATATCCTGTGCCCTTAGGCGACGTCAACACCGAGATTCCCTCGCGCCAGCACGTCATCTTCTGGGCCGACGGCCAGCCCAACCGCGGCACGTTCCACACCAACTTCGTTCTCACTCCCGGTGAGGACAACTACATCGCCATCTATGATGCCAACGGCATCTCGCTCATCGACGAGGTGGTGATACCCGCATCGCTCCTTCCCGGCCAGTCCTACGCCCGCAGCGAGGACGGTCAGGGCGAATGGGAGGTGCGCGACGGCTCCGACAGCCATTACATCACCCCTTCGAGCAACAACATCATCAAGTCGACCAACGGCAAGGTGGAAATGTTTGCCGAGCAGGACGAGAATGGTATCGGTATGGCCATCATGGCCATGGCCATAGTGTTCAGCGCGCTTCTTATCCTCAGCATCTGCTTCTACGGATTGAGCAAGATAGGCGAGAACATGTCGCGCCGCCGCAAGAGCAAGACCCTTGCCACCGTGACCGACGACCCGGCTCATCATGCCGAGGGTGACTCCGGCGAGGCTATCGCCGCTATCGTGATGGCTCTCCACGAGCACCTCGACACCCACGACAGCGAGAACACCGTGCTCACCATCAAGAAGCTCCGCCGCGCCTACTCACCCTGGAACTCCAAGATCTACGGCATGCGCGAGATTCCCAACCGCCATTAATCCCCACAAATCCAATCAGTCATGAAAGAATACAAATATAAAATCAACGGTAACAGCTATACCGTAGCAATAGGCGACATCGACAACGGCCTTGCCACCGTGCAGGTCAACGGTGTACCTTACAAAGTGGAATTTGAAAAGAGCGAGAAGCCCGTGACCATCGTCAACACTCCGCGTCCCGTAGCAGCTCCCCGCACCGACACCGGCGCCAAGATCATCGCCTCGGCCAAGGCAACTTCAGGCAGCGGCAATCAGGTCAAAGCCCCCCTGCCCGGCGTGGTAATGAACATCAACGTGAAGGTAGGCGACCAGGTGAAGGCTGCCGATACAGTGCTCGTGCTCGAAGCCATGAAGATGGAAAATGCCATCCATGCCGGATATGACGGCCGCGTGGCATCGATTTCCGTAAATCCCGGCGACTCGGTGCTCGAGGGCGCAGTGCTCGTGACCATCGAATGATACCGGTGACAGTCACATTCTTATCACATTTTCATGTAATATCCATCAGTAATTCCATCTGTCACTATGTCATTCGGTGATTTCCTTCTACAAAATCTCTCGGAATTCTGGCATCTAACCGGTTTCTACAACGCTACGTGGGAACACATCGTGATGCTCATCGTGGGCCTCTTCTTCATCTGGCTCGCCATCAAGAAGAATTTCGAGCCTATGCTCCTTGTTCCGATCGGTTTCGGTATACTTATCGGCAACATCCCGTTCAACACCACCGCCGGCCTTGAAATAGGCATCTACGAGGAAGGCTCAGTGCTCAATATCCTCTACAACGGTGTGTCGGCCGGATGGTATCCGCCCCTCATCTTCCTGGGCATCGGCGCCATGACCGACTTCTCGGCTCTGATCGCCAATCCCAAGCTGATGCTCATAGGCGCGGCAGCCCAGTTTGGTATCTTCGGCGCTTATATAGTAGCCCTCCTGCTCGGCTTCGCCCCTGACCAGGCCGGTGCCATCGCCATCATCGGCGGTGCCGACGGCCCCACGGCAATCTTCCTGTCGTCGAAGCTCGCTCCCAACCTCATGGGCGCCATCGCGGTGTCGGCTTACTCCTATATGGCACTCGTGCCCGTGATACAGCCGCCCATCATGCGCCTGTTCACCACTAAAAAGGAGCGCCTCATCAAGATGAAACCCGCCCGCGCCGTGTCGCAAAACGAGAAGATACTCTTCCCAATCGTGGGTCTCATCCTCACCTGCTTCGTGGTACCCTCGGGTATACCCCTGCTCGGTATGCTCTTCTTCGGCAACCTGCTGCGTGAGTGCGGCGTTACCAACCGATTGGCCAAGACCGCATCCAACGCCCTTACCGATATCGTGACCATCCTTTTGGGTATGACCGTAGGTGCATCGACTCAGGCCACCGAGTTCCTCACCGCCGAGACCATCTTCATCTTCCTGCTCGGCTTCATGGCCTTCATCATCGCATCGTCGAGCGGCGTGCTCTTCGTGAAGCTCTTCAACCTCGTGCTTCCCAAAGACAAGAAGATCAACCCGCTTATCGGTAACGCCGGTGTATCGGCCGTGCCCATGTCGGCCCGTATCTCCAACAATCTCGGTCTGGAATACGATCCGTCCAACTACCTGCTCATGCACGCCATGGGTCCCAACGTGGCCGGCGTGATAGGCTCGGCAGTTGCAGCCGGTGTGCTCTTAGGCTTCCTCGCATGATGATACCCGGCTCAGGCCGGTGAAAAATACTTCTTTTAACATGTCACTCTCCCGGAGAGACATTCCGCGGGAGTGACATGATTATTTTTTAACATTAGCTAAAAAGCGACCTAACATAACGCATTTCAACACCTTGCATAAAACAATCGTTAAAAATTCCGCGAAGGGCGCAAAAAAAGACTCCTGACATAAACCATACTTAGTTGCAAAATGTTGTTAATACAGCAAAACTAAGAAATCTATCTTTATTCACTCATTCAATTCACGGAACTAACGGCACGTCACTTTTTGCCATTTTAATACTACTACTTGATATGGTAACAAAAGCTGTCATCGACTCCATCTACCGTCAATACGACAAGGCTCCCCGCCGCCCCGAGGATCTGAACCTTGCCCTGCTCTTCGATTACGCCTTCGAAAACCACGGCATCATAATCGACGACAACGATCTTTATATCACATCGATCGACCCGGCATCCCCCTTTGCATGCATTCCCCTCGACCGTATCCACCAGATACTCGAGTTTTCCGAAGTAGTCGCCATCGTGCTCCCTTCGGCCATAATATTCCTCAACAAGAAAAATTCCGACGTCAACATCCACATCAAGATGGAGCGCCGCTCTCTCTGGGACAAGATCAGCTCGGCTTTCTCCCGCATAGCCGACGATCTCAACCCCGCCGACATGATCGAGGAAGACATCCCCGTGTTCAAGCATGATCCCGTCGTGTGACCCGCTAAGCCGCGTGGCGCTGCTCACCGGCACTGACGGCCTCGACCGCCTCCGCTCATGCCGCGTGATACTGTTCGGCACAGGTGGCGTGGGCGCATGGACAGCCGAAGCGCTCATAAGGTCGGGCGTAGGTCATCTCACCATAGTCGACGCCGATTGCGTGGCACCATCCAACATCAACCGCCAGCTCCCCGCGTTGCACTCCACAATAGGACAGGAAAAGACCGACGTATTGCGACGTCGCCTGCTCGATATAGCCCCTGAGGCCGACATAGTGGCCGTGCAGGGGTTTTATAATGCCCTTACGGCCGACGGCTTTAACCTCAGCGACTATGACTACGTGATCGACGCCATCGACTCGCTCGCCGACAAAGCACTTCTTATCCTCAACGCCACGGCAGCCGGCACCACACTTTTCAGCTCAATGGGCGCCGCCCTGAAGATGGATCCGCTGAAAATCTCCGTGGCCGAATTCTGGAAAGTGACGGGCTGCCCACTCGCCGCCGCACTGCGGCGCCGCTTCAAGAAGTCGGGACAGATGCCGCGGCGAAAATTCAAGTGCGTCTACTCCCCCGAGTTGCGCGCCAATCATCCCGAAGCCGTTGACCTCTCGGGCGAAACCGCCCTCAGCTACGGAAAAGTAGCCGTCAATGGCGCCATGATGCACATCACCGCCACATTCGGCCTCATCCTCGCCTCGCTCGTTATCCGCCCCCGCCTCGGCGAAAAAATCGGGTGAGGGATTCCCGCAGCGTTGTCAGAGTTGCCGGAGTCAGTCAGGATCATCCTCAGGGTTATTTTCGGGGATTTTTCCATTTTCGCGGCGGAGTGTGGGAAAATTTCGCTACCTTTGTGGCGAAATCAATCGATCATGCAGTAATCCGGCAACCATGAGCAAGACACCATCCAAAAGCCATCGCCCTGAAGTGAAGCCTAAAAAGGCTCTCGGACAGCATTTCCTCACCGACGAGGATGTGGCTCGCCGCATTGCCTCTACGCTCGACGTGGCTCCCGATCTGCCGGTGCTTGAGGTGGGGCCGGGCATGGGTGTGCTCACCAAATATCTCATTGCCGACGGCCGCGATCTGAAGGTGGCTGAAATCGATACCGAGAGCGTGGACTATCTCAAGCGCAATTTCCCGCTGCTCGACAGCCGCATTCTCGGCACGGATTTCCTTAAGCTCGATCTTGACCGTGTGTTTCACGACGCCCCGGCGATAGCCGTGATAGGCAACTACCCTTACAATATATCATCGCAGATATTCTTTCACGTGCTCGACTACAAGGATCGCGTGACCGTGTGCTCGGGCATGCTGCAGAAGGAAGTGGCCGAGCGTATCGCCGCCCCGGCCGGAAGCAAGGCGCGCGGCATACTGAGCGTGCTGCTCCAGATGTGGTATGACGTGGAATATCTATTCACGGTGGGTCCTGAGGTATTCTGCCCGCCACCCAAGGTGCAGAGCGGCGTGATAAGGATGACGCGCAACAGCGTGACCGATCCCGGATGTGACCCGCAGCGGTTCAAGACCGTGGTAAAGACAGCTTTCAACCAGCGGCGCAAGACTCTGCGCAATTCCCTGCGCGGTCTTTTCCCGGCAGGAGTACCGTTGCCCGACGACGAGATGCTCAATCTCCGTCCCGAGCAGCTGACGGTGGAGCAGTTCATAGCTCTTACCCTCATGATTTACCCTAAGGAATAAGCCGCAGAGCGGCGATAAAAATCCACTCCTCACCACATCACGATGAAAGAATTTTCGCCCGAATATATCTCCGATCTGCGCAAGATAATCAGCGACCGTCTTGACGACGAGGCTCGCCGCGAACTTGCCGACCTTCACCCCGCCGACATCGCCGAACTGTATCAGGATCTTGACCTCGAAGAGGCCGAATATCTGTTTAAACTTCTCGACGAGGAGACGGCGGCCGACGTGCTCATGGAGCTCGACGAGGACGACCGCCGCAAGCTGCTCTCGAGCATGAACGCCGAGGACATTGCCAAGCAGATCGATCACCTTGACACCGACGACGCCGTCGACATTATACAGGAGCTCGACGAGGATGAGCGCGAGAAGATTCTCTCTCACATCGACGACGTGGAGCAGGCCGGCGACATCATCGACCTTCTGAAATATGACGAGGACACGGCCGGCGGATTGATGGGTACGGAGATGATCGTGGTCAACGAAAACTGGTCGATGCCCGAGTGCATACGCCAGATGCGCCTGCAGGCCGAGGATCTCGACGAGGTGTATCAGGTATATGTGATCGACAACGACGAGCGCCTGCGCGGCATCCTTCCGCTCAAGACTCTCATCACCCACCCGTCGGTATCGAAGATCAAGCACGTCATGGAGCAGGATTTCCCCTCGGTGAAAGCCGACGCTCCCATCGACGAAGTGGCTCTCGACTTCGAGAAATATGACCTTGTGGCCATGCCGGTCATCGACTCGATAGGCCGCCTCGT
This sequence comes from Duncaniella sp., assembly GCA_029061025.1. Taxonomy (GTDB): domain Bacteria; phylum Bacteroidota; class Bacteroidia; order Bacteroidales; family Muribaculaceae; genus Duncaniella. The sequence goes on from JAIDSW010000150.1 coordinate 8,499, forward strand.
GGGTCGGATCACCGTCGACGACGTGATGGATCAGGTGCGCGAATCTCAGGAACGTGACTATCAGCTGGCCAGCGGTCTTTCGAGTGACGTTAGCGCCGACGACTCCATCCTGTCGCAGACCAAGGCGCGCATACCGTGGCTGCTCATAGGAGTGTGCTCGGGAATCGCGGCTTCGATGATACTCGGAGTGTTTGAGAGCCAGATAGCCGCCGTCACGGCTCTTGCCCTGTTCATTCCCATCATCGGAGGCACGGGCGGTAATGTGGGCGTGCAGGCATCGGCTATCGTGGTTCAGTCGCTTGCCAACGGCTCGCTCGACGTAAAGGAATTTTCCAAGCAGCTATGCAAGGAGTTGCTTGTGGGACTGCTCAACGCCACCATAATATCGGGAGTGATGCTGATCTACAACCTGCTGATGCTTCCGGGACAGCTGAGCGTGACGCTCTCGGTGGCATGCTCGCTATTCGTTGTAGTGATGTTTGCCACAATACTCGGCACCGTGGTGCCCCTTACACTCGAAAAGCTGAAAATCAACCCTGCGCTGGCCACCGGCCCCTTCATCCAGATATCCAACGACATAGTGGGCCTTGTGATCTACGTGATGATCGCCAAGTGGTTCCTGCAACTGTTTGGTCAATGACACCGCGGCTCAACTTCGGTTGAACTGACGGATTACGTGCATCCCCTCGCGGTTGTGAAACGTAAACGCCGCCACGCCGTCGACACTCTCGGCCGTATAATTAATGAAATACCTTTCACGACCCATGAAGTCGAGCACCACTTCGGCAGTATCCACCGGGTCGCCGCCACCCTCCACCAGCCGCTCCCTGATTTTCACATCAAATCCCTTAACCTCCACCGCCAAACTCACGGCGCCACGATCGCCCAATCCGGTAAGGCCATGGCGTCGGAGCAAAACATTGCCATCGTCGAGCGCGATCAGTTCCAGCGCAGCGGGGCGGGTTTCACCCGAATATCTGAGCAAAGTAGGGAGCAAAAGCTGCCTGACAGCGCCACCCCCGTCACGACGGGCCGAGAGCGCCACCACAGCCGCAGCCACCACCACGGCTATCACATAAAATTCTACCGTATTATATATAGCGAGAAGCATAAACGACATAATAAAATATTGAATCACCCGCAAAGGTAGTAAAAAACAGCGAATGAACGGCCCAATATTATTATACGCATGAAATCCGGTATCCGGTAGGGACGCGATTAATCGCGTCCGCCATGAACAGCGCGCAAAATGGTAATTTCATCGCCCGGAACAGCGAGCAAAATTGTAATTTCAACGCCGTTGTCGCAGCGGACGCAATTTTATCGGCTTGCCGCTTTGTTTCAACAAAGAAGAGGCTGTGTCAAAAATCAAATAGCGCCCGTGGGCGCTGAATTATACGTAACCGGCGCCGTAGCTCAGCGAAGGCGTCGCCGGGTTACGAAGAACTCGGCGCCCTGCGGACGCCGGTACACATTTTGAAATAGCATATTTTAACACAGCCTCAATATGTATGATGGGACAAAGACTGTTAGAGAATCTAAATAAGATGCAAAATAATTTAAAAATATTTGTGTAGGTGGAGAATTTTGTGTTACTTTGCACTTGCTTTTGTGGCTCATCCGTGAAAGTGTCTAAATAAGATGCAGTTAGACGCGATATGAGACGTGAGATGGCGGTCACAATCAAGCACCCACAGCAATATTAAGAAAACAAAAGAGATAAAAAACCAACAGCCATGTCAAGAGTTTGTCAAATCACAGGCAAGAAAGCCATTGTGGGCAACAACGTGTCGCACTCAAAGCGTCGCACCAAGCGCAAATTCAATGTGAATCTCTTCAACAAGAAATTCTACTGGGTAGAAGAAGGCGCATGGATCGTGTTGACCATCTCGGCCGCCGGTCTCCGCACCATCAACAAGAAGGGACTTGATGCCGCAATCAAAGAAGCCGCCAACAAAGGTTATTTAACTGAAATCAAATATTTAGACATTTAATAGAAGATGGCAAAGAAAGCTAAAGGTAATCGCGTTCAGGTCATCCTCGAGTGCACCGAACACAAGGCAAGCGGTATGCCCGGTACATCGCGTTACATCACCACCAAAAACCGCAAGAACACTACCGAGCGTCTGGAGTTAAAGAAATATAACCCCATCCTCAAACGAGTAACCGTACACAAAGAAATTAAATAATACCTTCCCATGGCAAAGAAAACAGTCGCAACTCTGCAGAAAGGTGAAGGCCGCACCTACAGCAAGGTCATCAAAGTGGTTAAATCTCCCAAGACCGGCGCTTACACCTTCCAGGAACAGATGGTTCCCAACGACGCTGTGAAAGATATCCTCAAGTAATCTTCCCCGCTGTCAAAATATCTATCAAGATCACTGATAAAGAATCAGTATATCCCCACACCGTTCACCCCTGCACGTCATCGCTGCAGGGGTGAATGATTTATGAGTCCGACCATGCCTCACGCGTTTCAGCCTGTCGCCCTCGTGGCGGCAATCATGATTTTCACTACCGCGGCCGCAGCCGCTACTGACGACAAGCCTCTGCAGCGGGGCTCCCACACTCGCCTGGGCGCGCGCTACCTTTCCACCGACAGCGCTGTTGAGATACTTGTAGCAGGCAAGAAGCAATATTACAATCCGTTTGACTCCATTACACGCGACCGCGACATCCTATCGCCCAAGAGCGTCAATATCCATCCGTCGGGCAAAAAATACTATGTCAACTCCCTCGAAGGAGGTCGCACGGTGGTCTACGACATGGCATCGTCACGCAAGCTCGCCACTATAAGCCATCACATCGGGCCGGCTCACCGCGATTTGTGGGTGGATGACGGCGGAATGTTTCCTTTCACCCACAACACTGACCGCGCCGACGTCAATACTTTCATGGGACGCCCGGTAGAAAGCACGTTTTCCCACGGCGGCCGCTATCTGTGGATACCCTATTACCGCCGCAGCTTCGACATCAACGCTCAGGATCCCTCGGCGATAGCCGTGGTCGATACCCGTTGCGATTCCATAATCAAGATTTTCCCAACCGGTGCGCTGCCCAAGATGATAGCCACGTCGCCCGACGGCCGATATATCGCCGTGGCTCACTGGGGCGAGAATACCGTGGGAATCATAGACATAGCCTCCGACAATCCCGCCGGATGGCGATACAAGGCGTGCATTCCCATCGACTACAAGCTGAAGCTCAACTATAGCCTTACCGAACCGGTTGATCGCGACAATGGCTCGGGGCATGCTCTGCGAGGCACGGTATTCACGCCCGACGGCCGATATGTGCTCGTAGGGTGCATGGGCGGCGGCGGAATCGCGGTGATCGACCTCGCTTCGATGAAATACTTAGGCAAAATATACGGCATGAAGCCCAACATAAGGCATCTCGCCATATCGGGCGACTATCTGTATCTGAGCGCTAACCGCTCGGGTCACGTACAGCGAATGCCGCTGAGCCGCATCTACGAAGCTATCAGTAAGATACGCGACCGCGCAGTCACGCTCTCAGGCTGGGAGACGGCACAGGTCGACAAAGGGGCACGAACCATTTCCGTGACGCCCGACGGCCGCTATGTCATAGCCGCCTGCAATGTGGCGTCGACGGTTGTGATCGTGGATACACGCACCATGAAACGTATCGCCACCATTCCCGCCGACTCATTTCCCGTCGGCATGGACCTGTCGGCCGACGGCGCGCTGCTTTTCGTCACGTCGCAGGGACGCAAGGACTACACTTTCGCAGGAAATTGCGTTACGATATATCGGCTGACTTATCTTGATTAATCAGGCAAAATCGGGATTATCGGTTTCCTGATCATCTTCCTCGGCGGAATTATAGCGCACATGATTCAGGGCGCGGAGCACGTTGCATAGCGGTTGACTCCAGTAAGCACCGAAATCCTCTTTCACCGCGGCAAGCGGGCCGGCCATTTCGTCGGGATCAAGCTCGCGCACGGTGGATATGAAATTATACAGCACCTGGAAAATATCACACAATCCCTCGGCGATACTTGCGGCGATGGGCGTGTCGGAATACTTCATATCCTCCTCAAACACTTCGAGATACACATCGTCGGGACCCAGAAGCGCCTCCACATTACGCCTCACGCTTTCGTAATACTCCTCCTCGAGAAACGACGGGATATAGCTGTCGTCCTCATCGAGCGCAGCCACGTCGAGATCAGTGGCCGCCATGTAGATGCGGGGCAGAAGCTTGAGCATGGTTTTCACAAATTCCTCGCGCGATGACTCGCGGGCGCGCTCCATCACCTGACAGTATTCATTGGTGAGAGCTATAAACGATATGGCGTTGGGCGAAAGACTCATAGTGGTTACTTGCTTTGGTATAAACCGTTGGATTCTATATATTCATATACTCCCGGAGGCAGGAAAATGTTCATTTTGCGGCCTCGCGCTATGGCATTTCTCACCCATGTGCTCGACAGGTCACACACCGGCGCATTTACCGTGTCGACATTATCCTCATAAAT
>JAIDSW010000151.1 GCA_029061025.1 Duncaniella sp.
AAAATTGGGAGCGGGGGTCGCGTCCCCCCGCCGGCGATGAAAACATCAGTCTAACTGGGGAAATTCCCATCTTGCCGCAGCGGGTGGGGTCAGTGACCCCCGCTCCATAAAGGCGGCGAAAACATGAGTCGAAAAGGGAGGAAATTACCATCGTGCAGCAGCGGCGGGGGTCAGCGACCCCCGCTCCATAAAGGCGACGAAAACATGAGTCGAAAAGGGGAAATTACCATCTTGCCGCAGCGGCGGGGGGCAACGACCCCCGCTCCATATAAGCCGATGAAAACATGAAACGAATGGTGTGCGTGACAAAGAAATTACAATTTTACTCCTCCCGGAAACATCGCAAAGCGATGTCCCTACATCTGATTCACAATACATTACGTATAGAATGCTTATGATAGTTATGAAATTTTTCCATTCTACATCCTTCAGTTTAATATCTCCCTTTACTTCGGCGGTTGATTTGGCTGGGGAATGGCGAGGTAATTTCAAAATTGTTGCGTATCTTTGTGGTAAGGAAAATTTCAACCGACTGTAATGAAAAGAAATCTGATACTTGCCGCGCTGGGCGCGGCGGCGCTGAGTGCGGCTGCGGGGGTTAATCCCGGGGCTGCCGATGCTTGGCTGTCACGCGGCATCGAGATGTATGCTTCGTCGAATTATCAAGGGTGCATCGACCAGCTTTCGCGCCTGTATGTGCTCTCGCCAACGGCCGAGCAGGCGGCAGAGGCGCAATATTATGTGGCCATGGCGTCGCTGCGCAGCGGTGACACCGAGGGGGAGGTGCTGATGAAGCTTTGGCTGAAAGCTAATCCCGTTTCGCCACGCCGCAGCGAGGCGCTGAGTGCGCTGGGATTATGGTATTACGCTCAAGGTGAATATGGCAAGGCGCTCGATGAGTACCGACTCATCGCACCCGGTTCGCTCGAAGACGCGGCTGCGGCCGACGTGAAGTTTCACACCGCCTACTGCCTGATGATGACGGGCGAGCGCAGCGAGGCCGCCCGCATCATGGCCGAGGTGATGACCGACGGCGAGTGGGGCAACCAGGCTCGTTTCTACACCGCCTATATGGCATATCTCGACAATGATTATGACCGAGCCTTGCGCCTCTTTGAGAGCGTGAACACGGGCGAGGGCTCACCGGCCGATGCAGCGCCGTATTACATGGCTCAGATTTATTTCTCCCGCGCCGATTATGATCGCGCTTTGAGCATAGCCACCCGACTGCTTCAGGAGGGTAAAGTGCCGGCGTTTCATGCCGAGTGTAACCGCATAGCCGGCGAGTCGCTCTATAATCTCGACCGGGAGAGCGAAGCTGTGCCTTATCTGTGGAAATATTGCGCCGAGACCACTGACCCGCAGCCGGGCGCGTTTTATATCTTGGGCGTGAGCGAGTATCGCGCCGGGCATTACGACGACGCTATCAAGTTGCTTCAACGAGCCATAGGCAATCCGTCGGCCATGGAGCAGAGCGCATGGCTTTTCCTCGGCCAGGCCTACGCCGCCCGCAGCGAGTCAGACAAGGCACTGATGGCTTTTGAAAAGGCCTACCGTCTTGACTTCGACCGCGACGTAAGGGAAACGGCATTCTACAATTACGTGGCGGCGCGCATGAATGGCGGCCGCGTGCCGTTCAGCAACACCGCCTCGATGCTCAACGACTTCCTTGAGGAATTTCCTCACTCCCGCTACGCCGACGATGTGCAGCGGTCGCTTATATCGCACCTTATAGCCGAGGGCGACTATCAGTCGGTGCTCACGGCTCTTGACCGCATACCCTCCTCGGCAGGCAATCCCGATATGATAAAAGCACGCCAGCGCGCCCTGTTTGTGCTCGGCACCCGCGACTTTGCCGCCGGCAAGACTGCCGCCGCGATGGCTGATTTTGAAAAAGCACGCGCTATTGAAGGCGGTGATCCCTCGGTCGAAGCCCAGACCGCCATGTGGCTGGGCGACTGCGCCTACGACAAGGGCAATTTCGACACCGCCACCCGATGGTATGAGGCTTACCTCAAGACTCCCACGGGAAAGAAAAACGATTATAACCACACCCTCGCGCTATATGATTTAGGCTATGCGCTGATGGACGGTGGCAATCACGCCCGCGCCGCCAAAACATTTGACGAAGCCCTTGCGGCACGCACGCCGCTGCCCGCCGAGGTGAAGGCCGACGCCTACGTGCGCGCAGCCGACTGCCGCTACTATACGCTTGACCTCAACGGCGCACTCGCTTATTACCGCAAGGCGCTCGAACTCAATCCTACCGGTGGAGACTATGCCCTGTATCAGAGCGCAATAATGACCGGCCTGCTCAAAAAACACGCCGAAAAGATCACGCTGCTCGACCGCCTCGCGGCGGAATATCCGTCGTCGGGACTGCTCCCGGCCGCCCTGCTCGAAAAAGCCGAGAGCATGATGGCGACAGGTCGACGCGACGACGCCGTGAAGGTCTACACGGAGCTTGTTGAGAAATATCCCGCTACCGTCCACGGCCGCAAGGGTCACCTTCAGCTGGCTATCACATATCTTGACATGGGACGCCGCAACGCCGCCATGGCCACCTATCGCGACGTCATCACCACCTATCCCACCAGCGAGGAGGCACGCCTGGCTTCGGAGGATCTGAAAAAAATGTATGCCGCCGACGGTCGCCTGAGCGAATATGCCTCATTTATTGCCTCGGTACCCGATGCCCCGGCATTTGACGTCACCGAGATGGAGCAACTTGCTTTCGCTGCCGCCGAAACCGACTTCATGGAGCGCGGACTGACGGCGAAACTCACATCGTTTGTCGACGATTATCCCCGCTCGGTCAATGCGCCGCGCGCCATGTATTACCTCGCCGAGGCCGCTTGGAACGAGGGCGATCCCGCCACTGCCGTGAAGTATACCGACAGATTGCTTTCGCTGTATCCCGACTCCGAGACAATCGAGGAAGCCCTGCTTATCAAGGCCCGCGCCGAGGCCTCGCTCGGCAAAACCGAACCGGCACTCGACAGCTTCACCGCTCTCGAGCGGCGCGCTTCCAATCCCAACATGCAGGCCGAAGCGCGCATGGGCATCATATCCACAGCCCTCGCACTCGACCGTAACAGTCAGGTTGTGGAAGCGGCTGACCGACTGCTCTCGAGCGCGTCGGCATCAAAGGCCGTCAACACCTCCGAGATACGTTTCAGCCGCGCCCTCGCGCTCGACCGCATGGGCGAGCATGAACGTGCCTATGAGGCGTGGCGCGAACTGGCAACCAATCCCGCCGACCTCTACGGCGCCCGCAGTGCGGTATATCTGGCCCAGTCGCTGCTCGACAACGGCCGTACCGCCGAAGCCGCCACGGTGGCCGACGCTCTTATTTCGTCGGATACCCCCCACAGCTATTGGCTTGCCCGCGGCTTCATAGTCTACAGCGATATACTCCGCAAGAAAGGGGACGCATTTGAGGCCGATGAATATCTCAAGAGCCTCCGCGACAATTATCCCGGCACCGAACCCGATATTTTCAAAATGATTAACGACCGACTCAAGAAATGAAATCATATATGATGACACTCGCGGCCGCCGCTATGGCATGCTCGGCCGCCGCACAGGGACTCCATCAGGAGGTGGAGGTGGAGCGCGAGATCACGCCCACGGAGAGCGAAGCCACCCGCTACAATCTGCTGCCCGAGGTCATGCTGCCCCCGGTTACACCCGTGACCCTCACGCTGAGCGACCGAGCCGTAACGGCGCCGGTGCGGCCGGCATTCAGCCATCTGAGTCCTGTGGCGTCGACCAAGGGTATCGGCACGGATGATTACGCGGGCTATTTCCGTGCGGGAATCTTTCCGCTTTTCAATGCCGACGCATCGGCCGGCTACCGCATACTCAACACTGACCGCACCCGCCTGAGCGCATGGCTGCAATATACCGGTCATGTATACCGCCGCGATTTCCCCGTGGAAAGCGGCGAGCGAGCCTACTGGCGCGACCATTCGGTAGCCGGTGGCGCCGACATACACCAGACCATCGGTCGCAAAGGCGTGCTTGATGCCGGAGCGGCTTATGCCTACGACCGATATAACCTTTTCAACCGCTCCCTCGCCGACGGCGACCTGACTACGTTCCCTCAGTGGGTACACCGCTTCAACGCCGATGCCACTTACACCGTAGGCTCGGAGGCATTTGCTTTTCAGGCCGGACTTCACTTTGACCGGTTCTCGTTCGGGCTTCGTCACTTCGTGCCCGCGCGTGAGCATGTCTACCGCATGAATCTCGGAGCAAACATCGCCACGGGCGACAGCTCGCGTTTCTGCCTCGGGGTCGACGGAGTGCTCGTGCACCGCTCGGTGCACCGCGACGCTTCTTCGCGCGGATTGATAACCCTGCGGCCTATATATGAATTTTTCAACGGCGAAAGCAAATTCACAGGCCACATAGGACTCAGCGCGTCGGCATCCATAAACGACGGCACTGTATTTTCCATCGCTCCCGATGTGATGCTCGGCTGGAATCCGTCGTCGTATTTCGGGCTCGAACTCCGGGCACGCGGCGGAGCGGAGACAAATACTCTTTCGCAACTCTATGAGCAGTCGCCCTACATGTATTCGGGACGTGCCTACGGTCACTCCAATGTCCCTTATGATTTCGGCGCTACGGTAGTGGTAGGCCCGGTAAGGGGCGCTTACTTAAAAATCGCGGGCGGATATGCGCGTGCCACCGACTGGCTCATGCCCGATCTCTCCCTCTCGCCCGAAGGTCACGGAGTGGCTTACCGCGAGTCGACCGTGCGCGGGTGGAACTATAAGGCGACACTCGGCTGGAAACACAGGTATTTCAACATCGAAGGCAGCTATGCCATGGCGCCGTCGTCGCTCAAGGGAGGCTACTATTTGTGGCGCGACCGCGCGCGGCGCGTTGCCGAAGCGAAGCTGGAGATTTTCCCGATAAAGAGGCTCACCATAGGCGCCGGTTTTCAGATCCGTCAAGGTCGCGCCATTTATGACTTCTCAGGCGAGGAGGTGCAGCGCGTGGCATTGGGCAATGCCGCCTCGCTCTCGGCTATGATACGCTTTGAGGCCACCCGCGCGCTCACCATCTGGGCCTCGGGCGACAATCTGCTTAACTACAGCTATGTATACCTCGGCGACCGTCCCGCTCAGGGAGCTACCGGTCTGGTGGGAATAGCGCTGAAATTCTGATACGGCTCATGACACAGCAATCGCGCGACTGTTATATCATCGTTGCGGCCGGAACGGGTTCACGCTTCGGCTCGCAGCTCCCCAAGCAGTTTTGTGAACTGGCCGGCAGGCCGCTTCTCATGACTACCATTGACAATATACGCTCCGCCGATCCTCAGGCGGCCATCGTGCTCGTGCTCAGTCAAGCCATGATGGAGCCGTGGAGCGAGATGTGCCGCGAAGCAGGATTTGACACCACCGGAATCATAATTGCCGCCGGAGGCGCATCGAGAGCCGAAAGCGTGAAAAACGCCCTCGCATCAGTACCCCATGAGTGCGACGGATGGATAAGCGTGCACGACGGAGCGCGCCCCGTGGTGACTGAAGGGCTCATATCTCGTATCACCGAGGGGCGCCGCGAGGGGGTGCAGGGTGTGATTCCCGCCGTTGCCGTGACCGATTCGCTGCGGCTCGTGAAGGCCGGCGGGCGGTCGCATGCCGTTGACCGCAGCATCTATCGTGCCGTCCAGACCCCTCAGTCATTTCCCGCCGCACTGCTGCGCGAGGCCTACCGCCGTGCCGTGGGCGAGGGATTCACCGACGACGCCTCGGTGATGGAAGCTGCCGGATTCAGCAACTTCGTGCTTGTCGAAGGCGATCCACGTAACATCAAGGTCACCCATCCGGCCGACCTCGATATTGCCACGCTATATCTGGGAAAATGAACCGACTGCGCAATACCGACATAAAATTTCTCCGCGGCATCGGCCCAAAGCGAGCCGAGCTGCTGAAAAAACATCTCGGTATCGCCACTTACTATGACCTTCTCCATCACTATCCGTCGAGCTACGTCGACCGCTCCACCATACATCGCATTACGTCATTCACCGGTGATATGCCGCAGGTGCAGGTCAAGGGGCGCTTCTTCTCGATGACCGTGCAGGGCGAAGGTGCCAAGACCCGTCTGGTAGGACTTTTTACCGATGGCTCGGGGCAGATGGAAGTAGTGTGGTTCAACCGCATCAAATACGTGCGCGACGCCATCGTGCAGGGTCAGGAATATATACTTTTCGGCAAACCGTCGCTGTTCAACTCCCGCTGGAGCATGGTGCATCCCGAAATCGAGACCGAGGCCACGATACAGGCTGACGGCTCGCGCGACGGCTTTCGCGGAATCTATCCCATTCCCGAGCAGTTGCGTACACGCGGCTTCACGGCGCGCTCGTTCTCGCTCAGTGTCAGGGAGATGCTGTCGCACATCCCGCAGCTCGAAGAGACGCTGCCGCCGTGGGTGATACGCCGCATGAATCTGCTTGATCTGCGGTCGGCCATAGGAGCCGTGCACAATCCACCCGACATGGCCACACTCGACCGTGCACGCTTCCGCCTGAAATTCGAGGAACTTTTTTATCTACAGCTCGACATACTCCGCTATTCGCGCCGACGCAAGGATACCACTCCCGGATTCGTATTCTCGCGCATAGGATATTATTTCAATACATTCTACTCGCAATTTCTGCCATTTCCGCTCACGGGAGCGCAGAAACGGGTGGTGCGCGAGGTGAGGGCCGATGTAGGCTCGGGGCGCCAGATGAACCGCCTCATTCAGGGCGACGTAGGCTCAGGCAAAACAATCGTGGCGCTGCTGTGCATGCTCATGGCGCTCGACAACGGCACTCAGGCATGCCTCATGGCTCCCACCGAGATTCTCGCCACGCAGCACTACGAGTCGCTCCGCGCGCTCGTGGCACCTATGGGCGTCAACATAAAGCTGCTCACGGGCTCCACGCCCGTAAAGGCACGCCGCGAGATTCACGACAGTCTGCTCGACGGCTCGCTCCACATCCTCGTGGGCACGCATGCCGTAATCGAGGATAAGGTGGCGTTTAAAAACCTCGGCCTGGCCGTAATCGACGAGCAGCATCGGTTTGGCGTGGCACAGCGCGCCCGCCTGTGGGGCAAGAATATCGTGCCCCCCCATGTGTTGGTAATGACCGCCACTCCTATCCCCCGCACACTCGCCATGACCGTCTACGGCGACCTCGACGTGTCGGTCATCGACGAACTTCCGCCCGGCCGCAAGCCTGTGAAAACCATGCTGCGTTACGAGGAGGACCGCTTCGCAACCCTCAGCGGCGTAGGACGCCAGTTGCGTCAGGGACGGCAGGTATATATCGTGTATCCGCTCGTGAAGGAAAATGAAAAACTCGAGCTGAAGTCGCTCGAAGAAGGATACGAAAGCATCCGCGAAACATTCCGCGACTACAAGGTAGCCTATGTGCACGGGCAGATGAAACCGGCTGAAAAAGACTATCAGATGCAGCTCTTTGCCTCGGGCGAAGCGCAGATACTCGTGGCCACCACGGTGATAGAAGTGGGCGTGAATGTCCCCAACGCCACCACCATGATAATCGAGAACGCCGAGCGCTTCGGTCTTTCGCAGCTCCACCAGTTGCGCGGGCGAGTAGGTCGCGGCGGGGAGCAAAGCTTCTGCATACTGATGAGCAAGCGCAAGATAGCATCCACCACCCGCCGTCGCCTCGAACTCATGACCGAGACCACCGACGGCTTCGTGATAGCCGAAGCCGACATGCACATGCGCGGGCCCGGCGATATCGAAGGCACCATGCAGAGCGGACTCGCTTTTGACCTTCATATCGCCAACCTCACCACTGACTCCCAGATACTTAACCTCGCGCGCGAACTCGCATCGGAGACCCTCGACGCCGATCCGACACTATCGTCGCCCGACAACGCCATACTCCGCGCCGAGCTCTCCCGCCAGCACAACCGCCTCGTCGACTGGAGCCGCATATCGTAATTTTTATGTATCTTTGTGTCGGAATATGAAATCGCTTGTCAGGTGTGTGGTTGCCGCGGTGACTGCGGGGGTTCTGCTGCTTATGGCGGCGGGATGCAGTTCGACCCGTCTGTTGCCCGAGGGAACGCTCCTGCTCGATCATGTCAATATAGATGTGGAGGGCGATTCGGTGAAGGAGAGCGAGCTGGTCAATTATCTGCGTCAGAGTCCCAATCACCGGGCACTCGGTTTTATGAAACTACAGCTGGCGATGTACAATATGTCAGGCCGCGACACCACCAAGTGGTATAACCGCTGGGTGCGCCGCATGGGGCAGGCTCCCGTGGTGTGGAGTCAGGATCTCACCGACGCTTCAGTCAAGCAGTTGCGTCAGGCGCTTGTGAATCGCGGTTATATGGAGGCGACTGTGGAGGCCGACAGCGTGATTAATCGTAAAGGCCGGAAGATCGACATCACTTACCGCGTGGCCACGGGCGCGCCTCACCGTGTGGCGACGAAAAATTACGATATTCCCGATACGGCGATAGCCCGCATTATCATGCGCGATACCATCGTGCTTCCGGTGAAGCCGGGCGGACTCTTTGACCGCAATGACCTCGATGCGGAGCGCGTGATTATCACCGAGCGGCTTCGCAACGAGGGATATTATGCCTTCATTAAGGATTATATCACTTTCGTGGCCGATACGGCCGAGGGTTCAAAGGAGGTGAACCTGACAATGCGCGTCAATGCTCCTCGTCCGCGCGGCGAGGCTATGGCGCGTCTTGACTCGATAGCCCACACTTCGCGTCACGCCACTTACTATATACGCCGTGTGGTGATAGTGACGGATTATCGCGGCGGTACCGTCCCGACTGAGGCAAGGGCGTGGTCGAAGGACTCTGTGGAGTGTGACGGTATCACCATACTTTATGGTGACGACCGCTATCTGCGGGCATCGACGCTGGTGGAGAAGTGTCATCTGATGCCCGGAAGTCTGTACACATCGTCGGCTGTGGACCGCACTTACGAGGCCATGTCGAAACTCGGCATATTGAAGTCGATCAATATTGACTTCGTGCAGGCCGGCGGAGCGGGGACGACACGCTTTGTCGACGCTTACATCCTTCTGACCCGCAACCGCAAGCAGTCGCTCACTCTCGATGTGGAGGGCACCAACAGCGAGGGTGATCTCGGTTTCGGTGTGGGCGTGACGTATCAGCACCGCAATGTGGCTCACCGCTCGCAGCTGCTCACCACGCGCCTGCGTGTGAATTATGAGAGTCTGTCGGGCAATTTCAACGGATTGATCAACGACCGGTATACCGAATATGCCGCCGAGGTGGGCATCACGTTCCCGCGATTTGAATTTCCGTTTGCATCGCAGCGCATGAAGAAGCGGCTGAATGTGGCCACGGAGTTTGCGCTGTCGATGAACTATCAGGAGCGACCGGAGTATACCCGCATCATAGGCGGCGGTGCGTGGAAATACAAATGGGGAAGCCGCGACAATACGCGGCGCCACATTTTCAGTCTGCTCGACATCAATTATGTGTACCTTCCCGAGCGCACCAATGATTTCCTTGACCAGATAGCGCCCGACAATCCGTTGCTCCGTTACAGCTACGAGGATCACTTCATAGTGTCGATGAGCTATAATTTCTATCTTACCAACAAGCGAATACCGTCGGCTCTCACCCGCAACCACACCCTGCAGCCCATGGTGTACACGCTGCGTGCCGACGTGGAGACGGCCGGCAACGTGCTTTATGCCCTGTCGAGCGCATTCGGCCATCGCGATGCCGAGGGGATGTACACGCTTTTCGGTATCCGATACTCGCAGTATGCCAAGGGCGAGATAGACTACGGAGTGACGTTTAACCTCTCGCGCCGCCACGCCCTCGCTTTCCATGCCGGCGGCGGAATAGGCGTGCCCTACGGCAACTCGACGGTGATGCCGTTTGAGAAGCGGTTTTATGCCGGAGGGGCCAACGGAGTGCGCGGTTGGAGCGTAAGGTCGCTCGGCCCGGGCAGTTACGACGGCCGAAATTCAGTGACCGACTTCATCAACCAGTGTGGCGACATCAGGCTTGATTTCAGTGCCGAATACCGCGCGAAGCTCTTCTGGGTGCTCGAAGGAGCGGCTTTCATCGACGCCGGTAACATATGGACCATACGCAATTATGAGAATCAGCCCGGAGGCGTGTGGAAATGGAATGAGTTTTACAAGCAGATCGCACTGGCCTACGGCGTGGGTCTGCGACTCGATTTCAGCTACTTCCTGCTCCGCTTCGACTTAGGCATGAAGGCTCATAATCCGGCCATGAATCAGGAGCCGTGGCCGCTGATTCACCCCAACTGGCACCGCGACGCAACTTTTCACTTCGCCGTGGGTTATCCTTTCTGAACCACTCTTATAAAAAGCATCAATATGAAAAAACTCGTGATATTTGACCTTGACGGTACGCTGCTCAACACTATCGACGACTTGGGTGAAGCCACCAATCACGCGCTTCGCTCGCTCGGCTATCCTACGCATGCACTGTCGGTGTACCCCGGATATGTGGGCAACGGCGTGCGCCGGCTCATGGAGCGTGCGCTTCCCGATTCGGAGGCCACGCCCGAAATCGTGGGCGCGATGCTTGAGCGTTTTAAGGAGTATTACGACGAGCATGGATGTGACCGCACAGTTCCTTATCCCGGTATACGCGAGCTCCTGTTGCGGCTCAGCGATGCCGATGTGAATCTTGCCGTGGCGTCAAACAAGTATCAGAAAGCGGTGGAAGCCATCGTGCCCCATTTCTTTCCCGAAGTGCACTGGGCGGCTCTCGAAGGGCAGAAACAGGGCGTGCCCGAGAAGCCTGATCCGTCGATAGTGTTTGAGATACTTACCAAGTGCCCCACGGCTAAAGCCGATGTGCTCTATGTGGGTGACTCGGGTGTGGATATTGAGACGGCGCGCCGCGCATGTGTCGATAACGTGGGTGTCACGTGGGGTTATCGTCCGGCCAGGGAGCTCCGAGAAGCGTATGCTGACCGCATAGTCGACACTCCCGCCGAGATATTCGATATAGTTCAGTCAGGCTCGCCGTTGTAAAACAGCGAGAAATTCACGCTGCCGTAGGCGCGGTGGCGCTGAAACAGTGGAAGCGCCGAGTAATCGCGCTCGCGCGAGTGCTCCATTACCAGCAGAGTGGATTCGCCCATGAGCGGCGAGGCGAGTATGGCGGGAGCGATAGTATCGAAATCGGGCAGATTGTAGGGCGGGTCTACGAAGATTATATCGTAGGGTACGGTTGCAGCCGCGATGAAGCGGAACACGTCGCCGCGTATCAGTGTGAGATTGTCGTCGTGCAATTCGCGGGCCACTTTCTCGATGAAGCGGGCCTGGACCGCCGACTTTTCCACCGCCGTGACCGATGCCGCTCCGCGCGACAGAAATTCAAACGACACCGCTCCCGTGCCGGCAAACAGGTCGAGGCAGCGGGCGCCCTCGATATCGGTGATATTCTCGATGATATTGAATATGTTTTCACGGGCGAAGTCGGTGGTGGGGCGCGCCGTGATATTGGTGGGGACGTCGAAGCGGCGGCGTCCGTATTTGCCTCTTATTATTCGCATAACGGTGCTACGGTAAGATCAAAAGGCATATCCATCGCCGGGCGTCCGGCGCGGAACATGCGGGGTGGGAAAATCACGGGAATCACATTGGCGGCGAATCGGCGCACTATCGGCATCACTTCGGCGCGCATGGCCGCGTCGCCGGCTATGATGATTTCAGAGTCGCTGTCGTCAAAGCTGAGCTCGGCGCGACAGGCGAGTATGTAGTAAGCCGCATCCATGGCCGATGAGCACTTGAACGTGACGGCCTTGATCAGGTCGCCGCCGCGGGCGGCCACGATGTCGAGACTGTCGCTGCGGAGGTTGACAAGCATGCGGCAGTGACGGCCGCGCTGGGTGCGGGTGATGAAATATGATGCGAGATAGCCCAGGTGAGGTCTTACGACGGCCTCGGCTCCGAATGTGCGGTCAATAAATCCCGTGCAGCCGCGCGGCATGCAGTAGCCTATCGAGGCGTTGCGTGAGGCGGCAGTGTCAACCGCCCACTCGCGGTCGTCGCCCGGGAGCGTTGCGGCGAGCACATCAGTGGCGCATGGCAATGCCGCCGGAAGCATCATCGACGCTTCGGGGACTATGGAAATAAACATGCGGCGGAAGCCAGAAAGTACCAGCGGATTCTCATATACAATATCTTCGATGGCGCGGAGCACCGACGGCGTGCCGGCCGCGGGGAGACACCGGCGGTAGAGCAACGAGTTGTCCTCCATGTCGGTGAACAATGCTATGTCGACCGCGCGCGATGAAAGGCGCATGGCAAGCGTCCACATCGACGTGTCGGGGACAAGGTCTTTGGTGAGGGGCGTGGCTGCTGACATCGTGGTAAGGTTACTGGAGTGCAGCGATGTTTGCGGCCAGTTCCTCGCGGGTTGAGGGAGTGACCGGTGTGAGCGGCAGGCGCAGCGTCTCGCCGAAATAGGGGTGAAGAATATTGAGCGCGGCTTTTACGCCCGACGGATTGCCGTCGCGGAAAAGCAGCGTGTAGAGTGCCGAAAAATGCTGGTGAATGATAGCGGCGCGGGTGATGTCCCCGGCAAGCGACGCGCGTATCATGGTGCCGAACTCGCGCGGAAACACATTGCCGAGCACCGAAATCACTCCGTCGCCACCGAGCTTAATCATCGAGTGGGCGAGTGAATCGTCGCCAGAAAGCACGGCAAAACCGGCCTCGCGGCGTATCACCATAGTCTCAGCCTGATCCAGTCGACCCGAGGCCTCTTTCACGGCTACGATCTTGCCCGGAAAGTCATGGGCGAGGGCGAGCGATGTGGCGGCGTCGATGTTTACACCGGTGCGCGAGGGTACATTATACAGTATCACAGGCACGGGCGAAGCTTCGGCAATGGCTGCGAAGTGACGGTAGAGCCCCGTCTGCGAAGGCTTGTTGTAATATGGCGCAACCGAGAGGATAGCGCTCACGCCGTCAAACTTCGTGCGCTTCAGCTCATCCACCACCCCGCGGGTGGAATTGCCGCCGAGTCCCATCACTACCGGCACCTTTCCGGCGTGGCTCATCACGATTTCGAGCGAGCGAAGGCGCTCGTCGGGGGTGAGGG
>JAIDSW010000152.1 GCA_029061025.1 Duncaniella sp.
ACTACCCTAAAAATTGAACCGTCACACTATACAACGCATTTTTAAGATAGCGGCGTGGACTGTGGCCGGAGTCATCGGGCTGATACTTCTGGTATCGGTGCTCCTCTATGTGCCGTGGGTGCAGGATTTTGCGCGACGCATTGCCGTGAGTAAGGTAGAGGAATCCACCGGAATGAAGGTGGATATAGGTTATCTGCGCCTGAAGTTCCCCTTGCGGCTCAGTGCTGCCGATGTGGAAATAATTCAGGCAACGGGCGACACGCTGCTTCAGGCCGGCTCGCTCGACGTCAATGTGAAGCTTATGCCGCTGCTTAAAGGTAAAGTGGATGTCGACGAAGCGATGGTGACGTCGGCTTTTTTCGGGCTGGGCAACCGCGACTCGGTGATGATGCTCCGCGCCCGGATTGATACCATCGCAATAAGCGGTGTCGACGTAGACCTGAAAAACAGTTCGATCGCCGTGACCAGCGGTGACGTGAAACGCCCCGACGTGTATATGCGCCTGCTGCCCGACACGACTGTAGCCAAACCTGATACCGCGGCTTCAACACCGTGGCTAATCAATGCCGGAAAGCTTGATATCGCCGATCTTACCTACCGCATGGAGATGCTCCCTACCATTGACTCGCTCGGTTGCAAGCTCACCGCCGCATCGCTCACCGATGCCGTGATAGACATGGGCGCTCATCGCATCCACGGCAAGTCATTGGCTATCGACAGCGTTTCGGCCGCTTATATCTATCCCGCGCCGTCGGCAGATGCCTCAGCGGTAACTCCGGTTGATACCGTCACGGTAGAAACTGCTTCGGAACCGTGGACCATTACGGCTGACAGGTTGTCGCTGACGGGTCGCCGAGCTGTATATGCGCTGAAAGATGCGAGGCCGTTGCCGGGACTCGACATGAATTATATCGACGTGAGCGACATAACTATAGAAATTGATTCATTTTACAACCGCGGCTCAGCCATAACCGTGCCGCTGCGACGCCTTTCGGCTACCGAGCGTTGCGGACTCGGACTGATCGCGTCGGGTACTTTCGAGATGGACAGCGCTGCCATGCGGGCGCGGGCTTTCTCGATAGAGACGCAGCGCTCATCGCTCAAGCTCGATGCAGAGATGGGAATGGGTGATCTTGCCACTGATCCCGATATTCCGCTGATGCTCAAGGCATCGGGTGTAGTCAGTCCCGCCGATGCCGGCGCTGTGATGCCGGCTATGACTCCGCTCTTGTCCAAAATGAATCTGACGACTCTTAATGTGGATGTCGACGGTACTTCGGGACGCCTCGACGTAAACCGATTGCAGGTGGACATGCCCGGAGTGCTGACAATGAAGGCCGACGGAAGCGTGATGAATCCCATGAATTTCGACAAACTCGGAGGTCGAATCACGTTGTCAGGTTCAACAGGCCGACTTACGCCACGATTTTCAAAGGCATTTGCACTCGATACCGCCATACATATCCCTGCAATGCGGCTTCGCGGAAATGTCGACTACAATCCCGGTCGCATCAGCGGTAATGTAACACTCGCCACCGGCAGCGGCAGAATTGGTCTCAAAGGACGCTGGATCGAACTTGCCGAGAGTTATTCGGCCGATATGAAAATCGATTCCTTCCCCGTGGCAGCTTTCATGCCTTCGCTTGGTCTTAACAAGGTGGATGCCACTATTTCAGCTTCGGGGCGCGGCCTGAATTTCTTCTCTCCCAAAACTACTCTTGATGCTACGGTGGATATGCACTACCTTGAGTATCGGGGCAATCCACTCCGCGATATTCACCTCGACGCCTCGCTTCTCGACGGAAACGGTAAGGCTCACATATTAAGCAATAATCCCGGCGCGGAGGTGGATGCACTCCTCTCGGCCAACATCTCGGGCGACACGCTTCACTATGACCTCGACGCTGATCTGAGGAATATCAACCTCAAGCAGCTCAACCTCGTGGCCGACCGCAACGAGGGCTCGCTGGTGCTTACTTCAAAAGGTATGTACGGCGTCAACAGCGGAAATATCGACGCGAGGGCCGATGTGACCAACCTTGTGTGGAGTCTGCCCGACATTGATATTACAACCCCTAAGATAGGGATGGATCTGCTGTCGCAGGACTCGCTCCTGGAAGCGAAACTCAACAACGGCGACCTGAACCTGCTGCTGTATTCTCAGGCGTCGCTGAATGATTTCCTCAGTCAGATTTCGTCGGCATCCTCCGTGATAACAGAGCAGATTTCTCATAAACGCTTCGAAGTGGATACCGTATCGGCAGCGTTACCCACCATGGATATGTTGCTCACTATGGGCAACAACAATGTGGCGGCACAATTCCTGAAAAACAATTCCGATATAACATTCCGCAACTTCACGGCCGGTTTCCACAACGATTCTCTGCTGCGATTCTCGGCAAACGTGCTGAAGCTCGCCACATCATCCATCAAACTCGACACGGTGAATATCGATGCCTCACAGCACGACCGCTTCCTGACCTACAATCTTTCGGTCAACAACCGCCCGGGTACTATGGATGCTTTCGCCAAGGTTAACCTCACCGGTTTCGTGGCCTCAAATCGCTTCTCGGCATTCCTGCGACAGCAGAACATCAAGAATGAAAACGGATTCGTGATAGGTGTCAACACCGTGTTTGACGACAGTACCGTGACCGCCCGATTCGTACCTTACAAGCCTACGATTTCTTATAAGAAATGGACCATCAACAAGGATAACTTCGTCACTTACGACTTTGCCGATATGCGCATCAACGCCAATATATCGCTTGAGTATGACAACAGTTATCTCCACCTCTTTACCGACAAGCAACCCGGGGCCGACTCTACGGCCTATGACGACGTGGTGCTTCAGCTTGCCAATATACATCTGCAAGACTGGCTTGCGATAAATCCCTTTGCGCCCCCGGTGAAGGGCGACGTATCGGCCGATCTGCGTTTCAACTGGAACCGCAGCGAACTGACCGGTAACGGTATGGTGGGCCTGACCGATCTCTACTATGGTCGTGACCGTGTGGGCTCATTTGACCTCGGTGTGAATCTGTCAAATACCGCGGGCGGAAAGGTCAACGCCGATATTGCTCTCATGGTTGACTCTATAAAGACCATAACGGCCCGCGGAGCTATCAATGACTCAACGGCCGGCAGCCCGTTCCTGCTCGACTTCTCGATGATAAAATTCCCGCTGAGAGTGCTCAATCCATTTCTGCCCAAGGATATGGCGCGACTGTCGGGTATGCTCAACGGTAACATGAAAATCACCGGTGATATTGCCAATCCGGTATTCAACGGATATATCGACTTTGACTCCACAGCCGTGAAGGTGGGGATGCTCGGCACTACATTTGATTTCTCCACCGTGCCCATACCTGTCGACAGCAATATAGTGAAATTCAACGACTTCTCTATTAAGGCCTGGAATAAAAATCCTTTGCAGGTAAATGGTATTGTTGACGTGCGCCATCTTTCCGATATAGGAATCGATCTGTCGCTTAATGCCAACGACATGCAGATCGTCAACTCCTCGCGGCCACGCGGTGCCGATGTCTACGGAAAGGCATTCGTGTCGCTTGACGCAACGGTAAAGGGCAACATGTCATTCCTTCGTGTCAATGCCGACATGAGCGTGCTCCCCGGCACCAATGTCACCTATATCATGCCTGAAGCCACTTCGGCTATATCGTCGAGGAGCAGCGGAGAGCTGGTGAAATTCGTGCAGTTTGACGATACCACACAGGTGGTCAAAGCCGACTCGCTCGTCAACACGGGCATGATGATGAGTCTCACCGCCATGTTGCGCGTGATGGAAGGCTCGGTACTCGCCGTGGATCTCGCTACCGACGGGTCCAACCGCGTGCAGCTTGAGCCGCAGGGCGAACTTGACTTCACCATGTCGCCACTCAATGGCGAGAGTCTTACCGGACGCCTTGCCGTCAACGGAGGATACGTGCGTTACCTGTATCTTATACACATCAGACGATGCCGACGAATAGC
>JAIDSW010000153.1 GCA_029061025.1 Duncaniella sp.
GGCTACGAGTAGCCCGGCGGCCTGCGGACGCCGATACACATTTTGAAATAGCATATTTTGACACAGCCTCGTTGTTGTTGTAAAGATTAATAACGTCAATTTCAAAAGTTAAGAAATATTTTCGATATTACAATTTTGCTCCGCCGGACGCTCCCGAGTGAGCGTCCCTACAGGAACTTGAATAAAGCAGAGGAGAGGACGAGAGTCTTTCTCCGCTGCGCTACGAAAGCGCTTCGCGGTTACTTTCTCCGCTACGCTACGAAAGCGCTTCGCGGTTACGAACTCTACTCGTTCTCATCTCGCCACTCCTTAAAGCAGCAAAAGTCAAGCTCGCGCTTGACTTTCTTGCTTTGGCGGAGAGGACGAGATTCGAACTCGTGGACAGGATTGCTCCCGTCGTCGGTTTAGCAAACCGGTGGTTTCAGCCACTCACCCACCTCTCCTTGATGGTCTATGTATCGAGCACGCTTGCTCTTTCGTTGTGCAAAGGTAGCATGTTATACTGAATCTACCAAATGTTTTGGGAATTATTTTTATTTACCGGCTCAATTTTTTCTTATTTCACAATATTGATATATATAGCCGGATTTATTATTATATTTGTAGTCAGTAAAAAAATATCAGCTTACAATATACCAAATGAATTTGTTAAGATTTACTTTTGCATCGGTCAGCGTTGCCGCCGTTCTTTCGGCATCGGCCGATGTGATCCTTGAGACACCTGCCTATGTGTGGCATGGCGACACTATCACCCAGGGCGTCTTTTCGGCAACTGCGCCCTCAGCTACCCGATTGGTTTCAGATTATTCAGCTCAGCCCGGTTACTATATGGGCATTGAGAAGGAATGGAATCTGAAAAACGACATTTCTTCCTACCCCCGTCTTTCGGCTTCAAGCCGTCTCATGGAAGCCGTCTATAATATGGGGCTCGATGAGATGATAAATGCCGTGGAACCTGACACTACCCTGCGCACGGGCAAAGAATGGGCCGGAGTATGGACCCGCGATGTCAGCTATTCGATACTTCTTTCTATGGCATACATGCAGCCCGAAGCATCTATGATTTCCCTGATGAAGAAGGTCGATCCGCTTGGCCGTGTCATACAGGACACCGGCAGCGGCGGAGCATGGCCTGTGTCGACTGACCGCGAGATATGGTGTATCGCCGCATGGGAGGTCTACAAGGTGACGGGCGACCGTAAATGGCTTGAGTTCATTTATCCCGTAATGTTGCGCTCGCTTTCCACCGATGCCGCCACTGTGGTGAGTGAAAAGACCGGCCTGGTAAAGGGTGAAACTTCTTTCGTAGACTGGCGCGAGCAAAGCCATCCCCGCTGGATGCAGACAGCCGATGTATATAATACCGAAACTCTGTCGACATCCGTGGTTCATTCCCATGCCTGGAAGGTTTTGAGCGAATGCGCTGAAATACTCGGTCACAAAGATGTAGCCAAGCATGCACTTGCCAATGCCGAAAGCATCGCCGGTGCAATAAACCGAGAACTGTGGATGCCCGAAAAAGGATATTATGCAATGTATCTCTACGGCCGCGACAATCTTATTCTTAATCCCCGCGCCGAAACGTTGGGCGAATCTTTGGCTATCATGTGGGACATAGCTTCTCACGACCGCGCCGTGGAAATCACCGAGAATAATCCCACCACCCCGTTCGGAGCAGCAATATTCTATCCCCAGATCGCCGACATGCCAGCCTATCACAACAATTCATTATGGCCTTGGGTAGGTGCATGGTGGGCGATGGCCAATGCTAAGGCCGGCAACGAGCAGGGTGTACTCGAAGCCTTCGGCTCGATCATACGTCCCGCGGCTCTATTCTGCACTAACAAGGAGAATTTCAATCTCGACAACGGCGACATAGCCACCGAACTCAATTCTTCAAATATGCTTTGGTGTCTGAGCGGTAATCTGGCATTGACCCACAAGATACTTTTCGGTCTTGAATTCGGCGCCGACGCGCTCAGCTTCAATCCGTTTGTCCCTGAATCGCTTGCCGACACGCGCTCGCTTACCGGCTTCCGCTATCGCGATGCAGTGCTGAATATCACCGTGAGCGGATACGGCAATAAAATCAAGTCGTTCAAGATTAACGGTCGGGAGACTTCTCCTGTACTTCAAGCAAAGGATGCCCGCGGCACTCTCGATATAATGATTGAGATGGATAACGAGCCCATTCCGCCGCTTAAAGTGAATCATCAGCCTAATCTCAAGGCTCCTCTCACTCCTATAGCATGGCTGGAGGGCACGACGCTGAGATGGAATCCGATTGAATACATAGGCGCATACCGTATATTGCGCGACGGCAAGGAAGTGACTACCGTACACACCACCACTTTCGACGCATCCACGCCTGGTGAATATCAGGTGATAGGTATTGCCGAGGACGGAACTGAGGGCTTTGCATCGGAGCCGCGTTCGACCCGTGCGCAAAAATTCGCCAAACCTTCATCAACATCTCGCGCCGCGACCTCGGGAGAAATTGCCTATCAGCCTCTCCACGAGATCGAGGGATATACAGGCGAAGGGTTTGCCGAGACTGACAAATCCACCCCTGCCATTATGATTCCGGTAGATATAGATGAAGATGGAGACTACTTCATAACCGTGCGCTACGCCAACGGAAACGGTCCGGTCAACACTGAAAACCGCTGTGCAATACGCACTCTGTCGGTCGACGGCAATCGCACCGGCGTAGTAGTGATGCCTCAGCGCGGCCGAGCCAACTGGGATGACTGGGGAATTTCCAACTCCCTCCCCGCCCGTCTCACCAAAGGACATCACACCATCTCGCTCGATTTCCGTCCTGAAAATGAGAATATGAATATCGCCACCAACCATGCTCTTATCGACGGTATTATGGTGACGAAAAAATAATAATTATCGAAATACAGCAATTCGCCCTGCGCTTCGACATGAAACGCAGGGCGAAAATTTTTTTCCGAGTATATTGATTACTTGGCAAGAGCAGGATTGAGGCAACCGTCGAGCTCCGAATAAGGAAGGAGGAAGTAACGTATACCATCAGCATACGAAGATATATCGTAGGGCTGATATACGAATACCACACCGTTATCGGTAAGGGCGGGACGAGGATAGAGCTTGCCGCGATAGTTCACATAATATGTGGGATAATCAGTTACTGCATCGGGCAGATAAGCGCTCTCGATAGCGCCCTCGGTCGCTGAAGCAACCTTAGCGGCCAGAAGCTGCTCGGCTTTCTCAAAACCTTTTGCGGTAAATATCTCCTCTATGCCGAGTGCCTTGCCGGCCTTTGCGTCAAAAGTCACATATACGGCATTCTCATTGCCGTGAGCGCCGCCTGTAAATGTCTGGTTGTAGAGATGATATGTGATGAGGCTTCCATCCTCACTCTGATAATCGGGATAATAGAAAGCCTCATAGGTGTAAGGAAGGGTAATGTCACCTGTAGCTACGAGAGTCTTATACCCCTTGTCAAACTGATCGGCAAGGAAATCCGCTGCCTGCTCAACATCCATTTCGGGAGTGACACGGTCGAGAGTCTGCTGAGGGAACAGTTTGTCGAAACTGCTCTGGAGCGAGGCGGTAAGGAAGTTGGTAACGTCAAGTTTCGGATGACGACGCACGTAGACGGTAGCATCAAAATATCCGGTAGCACCATCAACATTGGTGGTGACGGTCTTATCCTCATCGACCTTGAGAGCACCGGTCAGCGCAAACTGCTCGACAGGCTTGATTTCCTCAGGAAGTGAAGCAAGAACATAAGTAGCGGTATCCACACCAAACGACAGCTTTACATTGAGCGAATCGGCCGTTATGCCGGTAAACATCCCCTCGATTTCAGTAGTATCGGAAGCTGCTGCCGTAGTGCGGACTATAAGGGTAGATACATCGCCGTCATCGTCGGCCGCATAAGCGGTGGTAACAACAAGTCCGGGCGATGCAAACAAAGTATCGCCCGGAGTGACGGTATCATCAGAAAACTCAGTGGTAGTGCTCTTTGAGCCACAGGCAGTAAGCAATGAGCCGACGCCTAACGCGGCTGCAAAGAAGAGTAATGATTTTTTCATTTCAATATAGTTGTTATGATTACATTTTTCTGTTCATAACAACCATATCACTATTATTGTTCAAGTTGGGCGCGGAAAACGAGCCACTCAACCGGAGCGACTACGTGGAAATCGCCCATACCCTTGGGATTGCAGTCAAATTCAAATGTCGCTCCCTTGGACGTAACTCCGTTGACAGACAGATTGGTGATGTCAAATGACGGATTAGGCGTCGAGTTATTAAGATAGGGAGTAGTAGCCTCGGCCTTATTAATCCTATAGCCCTGAGGGTTGACCGTGAAGGGCAGATCGCGGAGAGTGAAGTTGAGCGACATGGGCATCTTGTCGGAGAAACGGGCACTGTGGAATCCAAGTGTAGCTACCTTCGACTGAGGATCGAGCACCACGGTATAATAAGTCTCGTAGGTAGTGAACGGAGCCGTACCGTCGGCCGAATTAACCGTTGTCTCGCCAAAGTAATAATTATTAGTTCCTACGGCATTTACCTGCGTATTATTGTTAATGACGAAATTGATATAATAGGCAGGAATACGGGCGCCCGCCTCGCTGAACTGGCGGTCAATAAACATTATCGACAGACTGCTGAATGTATAGTAGGATGCGGCGCTACCGGTGGGCACAATGTCACGGCCTGAGATCACATAATTACCGCGCTTGTCAAATGAGTATTTCAAGCCTTCGAGCTTGAACGAAAGCGCGCCGGTGACTCCGGGCAGAGAGATATTTGACATCGTGATGTCGGCTGTGCCATTAAGCAAATCCACCACAATCTGATAAGCAGGCGAAAGTCGTATCTCCGAGTTCATTGTAGAAAGATCGGTGACCACATTGAAGCAGTCGGTATAGTTGAATGTCATCGTCTGCCGCTGCTCGCCGTCGCCGAGACATGATGTAAAGACGCATGCCAGTGAGGCAATAAAGGAAAGAATAGTAAGTTTGCTGAGTTTCATTGAATCTATCTGGTTAAATTAATATTCGTAATGTCACGCGGCACGATGCCGGGCGTCCGCGCTGAAAGAAGTTGTTTCCTATAGAAACGTAACGGAAGGTGTCATATTTTGTTCCGGTGATATTTTCTGCCGAAATCTCTACAGATCCGTGCTTGCCCGTAGCTGAAAGTATGGCACCGAGTCGGCCGTAAAACGGCTGACTTGTAGTATTGGCCTCGTCCCAGTATATGCGCCCTATACCACGGAAATTGACATCGAGCGAGATGGCATCAATCCATGAAAGACCAAGCGGGAGGGTATACATACCCGACAGGTAAAGGGTATTTGACGGTGCATAGGGTACATACTTACCCGAGAAATCCGAAATACCGTTGTGAAATTCGCGGAACTTGGCATGGGTGTATCCATAAGCGGCATTAAATGTCCAGCGTATGGCGGGACAGTAGCGGCCCGAAACCTCAAAACCGTAGCTTTCGGTACGCCCGGCGTTGGTCATGATGCGTCCCGTTGTAGTGCCGTCGGGAAATGTAGTGAGCTGCTGGTCGCGGCAATCTATATAGAATAATGCAGCAGATAAGTCAAGTTTCCTGTCGGCGCGGCGGTATTTATACCCTATTTCATAATTCCAACTTTTTTCGGGCTTATATGACACTATCTCGTCCACGTCATATTTTTCGGCAACCCCGAGGCTCGCCATGAGCCGCTGCTGGAGCACATCGCTGAACATCTGGGTATTATATCCGCCGGCCTTGTAACCTTTCGCCACCGAAAGATATGCTTCATGGTCGCCCGACAGATATGTAGCGGTAACTGCTGGAAGTAGTGAAACAAAATTTCTGCTCAGGCGCCCGCGGTCATCTATCTCAATATTCTCACGGGAGAATACCGACGGATGCTGCGGATCTGTCATATCATTGACCGTATATCCCGTGGATGTAAAGCTGTGATAGCGCAACGAAGTGTGCTCGTAATCCATACGAAGCACTCCGGCAAAACTCCACGGCCCGGTCCTAAAACTGCTGCGGTGATAAGCCGAGACACCACTCACAGGCATAGTAAACCTGCTCCCGAGCAAAAACTCGTCAGATTCCCACGAAATGGGATAGTAAGGATTCACCGCGTTTACATGGTCCACGATAAGCCGTTCAATACCGGTTGACTTAAACGTAACAGGAGCATTCATCCGTCCATGCTTAGTGAAACCAAACAGGCCTGCGGTCCAGTTATAGCCTTCAGATTTATGGTAGCCCTGCGCCACTAATTCTTCGGTGAAAGAATGCTCGGTGCGGATCTGCGAAAGCGTGAAGTAATCTAAGGGAAGGAAATCCTGATCAAGGGTCATATTGTCGTCGATGTACTGGTAGCTCATGATCGATGACAGGGTAAACGAGGGAGCATCCCACTTCACGGTCAGTCCGTCGGTAAACGTAAGCCTTTTATAAAAACACGGATCATTATAGTTTACTTCTCCCGTCTCCTCAAAAGCATAAGGATACCCGGGCTGGCGGGAGCGGCCGAATGAAGCGGTATTTTCAATCTTCACTGCCGCAACGGGACGCCATTCGGTTTTCCATCGCAGCGACAGATCGCGCGATGCATCGGCGCGAGTACCGTCATATACATTGGTCACATATCCGCCGAAGCTGCTGTATTGTCCCGACAGACTCATACCCAACCGACGGCTGAACTTAAAGAATCCCGAAACGGCTCCGCGGTAAGAATTTCCCGTGCCGGCCTCGGCGAGAATCCTCACACCCTGAAAACGCAACGGCGACGTGGTGGTGATGTTTATGAGCCCGGCCATCGTATTCCTGCCATACATGGCCGATTGCGGCCCGCGAAGCACTTCGATGCGTTCTATATCGGTAATATCGAAATCAAAGGCATCCTTGTTGAGAAAAGGCACGTTGTCGACATTAAGCCCTACGGCGGGCTGATCGATACGCGCACCTATGCCGCGCATATATATCGATGATGTCATTCTCGACCCATACTCGGGAATGTAAAGATTTGGCGAGAGAGCCGAGACATTTTTCATCGACACGATACCCAGGCGACGCGCTTCGTCGGCACTCACTACGGTAAGCGCCACAGGAGCGTCGGCAAGCTCTCCCCCTGCCTTGATGGCAGTGACATTTACCTCACCGAGGGCGTAAACGCTGTCGGAAGTCTCGACCGCACCACAGGAAAGCGCAGCCGCACACATTAATATAAAAAGCCTCAACTTCACGATGCAAAGTTAAGGCTTTAAGCAGTGGGAATCAATCCCAATAAATAGTGATTGTCACAGGCAGTCGACAGCAGCCTGCTCAACCGGCAGACATGCCTTGTAGCGGCGCAGGTACATGGCAAAACCTGCCACATCGTCGGCATCCGGGGCAAGTTCGGTACCCTTTACGCCGGCAAACACACAATCGTCGAGCCACTGAGGCAGCGATCCGTGATTTTTAGCCCAAGCGGTATAGGCAGCCAGCAGTGCAATACCCCAGGCACCGCCCTCTCCCGCAGTCTCCATAACGGAAATGGGTGAGTTGAGAGCAGCGGCGAGCACACGCTGCCCTACGACGGGTGTCTTGAACAATCCGCCGTGGCCTGTTATACGGTCAACCTTCACATTTTCCTCGCCGAAAAGTATCTCATTGCCTATCGCGAGCACGGCCACCGATGAATAAAGATGGGCACGCATGAGATTGGCAAGCGAGAAGCGGTCAGTGGCTTTGCGCACAAACAGCGGTCGCCCTTCGGCCATACCGGTGACCGGCTCACCTGCAAAGTAATTGTAAGCGAGCAGGCCGCCGCAATCGGTATTACCGGTGAGTGCATTGTTATAAAGGCGTGCGTAAATCTCGTTCATATCCACGTCGAGCCCCATAAGCTGCTGATACTCCTTGAAAAGCGACACCCAGGCATTGAGGTCGGAGGTACAGTTGTTGGCATGCACCATGGCAACCGGACTTCCGTCGGGTGTGGTTACCATATCGATCATCTCATGCGGGCGCGAAAGATCCTTGTCAAGCACGATCATTGAGAAAGATGAAGTGCCGGCCGACACATTACCCGTGCGCTTTCTCACCGCATTTGTGGCTACCATTCCGGTACCCGCATCACCCTCGGGCGGACAGAATGGCACGCCCGGCTTAAGGTGCCCGCTCGGGTCAAGCAGAAGCGCACCGGCCTCGGTGAGAGTGCCGGCATTTTCTCCGGCCACAAGTATGCGGGGAAGGAGGTCAAGCAATTTCTTTCCGAGCGGCGAACCGGCCACAAGAGCATCAAATTTCTCAACCATACGGCTGTCGTAGCCGAGGGTTGCCGCATCGACAGGGAGCATGCCTGAAGCGTCACCGATACCGAGCACTTTCTCTCCGGTGAGAAGCATGTGGACATAACCGGCGAGTGTGGTGATGAAATCGATTTCCGAGACATGAGTTTCGCCGTCGAGCACAGCCTGGTAGAGATGAGATATGCTCCAGCGAAGCGGAATGTTGAAATCAAACAGTTCCGAGAGCTCTGAGGCCGCCCGAGCGGTATTGGTGTTGCGCCACGTGCGGAAAGGCACGAGAAGTTCATTGTTGGCATCAAAAGCCATGTAGCCGTGCATCATTGCGCTTATGCCTATGCCGGCAAGATACTCGATTTCCACGCCATATTCGCGCATCACGTTAGCCCGCAGGTCGGCATAGCAGCTCTGCATGCCCCCGATAATATCTTCGATGGTATAGGTCCAGAGGCGGTCGACATGACGGTTTTCCCAATCATGCACTCCCGATGCCACGGGAGCGAAATCCGGCCCTATCAGCACTGCCTTGATGCGGGTAGAGCCGAATTCGATACCGAGCACGGCTTTACCGCCTGCTACTATTTCTTTTACGTCAGCCATCAGAGATAGAGCGATTTATTGAGCATATAATATACCTCGTTCACGCGCAGGGTCTGCTTGAAATTCTCGATGGTGGTATTTTTATCGATGTGCACCATCTCGATTCCCGCAATCTCGGCATAGTCTTCCCAGAATTCGGGTGTAGCATCGTAGGAGAAGCAGGAATGATGGGTGCCACCGGCAAGAATCCATGCGGTAGCTCCGGTCTCGAAGTCGGGCATCGGTATCCACAGAGCGGAAGCCACGGGGAGCTTGGGCAGTTCCTTTGACTTGATACACTCCACATCGTTGACGATAAGGCGGAAACGGTTGCCGAGATCAACCACAGTAGCCGTCACACCCTTTTCGGGCTTGGACGTGAATACCAGACGGGCGGTGAGGGTCTTGCGCACGCCTATACCGAGGAAATGTACCTCAAGGCGGGGACGTTTTTCGGCGATTAGCGGACACACCTCAAGCATATGCGCCTGAAGAATCGAGCTCTTTTTGCCGTCGAAATTCAGCGTATAATCCTCAAGGAACGAGCATCCGCCCTCCATGCCTCGGGTCATTACCCATAGAGTGCGGTAGAGGGCTGCCGACTTCCAGTCGCCCTCAGCGCCGAATCCATAGCCTTCGGCCATGAGACGCTGCGAGGCAAGTCCGGGAATCTGGTCGAAGCCGCGGCCTGTCTCCTCCACATGGAAATCGCCGAGATCATCGAAATTGGTAGTGAATCCCTTGGCACCCTTATCCTTGAGCATGGCGCGCAGGGTAAGTTCAGCCTTTGCGGAATTCCATACCTTGCGATACTCTTCGGTTGCCTTATCCTCAAGTGATTTATCATGAGCGTAAAGTCGGAAATATTCCTCAACAAGAGCATCTACGTCCTCATTTTTTATCGCGTCAAAATAGCGCATGAGCGAGCTGAAAGGCATATAATCTACGTGATAACCCAAGCGGATTTCGGCTTCTACCTTGTCACCGTCGGTCACGGCCACATTATTCATCTGATCGCCCAGGCGGATAATGAGCATATCCTGAGCGTCGGCCCCGCCTACACACACGCGCTGCCACACAGCGATGTGCTTCTGCGTCTCGGCATCTTTCCAGTAGCCGGTAACCACCTTGCGGCGCACACGCATGCGGGCGCATATGTGGCCGAACTCACGGTCACCGTGGGCGCTCTGATTGAGATTCATGAAATCCATGTCCATGGTCTTCCAGGGAATCTCGGCATTATATTGAGTGTGGAAATGCAGCAGCGGTTTCGATAGTATCTTAAGGCCGTGAATCCACATCTTGGCGGGAGAGAAAGTGTGCATCCAGGTGATGATACCGGCACAACGGGGATCATTGTTGGCAGCCTTCATTATATCCTCAACCTCGCGCGATGAGTTGGCCGTACCTTTATAAACCACTTTCACGGGAAGATTTCCCGACTTGTTGAGACCGTCGACCATCTCGCGCGAATGAGCGTCGACCGTGACTACCGCATCACCGCCGTAAAGAAGCTGAGCGCCAGTCACCCACCATATTTCATAATTTTCGTACATGATATTTTATTTTTGAAGTTATTTATCCAAAATGTTTTTTGTAAATCACTGGCCGTAATAAGCGCCGGGGCCGTGCTTGCGGTTGAAATGCTTTTCCACGAGAAGCGGATTCATGGTGAGCGAGGGATTGACCGAGTAGCTGATGAAAGCCATCTTCGCCACCTGCTCCATCACAACGGCATTATGGACAGCATCATGGGGATTCTTACCCCATGCAAACGGGCCGTGGTTCTTGACAAGGACTCCCGGAGTATGCACAGGATTGAGGTTTTCAAATCGTTTTACTATCACAAGCCCTGTGTTGAGTTCGTAATCGTTCATCACCTCGTCGCGCGTCATATCGGGAGTGCAGGGAATGGCGTCATGGAAATAATCGGCATGCGTGGTTCCTATGTTAGGCAAATCGATGCCAGCCTGAGCCCACGCCGTAGCATAGGTGGAATGTGTATGAACTATGCCCCCTATTTCGGGGAAAGCACGGTAGAGAGCAAGATGCGTGGGAGTATCTGACGACGGTTTCAGATTTCCTTCCACCCTCTCGCCGGTGGCGAGATCCACCACCACCATATCGTCGGGGGTCATGGCGTCGTAGTCCACACCGCTCGGCTTGATTACCACAAGCCCTTTTTCGCGGTCGATTCCCGACACATTACCCCATGTAAATATCACGAGACCATGTTTCACAAGGTCGATATTGGCTTTATAAACCTGACTTTTGAGTTCTTCGAGCATATTACTTAAATCTTGAATTTACTTTCGGGACTGTATTTCCCTACATTGAAACGGTAAAGCGAAGCTCCGCGGCGTGAGCCGGTCTTGTCGATCAGATCGGTTTTCTCTATGCAACCGGTCTCGGAGATGCGTTTACGGAAATTACGCTTGTCGACGGGTTCGCCGAGAATGGTTTCGTAAAGCGTCTGCAACTGGGTGAGTGTGAACAACTCCGTAAGCAGATTGAAACCGATAGGCATGGTGGAAAACTGGCGGCGTATCCTCGCGAGCGCACGCGACACCATGAGCGGATGATCAAACCCGAGCTCGGGAAGCGAGTCAAGAGGCATCCACACGGCATGGTGCTGTTCAAGCAACCGGAGGTCATATTCCTCCGGCCCGAGCAGAGCATAATAGGCTACCGAAATGACACGCTCACCGGGATCGCGGTCGACTTCACCAAACGCATGCACCTGCTCCATATACACGTTTTCCAGACCGGTCAGACTCTTGAGCACGCGCCGGGCAGCATCGTCGACACTTTCACCCGTCTGCACGAAACCGCCCATCACCGACCATTTGCCTTTTTCAGGCTCGAAATCGCGCTTGGTCAGGAGCAGGCACAGCCGCCCCTCGACCAAGCCGAATATTATGCAGTCGACAGCTACGTAAAACCGTGGATTTTCGCTGTAAAATGACATTTACCAGAAATATATATAGAATGCTACCGTTATACCGAGGATAATTACCGTGTTGACCACATCCCAAGCGTTCCAGCTGGCGCGGGTCACGGCAAGCTGTTCGGGGGTAGCTGTGCCGAATACAAGTCCCTGAATCTTTTCTTCCGACGGTGCTTTGGTGCAAAGCGACACAATCACGCCCACGGCGAGACAGAACACGAGCATCCATCCGCAGAAGAACAGCCAGTTGCAGTCATAGAAAAGATATTGGAACATCGAGGGATCGGTACCGGGAATAATCTCGGCATTGCTGTAATAAACTTTAGCACCGAGGCGGGTCAAGCCGATGATGAGACCTGACAGGAGCGCCCACATACCACCCATCGCGGTAGCTCGTTTCCACAGAATACCTATGAGGAACGCGGCAGCTATACCGGGAGCGAGCACCGACTGAACATCCTGAAGATACAGATAAAGCACATCGCCAACCGAGCGCATCACGGGTATCCAGAGTATACCGAGTACCACTATCACCACGGTAGCGGCCTGACCGATGCGTACGAGTTTCTTGGGATCAGTATTAGGGCGGTAGCGCTGGTAGAAGTCGATGGTGAAGAGTGCTGCCGAGGAGTTGAAAAGCGATGCGAGCGACGACATGAGTGCAGCGAGTATACCGCACACTATGAGGCCTTTGACGCCGGCAGGAAGCAGCTTGGCCACAAGTGTGGGGAAAGCGGCATCGGAGTTGACATTTCCATTGGAGAGCAAAGGCAGGAAACCTTCGGTACCGGCATCCACGGCGTTCTGATGCAGAGCGAACGCTATCATGCCGGGAATAAGAAACAGGAACACGGGGAGCAGCTTGAGATATGCGCCGAATATCGTACCGCGACGGGCTTCTTTTTCATCTTTACCCGAGAGCACACGCTGAACGATAAACTGGTCGGTACACCAGTACCAGAAACCTATCACGGCCGAGCCGACGAGAGCACCGAGCCACGGATATTGCGGGTCGCCGTTGTCACGCATGAGGTTGACCATCGAGTCGCCATATTCATTGACCTTGACGCTTGAGCATATGCGCATCATTTCGTCCCAGCCTCCGAGTTCCTTGAGGCCGAGCACAAGTATGATGAGTGAGCCAAGGAGGAGAATAGGAGTCTGAAGCACCGAGGTGTAAAGCACTGATTTCATACCGCCGAAAATGGTATAAAGCGCAGTCAGGAGCACCAGACCTATTGCGGCGATCCAGAAGAAGTCGATTCCCCAC
>JAIDSW010000154.1 GCA_029061025.1 Duncaniella sp.
ATGGTGATGTTCCTCTGGTGGTGGAGAGCGACTCCTTTGGGGTGGAGAATACCCCACATGGTCGACTCGGGGTATTCGGTTACTTTTTCATCTGTGGGGGCAGGGGTGACGGGCTGACCGCCGCGGTGGCGAATGCGGATGTTGCGCAGCTCGACGTCTCTGACGGGATGACCTGCCAGTCCGGTGATCGATGAGCCTGTGGGGCCGGCGTCGTCGATGAGTATGTCGTGGAGGCATATGCGCTCCATCGTGCCTACGCCTTCCACGGGCACGTCGGGCGAGTAGGGGCGGGCGCGGTCAGCGAGGCGGATGAATATGGGTGATTCGGTACCGCAGATGGTGATGTCGCCGATGTCGATATTGCTCATCGTGCCGCCGTCGACTATCTCAAGCACAATGGCGCCGTGGCCTATGCCGCCCTCGTAGCCGAAAAATTGTGAGGACTGGTCGGCCGACGGCTTTACGGCTATACCGCGGATGATGATGTTGCGGAAGCCGCCGTTGCTCTCGGTGCCGAGCTTGATGGCGTTGCAGTGGCTCGACACCACGCAGTTGCTTATCACGATGTCCTCACAAAGGCGCGGCGATGTGCTCTTGAGGGTGATAGCGTCGTCGTCGGAATCGGCTATCATGTCAGATACCGTGACGTCGTGGCAGCCGTCGAGGTCGAGGGCGTCGTTGTTGTAATTATTGCGGTTGATTACCGTGATGCCGCTTATCTTCACGCGGTCGCAGGCGAGATAGTGTTGCATCCAGCAACCGGAGTTTTTCAGCGTCACGCCCTCCACTTTCACGTCGCGGCAGCGTATCATGCGCAGCAGATGGGGGCGGGTGATTCCCTCGTCGTTCCACGACAGTTTCGGGAACGCCTTGCCGCGGCCGTCGATCGTACCCTCGCCGGTGATGGCAACGTTATCGGCATTGTCGGCATAGATGAGCTGAATCGTCGGGGTGTGGGTGCGGAGCGAGACGTAGTCGGTTGTCACGGGGATGTAATCGTTGAAGTCGGTGCTCCCGTAGAGCGTGGCGCCGTTTTCGAGATGGAGGGTGACGTTGCCGCGCAGAAATATGCTTCCGGTCTTGTAACTTCCGGCAGGGACGATCACAGTGCCTCCGCCCCCGACGTGGCATGAATCGATGGCCGACTGGATGGCGGCGGTACTGAGCGCGGTGGTGTCGCTGACGGCCCCGAAGCGGGTGATGTCATAAACCGAGGCCGAGGCGGTAAACGATGAAGCGCCGACCATGGCCGACGCTCCTAAGAGTATTGAGAATAACAGTTTTTTCATGGAAAGTTAATAAGTGGTGTGCCGCTCAGAATCTCACGCCGAGGGAGAGGACGAAGGAATTGTCGTTGAGCACGAGGCGATCAGACGGCGCGGTGACGAAGGCATTAGGCTCAAGATTTTCCGTGTAGTTGGTAAATGCCTGATACTTGCTGCGGCGGTAGCGGTGAACGTAGGCAATGTCGGCATAGAAATTCTTGTAGTGGTAGCCGAGGCCGCAGGTGACGAGCTGAGTCGAGCGGTCGAGCGTGAAAGCCGGCTGGGCGCAGGTATCGTCGGCACCGGCGGTGAATATAACCTCGTCGCCGTTCATGGCGGTCTCCTTCACGGGCGAAGATTCGTAAGAATATCCCGCGCGGGCGCTCCATGAACCTGACAGGCGATATTCCACGCCGAGGCGCAGGGTATTGGATGCCTCATAATAATTTTTAATATCTTCGCTGAGCATGCCGTATTTATACCCGTTGCCGCTCTTAACGGTCATGGAGGGGTAGGCGCGGTATTCATAGTCGGCGCTCACGATTGCGCGGCCGCCTATCACACCGGTCACGCCGGCCATCAGCCGCCAGGGCGAGCGGAGCTTCCAGTCGAAAATGTCGAGATAACCGTAATCGGTGAAATTGGTGTAGTCCTTGACGTTGGCCGAGCTATATCCCGGATTTGTGGGGTAAGAGTCTGAAGAATAATCATAACCCACGGCTGCCATGCCCTCGGTGGTGAGATTGTACCACGTGGGGGTGTGCACGGCCAGACCTATGCGCAGCTCGTTGATGGGCTTCACGATGACGCCCACCTTGAGGTTGAAGCCGTTGCCGTAGATATGTTTCCAGTTGTTGAGGCCGTAGGACGCCTCGCCTTTGGCAATACCATTGCCGTCGGCTGAGGGCACATCTGCATTTTTGATGGCTTCGCCGTAGTAAGCGTTCTGGCGATACTGAAGATCAGTGATGCCGAAGCCTATACCCCAGTAGACCACGTCCTTGATATTGCCGCCGAAGTTGATCGAATACTCGTCCATGTATCCTTTTTCCTCGATGTCATATTCAGCCGTGCCGGTGGAAGTTTCGTAGTTGTAGAGACCATAGTAATCGGCCTGGTCAGCATCATTGTTAGGAGTGTTGATGCCGTAGGTGTTATACATCAGTATTCCCAGCCACGGCGCGGAGGTCTGCGAATAGGGATTATAGTCGGGGGTAAAAGCGTCGAGTGTCGACGGCGTCCAGTTCTGTTCGCGCCCGTCGATAGTCATGTAATCGGCTACATAGTTGGTGAGCGAAGTGCCCAGATCGTTCCATCCGCCGCGGTAACGGCGGTCAAACGAAGCCATGCGCGTGTAGCTGAAGCCCCAGTTGAAATATGTCAACGCGCTCTTTGATCCGAGCGAGAAAGCGCCTACGTAGCCTATATTGTTGAAATTGAAATCGGTGCTCGACCAGCTGCCTGTCAGCGACTTGGTAGATGATGCGGTGACGTCGATGGTGGCGGTGATGTCGCTGCTGCGATACACGCCTATACCCGCGGGATTCTGATTGAGTGTGCTCATGTCGCCACCCAGAGCAGTGAACGCGCCTGCCATTGACATGAAGTGGGCGGTGCCGCGCATATCGCTCTGCGACACTGCAAACGCATCAAGAGCCGACTGAGCCGACATGCTTGCCGCGCAGGTGGTCGCGAGGGCTAAAGCAAGAATAGTCTTGTTCATATATATGTATGAGAAAATGTGTGTGATTACTAAAAGAGATTCACTTATCAGTGACGTCCGCGACCGCCGCCTGCGCTGCCGCCACGCGATCCGCCCATGCTACCGCCGCGCGATCCGCCGCCGAAGCTGCCTGATGAGCGACCGCCGCCCGAGCCGGTGGAAGGACGATAGGAACTGCCCGTAGAAGGACGGGCTGTGGTGCCGGTTGACGGGCGTGAGGTTACGCCTGAAGAAGTGCCTACACCGGGACGACCGCCCGTGGAGGGACGACTTGAAGGAGCCACTGTGGAGCTGCCCGAAATACCGGGACGTCCGCCCCCCGTAGCGCCGGGACGCAATCCGCCTGACACAGCCGTGGTGCCCGTAGAGATGCCGGGACGATGACCCGAGCCGGCGGGATAAGCGGCTGCACCGCCGTGACCGGGACGCGAAGCGGGTGAGCCGGGATGGCGGGGATTGAAGTTATTGACCGGACGGGTATAACCGGCGCCCCAGTTGTGGTTGTATCC
>JAIDSW010000155.1 GCA_029061025.1 Duncaniella sp.
CTCTGTCTCGTGGGCTCGGATATGTGTATATGAGACAGATTTGATACGTTGTCCTTTAATATTGTAAATTGGGTAAATCTCGGTATTTTCCTCAAACACATTCTCATCGATACCCGACTGACTGCCTGATGAGGTGGTGTTGGCATCATATTGTATCTCTTGGGATGGGAGAATAAAGTCGCTTTCTATGGAGGGTTTGATGACGGAAGTATTGTCGGGGTTCAGCTGCAATCCACGCGGTACATCAATCCATTTTTCTTCGCCGGGCAGCAAGCCGCGCAGTGACGTATCGCTGCGCACACCGTCGATGGCGAAATATGCGTCGCGATAGAGTGGCGCTACTCCGGTATTAGTCACCAGCAGGCGTGTCGTGTTTCCGTCGGTGGTGCATTGTTTTACCACGAAATGATAGCCGGCAGCCATCGATGCAGATTTAAACCGCTCGCCGGTGCCATATTTCCCTTCAGGGGCATCATTGGCAATCATGAAAGTAATATGGTATTTGGCAGCCTGCTCTTCCCAAGTGTGTCCATACATGCCCGCAGGATTAAGGAAGTTTTTCTGGTCATTATCGGTATAATAGCTCACTTCACCGCCTGCAAACCCCGTCTGCCAGCGCGTGGCGCCGCCTATTGCATTCCAGCACTCTTCATTATATCCGTCACCCGAACCGATCTCATGCTCTTTGTGCATGAAAGAATCGTCGAAGCAGCCGAATGTGAGAGACATGAGAGTCTTATCATCAGCTACGGGTGAATATTCATCGTCGGAAGCATCGATCGATACACCCCAGGGTATGGAGGTCATGGTTTCGGCCATGTGGTTGAAGAATTCTTTCTGATACTCTTTAGAAGGGAAATTCTTGCCGAGATGAAGTTTTGTGCCATAGATATGATACTCACTCCAGTGTCCGAAGCCTACTTCAAGAAACGCAAGGCGCGGATCACCGGCATAACGCTCGGAGAAGTCAGTATAAAATTGCTTTGTAAACCGCTGAAGTTCAGAATTGCTCCAGTCAGCGTAATATGTCGGACCGTCGCCCTTGACTTTATTGTAAGTCTCGTGATAATCATCACGGTCTTTGATGTATTGCGGCACGGCGGTCATTCCGGCAGTCTTTCCATCTACATCCTTTGAATCAGGATATTCATATCGGAAACGTGCTATAAGCTGATGTCCGCGTGAAGCAACGTCATTGAGAATATTATCAAACCACGTCCAGTCATACCGAATGCTCCCGTCATCATCACAACCCGTTACAACTTTACAAGGCAGGCAGTAAGCAAATTCCAGTTGAATGCTCTTGCCATGAGTAGAGTCAAGCGCTTTTGCCTGATCAGGCCATAGCACAAGCCCCGTCATGGGCTGAGTAACGCTAACCTCACTCCGCAATACCACCTCCGTATCGGCCATAATACTATATGCCGAAATGCCGAGTAAAACAATAGAGCAGATGTTACGTTTCATATTTATTTCCTTATCTTAAACACCTCAGTTCCCATGCGCATAATGTAGATTCCGGGAGTGACAGGACGGGATAATCTGTTACCGTTCATATCAAAATATTCTTCCGGTAAATCTTTATCAACCGGGATGGGTTCAAGCCCTGAACTTCCATATACGAATGATTTAATGCCTGAAGGTAACTTGCCATTTTGATAAGAAACATACCTCGCGGAAATCGGGCGGCCTGTGTAAATAAGTGGATGTGTGGTGTGATTATATGTCACGCCTTCAGTATAATCAGGAAGATTGTCCGATAACAATGACGGCTCTTCGTAAATGTTGCGATAATCGGGGTCGCCATTTATACAGTAAAGTATGTCAACTCCGTCAGGGTTGTCAAATTCGATAGGCTCACCAATGTCATAGTCGCGATAAATCACGCTGTAATCCTGTGTTATTTCCTTTTCAGTGTCCTCATAATTATCCCAGGAAATATTCCACACCGATACTCTGTCAATATTAAATTTGTCTAATCCCGAAGGACAATTATTTACAAATTCAATCGTGAATTCGCCATCAATGTCGATATTCTCTTGACTGAACAGATATGGTTCTTTCTGAATAACAGGCGAGCGGAACACCCGGAATGATTGTGATATCTCGTCATTCTTACGTATGTTGACCGTAATATCGACTGTCTTATCTGAATAATAACACATATAATAAAATGACAGGGCTGATATTCCGCCACGGATAACGGGCGATACGATAGTACCGGGTGATGCAGTGTTGCCCGACAGTGTTGGTGCAAAATTTTCGCCGATGTCCTTGATGCTGCAGTAGGAAATATACCAGCCGTCAGAAGTAGTGATCTGCTGGGTATAATTTGTGTTTTCTTCAGTAAAGAAAGATTCAAAGTCATCAGTATT
>JAIDSW010000156.1 GCA_029061025.1 Duncaniella sp.
GGATAAACCAGAACCAAAATTCTGCCATTTTACGCAAGAAATTATTTGTAAGCGCCTAAAGTTCCTCAGAAAAAAATCTGGGGCAAGATCATCACCGTGCTATGGATAGCGCTCGGTGTCGGGGTGGTATCATTGCTTTCCTTTCTCTTTCTGGTCTACAACGGAGTTATAGGCTATATGCCTCCCGTGGAGGAACTCCAGAACCCCACCGACCGATTCGCTTCGGTACTCTACTCGGCCGACGGCGAGGAGATCGGCCGATATTTCAAGGGCACGGGCAACCGCGTGTATGCTGACTACGACGAGATTTCTCCTTACGTGGTCGATGCGCTCATTTCCACCGAAGATGTGAGATTTGAAGACCATTCGGGCATAGACCTGCGCGGTCTGGGTCGTGTGCTTTTCAAGACCATACTGATGGGTAACAAGAATGCCGGTGGAGGCTCCACCATTACCCAGCAGCTCGCCAAGCAGCTCTATTCGCCCGGCACGAGCGGCCTCATATCGCGCGCCATGCAGAAACCTATCGAATGGATGATAGCCGTGAAGCTTGAGCGCTATTACTCTAAGGATGAGATATTGAAAATGTATCTCAATCAGTTTGACTTCCTTTACAATGCCGTGGGTATCAAGAGCGCCGCTTATGTATATTTCGGCAAGGAGGCCAAAGACCTCAACATAGAGGAAGCGGCCACGCTCGTGGGAATGGTGAAGAATCCGGCTTTCTACAATCCTGTGCGTCAGCCCGAGCGCACGCTCAACCGCCGTAACACCGTAATCCGTCAGATGGAGAAGGCCGGACGTATCTCGTCGGCCGAGGCCGACAGCCTTTGCGCCTTACCCATGAAGCTTAATTTCCACCGCGTGGATACAAAGGACGGCATCGCACCCTACTTCCGCGAGCAGGTGCGTCAGATGCTTCAGGCTAAGAAACCGGTGGCATCCAACTACCGCGACTGGGAGCGACAGAAGTATATCGACGATTCAATAGCATGGGAAAACAACCGTCTTTACGGATGGATTGAGAAAAATCCCAAACCCGACGGATCGAAATATGATATTTACAACGACGGCCTCAAGATCTACAC
>JAIDSW010000157.1 GCA_029061025.1 Duncaniella sp.
ATCCATACCACGGCCCCGGTCAGGCCAACGGACTGAGCTTTTCGGTCAACGACGGAGTGCCGCTCCCTCGCTCGCTTGAGAACATCTATCGTGAGTTGCAAAGTGATCTTGGAGTGCAACCGCCGGCTTCGGGCAATCTCATGCGCTGGGCCCGCCAGGGGGTGCTGATGCTCAATGCTACTCTCACCGTCAGAGCGCATACGCCCACTTCACATTCACGCCGCGGCTGGGAGATTCTTACTGATGCGGCAATTCGTTACCTGGCAACTCAGAGAGAGAACATCGTATTCATATTGTGGGGATCTTTTGCCCGCAGCAAGAGTGAATTCATTGACCCGTCGCGCCACTGTATCATTACGTCAGCGCATCCCTCGCCTCTGAGTGCATCGCGAGGATTTTTTGGCAGCCGCCCGTTCTCGCGAGCTAATGAATATCTTGTAAATCATGGTATAACACCTATCCAATGGTAATGAATCTCAAGCAGCGTATACAGTGTGCCATTGATTTGCGTAAGCAAGGTTATAACTGCGCCCAGTGTGTGGCAATGGTCTTTGATGATGTCGTTGGTACAGATGCCGACGTGCTTTCGCGTGTCACCGCCGGCCTCGGGACAGGGGTAGGGGGACTACGCGAAATCTGCGGTGCCGTATCGGCTATGGCCATTATCGACAGTCTTGCTGGTTATAAGACACCTGCTGATAAACCTGCCCTATACTTTATGGTAAATAACGACGGAGAAGAATTTCGTCGTATCAATGGTTCGCTCGTATGCCGTGAACTCAAGCGTCCCGGCGGAAAACCGTGCCCGGAGCTGATTGCTGATGCTGTGACAATTCTTTATAAACGGTTGCTTGAGCATGCTGAATAAGATACTTGCATTCATATTGGTTTACTTTGCAGGGGTGTTCTTGTTATATTCCGAAGATACCTCCACAGCAATATTTCATCCCTCTTTCCGTACTCTGCAGGTAGAGGTGGAAGGTGATCCATATGCTCCCGATGTGATAGTGCTCGGTGATGACGCCGATAAAATAGTGATTTCGTTTGATGAACTGGCTTCTGATCGTCGCTATCTCCGCTATCAGCTTATCCACTGCGATCGCAACTGGCAGCCCGAACAGCTTGTGGATTCGGAATTTCTCGACGGATTCAATGAGGCGCCGGTGGAGGATTACAGGTACTCACGTGCAACGCTCGTGCAATATGTGCACTATACCATACGCATCCCCGATGAAAATATGCGCATTACCGCCCCGGGTAATTATCTTGTGAGGGTATATGATGAGAATGATCCTGACGAAACACTTCTTCAGGCTCGTTTCGGTGTATGTGATTTCTCGATGGATACGCGGGCCATTGTATCGTCCCGCACTGATATCGACACCAATCTTTCCCACCAGCAGCTCGAAATAACGGTTGATACCAAGCGCACTCCCGTAAGGGATATGTTTGGCGACGTGTACGTCACGGTAAGTCAAAACGGCAGGGTTGATAATACCGTGACAGTTAACCGTCCCCTCCGGGTGAATGCAGGCGTGCAGATCTATGAGCATAACCGAGACTTGATATTCCCGGGCGGGAACGAATATCGCCGAGTCGAGCCCATCTCTACGCAATATCCCGGAATAGGCGTGGAAAATATCGAGTATCATGCTCCCGTGTATCAGATAACCCTCGCGACCGATTATGCCCGTAAGCGCGCCGGCTATCTTTATGACAGTACACAACACGGTCGATTCCTCGTCAGGGAGTATAATTCGACCGATTCTGATGTCGACGCCGATTATGTGATGACTCATTTTGCTCTGGAAATACCGAGGATGGAGAATGCTGATGTGTTTCTCGACGGAGATTTCGTCATGCGACGGTTTGATCCGATGTCAAGAATGGTGTGGAATAACGCCACGGGCCGATATGAAGCCTCACTGTTGCTAAAGCAGGGTGCATATAATTACCAGTATCTCACCGTTCCTTTCGGATCAATGAAAGGCTCTGCGGCTCCGGTCGAAGGTGATTATTACGAGACGGTCAATGAATATGAGATAAGGGTATACCATCGCCCTGCCGGCACGAGATACGACAGGCTCGTAGGCGTAACCACCGCTACATCCGGAAGATGAAAAAAAGATAATTCAATAATGAAAGAAGAACAGATTATGTTTCAGATACAGGATACACTCGTGTCGCTCGATCTTGCCGAGCGATTCTTTTGCTGTGACCTTGATCAATGTCACGGACAATGCTGCATAGAAGGCGATGCAGGCGCCCCTATCACGGAAACCGAGCGCGATATAATCGATAAAATCACTCCCGGTCTGCGCGACGATCTGCTGCCCAGGGCTTTAGAAGTCATAGATCGCGAGGGCACAAGCTACATCGACGAGGAAGGAGATCTCGTCACTCAGATCATCGACGGACGAAATTGTGTATTCACCTGCTACGGACCTGATGGCATGTGTCTCTGTGCCATAGAAAAAGCGTGCGCGCAGGGACGTACAGGCGGATTCCGCAAACCTTCGTCGTGTGCTCTTTATCCAGTGAGACTGACAGAATATCCCACCTTTACGGCGGTGAACTATCACAGGTGGAAAATATGCAAGCCGGCTGAGAAGCTCGGGCGCAAGCTCGGCATTCGTCTCTACAAATTCCTTGAAGGACCGCTCACCGAGCGATTCGGTCGCGAATGGTATGAGGAGCTTGCTTTGGCATGCGAAACTTATCTTGCTGAAAATCCCCAAAACCCCTGACAAATTATGAAAAGAATTATCATTATCGCTGCGTTATTACAGGCTGCGGTTTCCCTCCAAGCCCAGACACTCGAAAAAATGAACTGGTTTAACGAACCTGCCGCCTGG
The DNA here is from genome assembly GCA_029061025.1 of Duncaniella sp. Lineage (GTDB taxonomy): Bacteria > Bacteroidota > Bacteroidia > Bacteroidales > Muribaculaceae > Duncaniella. Next base: position 2,856 of record JAIDSW010000157.1, read on the forward strand.
AATATCAATGGCAATACGCTTGAAATGCAGGTGACCCCTCATTGTGACTACTGGCGTATAAGCCATTATGGTTTCACGGTTGACGACGCGCCATTTTATTACGCTGAATATGGCGGCGAGTTTGAGGCTAAAGTTAAAATCTCAGGTGATTACAAGGTCCGTTTCGATCAGGCCGGCTTGATGATACGCATTGATCATGAGAATTATATCAAGACAGGAATTGAATACGTCGACGGAAAATATAATCTCAGCGCCGTAGTTACACATCATACTTCTGACTGGAGCGTAATAGCACTCGATCGTCCGGTCGACTTTATATGGATAAAAGCCGTGCGCCGACATGATGCTGTAGAGATATTCTATTCTTATGATGATAAGGAATATGTGATGATGCGTAACGCATGGATGGAGGCCAACCGTCCGGTAAAAATCGGTATGTTTGCTGCTTCGCCCGATGGTGAAGGCTTCCTTGCCCGCTTCTCCGATTTCAAAGTCACGCATCTCCCTGATAAAGTCAGAACCGAGTGGCGCACTCGAAATGCTGAGTAAATGCAACAACGCCCGCGGCAGATTAGTCGCGGGCGTTGTCATTGAAAGTTATAGAAATTATTCGTCAAAAGTCATCTCATCGAATCCTGCGGCATCAAATTCATCTTCATTGAATTCGGTCGAGCCGTAGAAATCATCGTCGATATCGGTGTCGGCGGCCACACGTGCAGCCTTGGCATCGATTTTGGCATCAAATTCATCCATGTCTACGTTCTGCTGAGGCGCTTCACCCATCGAAACAGTGCACAAGGG
>JAIDSW010000158.1 GCA_029061025.1 Duncaniella sp.
TTACCGGAGACCCCCCGGGCGCCGCCGGCGGGTACATTCTCCATCTTGGCGATATCGGCCAGAGGCACGAGCATATTCTGATTCTGGTATTCAGTCAGGTTGTATACCTCATTGGCAGCGGCGGGATCGGCAACCACCTCGAGGTCGCTCTTGTCAAAGAGCGCCTCCTGGGGGTTGGACTGAGCCGGGGGATTGGGGAGGTCGACCTGATCACACGATACCAGACCGAGACCCATCACTGCGGCTGCAAATATAAATAGCTTTTTCATATTTAGGATTCAGAATGTTAAGTTATTATTCAACAACATTGAAAATGACGGAATTGGCATTAGTATCGAGTATTACCTCAACCACTTTACCCTTGGCACCGTTGAGCTGGAAGCAACCTTCGCCCTCATAGGTGGGAAGAGCCACGCCGGGAGTGACCTCTACATTAGCACCTGATGCATCACTCGACCACTGAGCAGCGCCCCAGCCTGCGAGCTCCTTGTAGAAGCGGCAGTAGAGGTCGTCGGCGGGAAGGTCAGTCAGGTCAAATGTAGCGGTGTAGATACCTGAAGCTGAGGAATCCTCAAGACGCCAGGGAGCATAAGTAGCTTCATTAGCAGCGCTGGGCTCAGCCCAACCGCCATTGTTACCTACCATGTATACATATTCAGTAACAGTCACCTCAGCTGCACCGCCGATGATAGTGAGAGTCATCTGCTTCTTGTCAAACATGAGAGTAACATCACCACCTTCAAAGTCAGCCTGAGTCTGCCATGAACCCTTACCGGCTACGGCGGTATACATAGAGGGTTCGCCACTTACCACTACAGGAGAGCAATCATTGTCGTTAGGATTAGCTCCGATAGAGGGCAGAGCACCATCACCACCCCAGTCACCGAGCTCGGTGTAGAGACGGAAGGTGGTCATACCGGGATTGAACTTGACAACACCGAGGAATATACCTGTGCCGGGGCCTGTCTCGTTGAGCACCTGCTTAGCATCGATATAATCCTGTGCAGACTTATTTACATCCCAGCTGATACCGGGGAGATCACCTACAACATACATGCGTCCTGCTTCGAGCACTGCGTAGTAGCCCTGAACATTGTTGTAAGAAACAACATTTGATACACAGCGGCTGCCTTCGATGCCTTTGAGCTCGGCGATAGCGCGGAAGTAGATCTTCTCGGGGCCGGGATTTACATACTCGTCCTTAGATTTCCATCCGTGGAGCTCGCAGAGAGCCATAGCAATATCCTTACCCTTGAACGACATGCGGGCATTTGTGCCTGTGCCGTCGCAGGTGAGGGGACGGAAATCGGTGAAATTCTCGTCGAGAGATACTTCAGCCGAATACTGGGTGATTGCTGAGAAACCATAGTCGGGCTGCGAGCAAGTCAGCTCTATAGTCGACTCTTCGGTGAGGGTTATGAGCTCGTTGGCGAGCGCGGGTTCATTGAGAATGAACTCGGTATCGGCCGTGGGCGGGGTGTAGACGGGTTCTTTGTCGTCATCGCAGCTCGAGAGGCCGAACACTGCGGCCACGCCGGCCATTATTAATGATAATTTCTTCATTGTGAAAATTAGTCTTTATGGAGATTAGACATAATATCAATAACCGGGATTCTGAGTGTAACCGGCACCCTTAACCACGTAGTCGGGGATAGGATAGAGATTCAGGTGAGCGGGAAGGTCGGAACCATTGCGTACGCGGTTTTTCCATGCCCAGTTGTAACCTGAGATCCACTTGCCGTAGCGGATAAGGTCAGTGCGGCGGGTATTCTCGGTGTAGAGCTCACGCTGGCGCTCTTCCTGAAGAGAAACGAGATTCAGCTCAGTTGCACTCCAGGGAGCGAGACCTGCACGCTCACGGATGAGGTTGGTCCACTCGAGAGCTTCTGTGGGAGTTCCGGCACCGTGGAGAGCGGCTTCGGCAGCCGAGAGATAGATTTCGGCAAGACGGATCATGCAGTAGTCGGTGGGCGACTGGTTCTGCGGGCCGGGCGACTTGGTCGCGTCGATAGAGCCGTCGTTGTTGATATACCAGTTGTTGTACTTGATGGCGATGTAACCGTTGTTGCCATACTCGTCGGTAGTACCGATGTTGTCATTCTCGATATTGAAACCGTCGGCAGCAGTGAACCAGAAGCGCACGCGCTGATCGGGCGAGATGGTATAAGAGGGATCCCAGTCAAATACTTCAACAAACTGGCGACGAGCGCTGACGCAGCTCCAGCCACCGGCGCTGTTGACGCGGCCGAGGTCGCAGTGAGCGGCCTGACCGTTGAGACCTACGCTGGGCGAGCCGAGGAAGGCATCGATCATGATGGTAGTACCACCCCAGGTGAGGAGTTCGGGTTCTTCGTAGGGAATAGTCCAGAGGATTTCGTTTACATCACCGGCACCGCCTATGGCATACATGTCGTTGTTGTAAGCGAAGTTCTGGAAATAGTTCTCGCAGAGACCGGAATTCTTGAAACCGGCGCCGCTGTGACGGCCGATAAGATTGCGGCACTTGGCGAGACATTCATTCCACATAGCCTTGCCGGTATAAACCTCGGCGTTGAGATAGAATTTCACGAGAAGAGCTTCGGCTGCATCCACACCTACGAAACCGTATTTGGCGCGGGGATTACCGAGGGCATTGTATTCAGCCACCACGTCTTCGAGAGTGCGGGTAACGAGGTCGAATATCTCGGCGCGGGAGAGCTGGGCGGGAGTACCACCGATAGCGGTGTTCTCATCAGCATAAGGCACGCTGCCGAAAAGGTCGATCAGATAGTAGTAGCAAGCAGCACGAAGGATCTTGCACTGGCGCACATATTCCTGAGCGCGGGCTTCGAGCTCGGGAGTGTTGAGGAAGAACTGGCCGTCGTTGACTGTGCGGATAAAGTCGTTGCAGAGAGTGGCGTTGACAGTCAGACGTGCGTAGCAACCGCCGATAGCCTCATTATTAGTAGTCGGAATAGCATACTGGATGGTACCGAATTCCTGGTCAGTAGCCGAGAGCCAGTCAGCCTCATCAGTGGGGACTTCCTGAAGGTTGAAGATAGCGCGGTTGAACACGGCGAAACCGGGGTTAAGCTGTGTGATGGGGCCTTTACCGTCGTTGGTCCAGCCCTGTCCGGCAAATGAATAATATACGTCGGCAAGCACGCGATCCATGTAACCGGCAGGATCGGCTTCAAACTTGTCGGCAGTGAAGTCAGAGGGGTTGGTAGGCATCAGGTCGAGATCACCGATACATGAACCGAGACCCATGGCTACACCTGCCACTCCGAGCGACATGAATATTTTATTGAAAAGTTTCATTGTAGTCATTAAGATTTAAGTGGTACAACTTAGAAAGTGGCTACGAGACCGAAAGTGCAGGTGATGGGTCGGGGGTATACGTTGTTGTCGATACCGTGGTTTCCGGTGGGCACTTCAGGATCAAGACCGCGATACTTGGTGATCACGAAGGGATTCTGCACGGCGCCGAAGAGACGGAGCTTGAGGTTACCCTTGCAGAGGTCGTTGAAAGTGTAGCCGAGGGTGATGTTGTCGCAGCGGATGAAGCTTGCGTTCTGGATGAAGTAAGAGCTGTAAGAGAGCTGCTCGGTATTGGCTGCCTCACCCCAGAGATATACACCGTCGAGGAGGTTGTTGTTCTGGTAGATACCCGATGCATTGTAGAGACGGGCAAATTCAAATTCGGCGTTGTTGTAAACGTAGTTGCCGAGCGAAGCGCGGAGCGAGAAGCCGAGATCCCAGTTCTTCCAGTTAAATGTATTGTTCCAAACGAAAGTGGCTACGGGTTCGGGCGAGTGGAAGTTGATGAGGTCGTCGCTGTTGATCTTACCGTCGCCGTTCTGGTCCACATACTGACCGGGCAGAGGATCGCCGCTCTGGTCATAAACCTGCTCATAGACGCGATAGGTATAAGCGGGCTCGCCTACGATGTGGTAGCAGATCGAACCACCCACACCTACAGGGGGCTTAACACCGGTTTCCATCATGTCGCGGCCTTCGGCGAGAGCTGTGATCTTGTTCTTGTTGTAACCGTAGTTGATACCGGTGGTCCAGGTGAAGTCCTTGGTGACAACGGGACGGGCGGTAACGTTAACCTCGACACCCATATTTTCGAGTGAACCGATGTTGGCGGTCATGATGTCGGAAGTATTGAAGCCGAACACGCGGGTGGTCGAGAGAAGGTCTTTGGTCTTGCGCAGATACCAGTCGAAGCTTGCGGTGATGCGGTTGTTGAGCCAAGAGGCGTCGAGACCTACGTTCCAAGTAGTAGTTTCCTCCCACTTGATGCCGGTGTTGTAGGCATTGGGGTAGAGAGGCTGGATCCAGCCTTCGCCGGTGGGATTGAGGTACATATTACCTGTGCCCTGGGGGCTTACATAGATAGGCATGTAGGGGAAGTGACCGCCTACGTCCTGCTGACCGGTGACACCCCAGCCGAGACGGAGCTTGAGGTCAGTCCACCATCCGCGGGTGCTTTCCATGAAGGGCATGTTGATAATCTTCCAGCCGAGGGCTACAGAGGGGAAGAGACCCCAGCGGTTGTCCTTGGAGAAGCGTGAGGTAGCATCGTCACGGAGAGTGAAGGTGAGCAGATAGGTGTCGTCAAATGTATAGTTCAAGCGGCCGAAGAACGAGATGAGCTGCAGGGGGTTGGACCAGCGGCTGTCGGCTACGCCGTTGATGGCGGTACCGATGAGATTCTCGGTCGAGGGATCCCAGTTGAGAGTAAATGTCTGAGTTGCGGGATCGAATGTGCGGTTGATACCGAGCGAGTTAACGAAGGTATTGTCGTGGCCGAGGTAAGTAAACTTCTGCCAGGAGTAACCGGCCATTACGTCAAGGTTAGACTTGATGGCGGTGAAATCCTTGCGGTAGTTGATGTAGAAGTCGAGCATGGTGTTGCGCTGGAGTTCCCACCACTTGTACATGGTAGAAGCACCGGGAGCACCGTAGTTGGTCAGACCGTCGTTACGCCATACCATAATAGAGTTGGCTTCAGTCACGGTGTTTTTCTCATTCTTCGATACCTGATAACCGAGGTTGAGGTTGAAGTGGAGCTCGGGGAGGCAGTGAAGAGCGTAGTCAAACTGGATGTTACCTACCGATGACCATACTTTACGCTTCTGATTCTGATCATTGAGGAGCTGCACGGGGTTCTGCATAGCGTTGGTGTTGGGCAGACCTGAATCAGCATAATAAGTATTGGTATAGCCGTTGAAATATGCGCGACCTACGTCACCGGTGGTGGCGTAGTCGGTATACACGCCCTGGGTGGGGTCGTAAGAGAGTGCACCACCAAGAGCGCCGGTATCAGCGTCGCGGGCGTCAATGAAAGTACCCTGAACGTTGGCGTTGATCGAGAGTTTGTCGTCGAAGAACTTGGGCGACAGGTTGATACCTACAGTAGTACGCTGCATGTCAGAGGTCTTCATGATACCTTCGTTGTCGGTAAACGAAGCGTTGACACGGTAAGGTACCTTGCCGGCAGTACCGCCTACAGAGAGGTCATAGTCGTGAGAGAAAGAAGTGCGGAGGAGTTCCTTCTGCCAGTTGGTGTTAGCGTTACCCAGACGGCCGATACCTACCTCACTTTGCACAACGTTGGTCATTATGTCGCGATACTGGTCGGCATTCATCATGTCGTAAGTCTTGCGGGCGGTATTGACGTGGAAGTTGGCAGCGAAGTTAACCTGAGGACGACCTTTCTGTCCTTTCTTTGTGGTGATGATGATGACACCGTTTGATGCACGGCTACCGTAGATAGCGGTTGCGGAAGCGTCCTTGAGGATAGTCATTGACTCGATGTTGGAGGGGTTGACCATGGTGAGGGCGTTACCGGTGGCATTGGCCTGGTTGGTCATGGGCACACCGTCGATCACGATAAGGGGGTCGTTGGAAGCGTTGAGCGAAGCACCACCACGGATGCGGATGGTAGCGTCGCCATTGGGGTTACCACCGTTGGTGGTTACTACCACACCGGGGCTTGCGCCTACGAGGAGGTCCTGAGCCGAAGTGGCAAGACCGGCTTCGATATCGTCGGGCTTGATGACGGCAACCGAACCGGTGGCGTCGGATTTCTTCACGACACCGTAACCGATGGCTACGACTTCACCGAGCATCACCGAGTTTTCCTCGAGGGTAACGTTGATAACTGACTGGCCGTGAACGGCTACGTCCTTGGTGTTGTAGCCCACGTAGGAGAACGAGAGCACTCCGTCGGCAGCAACCTGGATGGTGTAATTGCCGTCGAAGTCAGTGGCGGTACCCATGGTCTCGCCCTGGACAAGCACACTTGCGCCGATGAGAGGCTCACCGGTTGGGTCAACTACGGTACCTGTGACCGTAATCTTCTGCGCTAAAGCAGGGAACGCGAGACACAGCATCATAGCAAATGCGAGCCACGCTTTCCGACTCATTTGAAAACAAATGTTCTTCATGCAAGAATAGTTTTGAGATTTTAGGATAAGAATTATAATTGATTTGTAGTAATTTGTACAGCAGAACGATAGAAAAATCCGGCATCAAGAGCGACAGGCGGAACCTCGACCCTGATACCGGATTATAGACTCGGGTGTAATACCGTTTTCTCTACCGCGTGACCGGCGGAGACGGTCACGCGACCGCCCCGGGGCGGTCGTGAGAAGGAGATCTCTATCTCTTTGAAAGGAAGCACTCTGCCCGCAGGCTTCGCCACCTTATTGTATTACAACATCCTATATGATTCTCTACATTTCCGGCCTCGGATTCGCGCGGAAACGCAGTCCTTTAGCCTTTATTCATTTACAAATGTAAGGTTTTTTCGGCGAGATTATGTTAAGAAATGGAAAATATTTTTAGCTCTGACACACATTTAACACAATTAACTTAACAGAATTTAATAATTAACATTTCAGCAAAATCAAGCCGTCCCGACAGGGACTTATTGTATTTTAGACAGGATTCTACCGCGATCCATGATTACGGATTAACGATTAATGATTAAGTATCGTAGCTCATGACTTCGTTGACACTTTCAACATCTCTTAGAAATAAGACATTTGTTTTTCGTCCTCGGCCACAGCAAAATAAACATGCAGGTTCTAAGATGTACGCAAGAGCCTGCGCAGCAGGTTTATAAACTCTTGCGTACATCTTAGAACCTGCATAACTTTGCGACGGATGAGTGTTGAAAATCATATGGATGTGTAACCGAAGTTGTGATACAAAAGTGTCAACGATGTCCTGAGCCACGGCAATTAAGGATTAAGGATTAAGGATACAAGTTGGAGATTTGGCAGACGTGCCGGAGGCACGATATTGTCAGAAACCCCGCATCTTCAGTGCGGGGAAAAGAGCTGACCGAGAAACTCGCGTCCCGGCAGGACGCCTCGTGTTGTCATCGAAGATCGCGCTCGTCGTATCGAAGATCAGCGTATCGGTAAAGACCGGTGATTTCGTCATCTGTGTCCCGGCTATTATGGTGGAGCTCCTGATTCTTAATGTATTCACACACTGGCGTACTTGCTTCCGGAGAAACCGTGCAGCCATAATAATCGGCTGCCCATCCCTCGAAAAGCCTGAATCTTGGGTCAGATTTCATCCAGCTGCTTGAAGTTCCTTTCAATACTTTTACAAGGTTGGCAAGAGCCACTGACGGGTGGAGATCTATAAGAAGGTGGACGTGGTTCTGTATTCCGCCTACTCTAAGCAACTTGCAGTTATTATCCTGAATCTTACGCCATAAGAAGCGATAAAGCTCCTCTTTGTACTCGGGAGGAATAGTCATTCTGCGACCTTTTGTGCAGAAAACGATGTGATATAAAGCCTTTACCTTACTCATGATGATGCAAAAATACAAAAAATACTCACACGAGGCGTCCTGCCGGGACGCGAGTTTCTCGGTCAGCTCTTTTCCCCGCACTGAAGATGCGGGGTTTCTGACAATATCGTGCCTCCGGCACGTCTGCCGCATCACCAATCATTAATCATTAATCGTTAATCATTAATCGTTAATCATTAATCGTTAATCAATCGGGTAGGTCGGAAAACGGAGTAAGTTTTCTGACCTACTTTCGTTTTCCTTCCTCCCACACCACCGTACGTGCCGTTCGGCATACGGCGGTTTCGTGCTTATCTTATCCCTTTTGGACTCCGCATAGTGGATATCGTCACTTCTTCTCTATTGTCGGGATACGCCCTATCGTCTTGAAAAGAGAGTTCCTCTTCGGACATCTGACTACTAAAATTTCCAAATACACAGATTGTCGTATGAGATAGCACACGATTCGGCCCTTCGCCTTGACCGTCCCGCGGTCGGCTACTTCGGCCTCTGCTGACTCCTCGGCATTCGTTGTTACTATCCTTGCGGACTGCCAAGGTCTCGCGGGATAAGTCATACATCTTTCCTCGTTTACCCGCATGGTTTACGCATCAAGGTTACGGTTGCCTTTGGGAACTTTGCTGCCTTTTGCCAGCTTGTCCGCTTGATACGCCTTAGTACCATGTTTCTATCCGTCAGGCCACGATTTCGCTATTGCTTCTTCTCTCCCGAGCGTCACCACTCGAAACTTGCAAGTCGCTCTGGGGTTCGTCGGCAACTACGCCCCGAGTGGACTTTCACCACAGATGTATGACATGCCCGTCATACAGAAAAAGGCGGCCATGCTCACGCACAGCCGCCTTCAGAATGAAAATTATGCAAATTATTTGGAAATAGTCTTGCGGGTTACGGTGGTACCGTCGGCGCGGGTGTCGACGCGGATCACTACGCCACGGTAGGTGGCATCGACGCGCTGGCCCTGCACATTATAATATACTGACGATACTACCTCGGCATCGGCCACGGTGGCGATGATACCGGAAGCATCGGCATTGGCTGCTACGCCCATACCACCCATCTTGTTGATGGAGCGCACGGTGTAGATGCCGTTGCCTGCAGCGGCGTGGTTTGTGGCTTCGGTGATGGCTTCGAGTTTGCCGTCGGCAAATACAGCGTAGGCCATAGCACCTTCGACGGGCGACCAGGTGATGGTGCCGTTTTCAGTCTTGCACACGGGAGCGGCAGCCTGCACGGCGAGGAGGTCGGGACGCCATTCGGGGAAGATCTTCTCCACGGTGTACTCAGCAGCCTGCTCGGGGGTGAGGATGGTCTCCATAGTGTTGCTCTCGCCCTTTACGAATGTCATCACGTGAGTTGAGGGAGATACAACGTTGCCGGCCTCGTCCATGGTGTTGTATTCAACGAATTCCTTGGCATAGACATTCATGCCGTTGGCTGTCCAGCGCGAGGGGTTGATCTTGTTGTCGGCCACGGTGGTGTTGATGTAGGCGCAGCGGGGTTCGTTGCTCCATGCACGGCCGTAGTTGTACTTCTCGGCTTTGTTGACGATCTTGTTGTTGAGGAACACGTAGCCATATTTGTTGCCGGCCTTGGTAGAGGGAGCGGTGAGCGTACACTCGCCCTTGCCGTCGGCGTTGCGGGGTTCTACGGTGATGATACCGTCGGTGAAGAGCATGGCGCCTTCGCCGCAGAAGAAGTCGACAGTGCCGTGGATGTTACAGTTTTCCCAGTAGTAGGTACCGTCGATATTGTTGGAATAGTAGGTATCCTGGCATGACACGAGCTCTACATTCTTGCACACGGTATTGAGACCCTTATCCCAGAAGGCTACGGCGCGACCGCCCACCTGCTTGTTGCCGATAGTGGCGTAGTAGTCGAGGGCATTTTCGATGGTGAGGTCCTGGATGTAGAGGTTGGTACCGGTGTTCATGAGGGTGGCGGTGGTGGCGATACCCTCGGTGGTGTAGTGAGGCTTGTTGACGATGCGGGTTCCTTCGAGGCTCTGGCCTATGATGGAGATATTGTGGCCGTAGATGTTGGTGAGCACGGTCTCCTTGAGGTCATAAGTACCGTCGGGCACGAAGAGGAATGCGCGGGCGGCATCGCGGTCAGTGTTGTAGGCCGAGATGGCGTCGATAGCGTCGAGGAGGCTCTGAGCGTCGCCGGGCGTAACGTAGAACCACTGGCCGTCGCGGTCGTAGGTCACTTCGGAGGTGTTGGTGATCTTTACATTGTGGATGTAAAGCTCGCCTTCGCCGTGGAGTGTAAGGGTGATGAGGCCGGGGGCGCCTTCGTAGTCAAATGCCACTACTTCACCGTCGATTTCGTCGGCTGACTTGGCGGGAACGGTAGCGATCTCCTTGCCTGAAGCGTCGGTGACCTTGATGTCAGTACCGTAACCGTAGCGGCAGAGACCTACTGCGACGGTAGCCTTGGGACCTACGAGGAGGGTGATGACGTCGCCATCCTTGAATGCCCAGCCGTGGGTGGTGTCGTGGAAGTAGCCGTTTTCGGTGTTGAATGCTTCGTGATCTTCGGGATAGAAGAACTTGTCGGCGAGGTTGAATTCATATTTGAGGTGGTTGCTGGCAACCTCCACGGGGGTAGCGTAGGCATATACGCTCACGGGGGCGGTGATTACGTCGTCGACAGTAGCTTTCTGACCGCCGGTGGGAGTGAGATACCAGCCGCGCACCTTATAGCCTTCTTCGGACTTGGCGGTAGCGTAGTCAACTGCAAATTCAGCGATGGTAGCATCTTTCTCCACTTCCTGCGAGCCCATTGCAGAGCCGTCGGTATCGAAGAACGATACTTTGAAGTAGGGCTTGCGTACGAAATGAAGCACGTAGTTGATGGTGATGTCGCCGAGCGATACGGGGATAGTGACGTCGCACTTGTCGGCATCGCCTTCATATTTGAGTTCGCCTACAGTGCCGGCGATGGTGTTGAGATCGGTTACGGGGTTGGTGGCCGAGATCATGTTGCCTGCGGCGGCTACCTCGATGGTGCCTTCGTAGATGTCGCCGTTGGGTTCGAATACGTCGTCGACGTTATAGGTAACACCGTTGGCGGTGAACGATGCGAGCATGGGCACTTCTTTTTCCTGGCCGCTCACGGTACCTTCGATCACGATGTCGCAGAAACCGATGCGTTTGCCGTTGGCAAGTGCGTAGAGGTTGATGAGAATACCGCAGGGACCTTCTTCGGCAGTGGCGCCGGTGACGTCATAGGCACATTCGGTCATGTTGGGGGTAGCGTTGTCGCGCTGGGGCTTGATGCCGGTGGCGAGGCTCACGGTAGTGCCGTCGGCATTCTGCCATGCCACGTCGAGCGAGCCGCCGTCGGTGCCGTAGCGGGTGGTCTTGAACGATACCTTAGTGGGCATGAACTTAAGGCCGTGCTTGGGCTGCACGAGGAAGCGGATAGCGTTGCTCTCCTCGGGGCTGCTCTGCTGCGAAGCGGGCTGGAACCAGGTCTGGCCGTTGCTCTTGTTGTCCTTTCCGTCAAGGGTGAGGTGAGATCCGTAGGTCACCTTGCTCGAGAGGAAGTAGTCGGGCTGGTCAAATTCGGCAGTCTGCTTCTCGGTGCCGAGGTCAAACTTGAAAGTGGCCGTGGCGGGAGCATTGTCGAGATCAAGGAGTGCCTTGGGGGCTTTCTGTTCTACTGCGAGAGAATAGTAATAGTTGTTGGCATTGGTTGAAACTACCGATACATAACCGCGCTGCACGTCGGCCATCTTGGCTTTGTAGGTCACAGTACCGTTCTGTTCTTCTCCGCCACTGATGGAGAAGTAAGAATAGCCGGGATAACCGTTGACGGTCACCACGTCCTCGGTGCTGATTACGGGGATGCGGAATTCCGCGCCATCGCGCACCTGGATATTGTTGCCGTTGTCGCGGAACGATGCGCCGTTGGCAAGCACAGTCATCTCGATGCCGTTGCCTTCCTTGCAGGCTACGGTGCCGGCTTCGCTGCTGCCCGAGAATGCCATGGTGGCTTCCATCGTGGCCTTGTCGCCGAAGTCCCATGTGGCGGTAGCGTCTACAGCCTCAGCCTTTGCAGGTGCGGAGGGAGCTTCAGAACCGGAGGCATACATAGCGCCGATGGCTGCACCTCCGCACAACAGCGCCGCGAAGGCCGCCATTGTGGCTTTGAGTAAAGATTTCTTCATGTAATGAAATGTTTTGGTTTAGATTTAATTAGTGGTTATATTAGGGTGAGGCAAATATAGCACCAAATTTTCATTCCACAAAACTTTTCGCTCGGAAATCACTGAAAGTCACCTTATTTAACACACACCCGCAAAATAAGCCCGCCCGGTCGCGATGACCGGGCGGGCTAAAGTCGATATTTATTCAGCGGATCGGAATCAGCCGTTGTACTTCTTCATGATAGCGATGAGGTCGAGCACTTTGTTGGAGTAGCCGATCTCATTGTCATACCAAGAGATAACCTTAACGAAGTTGTCGGTCAAATATACGCCGGCGTTAGCATCGAAGATCGAAGTGAGGGGGCAGCCGAGGAAGTCAGAGCTTACCACTGCATCTTCAGTGTAGCCGAGCACACCCTTGAGTTCGCCTTCAGCAGCTTCCTTCATGGCAGCGCAGATCTGCTCCTTGGTAGCGGGCTTCTCGAGGTTGCAGGTGAGGTCAACTACTGATACGTCGAGGGTGGGGACACGCATCGAGATACCGGTGAGCTTACCGTTGAGTTCGGGGATAACTTTACCTACAGCCTTAGCAGCGCCGGTCGACGAGGGGATGATGTTGCCCGAAGCGGCACGGCCACCGCGCCAGTCCTTCATAGAGGGACCGTCAACAGTCTTCTGAGTAGCGGTAGTGGAGTGAACGGTAGTCATAAGACCTTCCTTGATACCAAACTTGTCGTTGAGCACCTTGGCGATGGGGGCAAGACAGTTGGTGGTGCAGGATGCGTTGGATACGAACTGCTGACCTGCATAAGTATCGGCGTTAACACCGCATACGAACATGGGGGTGTCGTCCTTCGAGGGAGCTGACATTACCACATATTTTGCACCGGCTTCGATGTGAGCCTGTGCCTTTTCCTTGGTGAGGAAGAGACCGGTAGATTCTACTACGTATTCAGCACCGGCTTCGCCCCAGCCGATTTCGGCGGGATTCTTGCAGGCGGTAACGCGGATGGGCTTGCCATTCACGATAAGGAGGCTCTTGTCCATGTCATAGTCAACGGTGCCGTCGAAACGTCCGTGCATCGTATCATACTTGAGCATGTAGGCCATATAGTCTACGGGGAGAAGGTCGTTGATAGCAACTACTTCGATGTCATCACGCTTGGTGGCTGCACGGAATACGAAACGTCCGATACGGCCAAATCCATTAATACCTATTTTAGTCATAATATTATAAATAATAAATAATGTATATCTTTCACTTAAAACCGCCGCAGCCTGCGCCGCGGCTCTTTTTACCTTTCGACGGTGCAAAAATACAAAAAAATTCTATTAATTATATATTTTTTTCTTTAATTTTTGCTATCACAATTTTCAGCCATGTTTTCACCTCAAAAGTGTCATTTTTACACTTCTTCAGACTCTTCGGTTCATATTGTTACACACAAAAATACCTAAACTTTTTCAAAATTGTTACACACCCTATATTAGCCATTGATATTCAGCATTATAACATACCAAAACCGGCAGCAAAAATGTATACAAAATTGTTACAACACTGCATTTGTAACAATTTCGCAACAATTTAAATAATCTTGTAATATATTAATTTTCAATTCATTATGTTAACTCGACACAAAAATGTAATATTGTTAACAGCCTTTAACATTAAATACTTTCAAAAAGGTATTGCGGGCAGTAATTTTGGAATGTCAAACGAAATGAATGACATTTTTTAATTACTACGATTCAACTACTAACAACTACAAAAACTACTACTATTATGGCAACTTCCGAATTTCAGACCAAGCTTATGAGTCTTCAAAGTAATATGCTCAACTTCGCTCTCATGTTGACATCTAACCGCGACAACGCCTACGATCTCCTCCAGGACACTACCCTCAAGGCGCTCGACAATGAAGACAAATACACCGAGAACACCAATTTCAAAGGATGGGTCTTCACCATCATGCGCAATATCTTCATCAACAACTACCGTCGTGTAGCCCGCAGCGCAACTGTCATCGATCAGACTGAAGACCTCTACCACCTCAATATATCTCAGGACTCAGGTTTCGAGACCCCCGAAGGTTCTTTCCAGGCCGGTGAAATCACCGCAGCCATCAACGCCATGACCGACGAATACCGCATCCCCTTCTCGATGCACGTAGCCGGTTACAAGTACAACGAGATCGCCGACAAGATGAACCTCCCCCTCGGCACCATCAAGAGCCGCATCTTCTTCGCCCGCAAGCGTCTGCAGGAGCGTTTCGCCGACTATCGGTAATCAGCTTTTAAGATATAAAGTTGCACAGTAGTTTTAACAATATAAGTGGATGTTTCTTGAATAAAGATATAGATTCTAAGGTAAAGGTTTCCTTTACAATATAAGGTAAAAAAGAAAATTAGGTTAGAAAAAATTGCAGTTACTAAGTTACTAAGGTTAAAATATACATCCGGCGCCCCTGCAGTGAATGCACGGGCGCCGGACTCATTCTATCCCTTATCACCTCCACCCCACCCCAAAAGCCAGACTCATAAACACATCTGACGCTGCCGCCGAAT
>JAIDSW010000159.1 GCA_029061025.1 Duncaniella sp.
GGTTACTTCAGAGTTGAGTCCGCACGGCACGGTTTCCCAGTCGCCGAAGCTGAAGGAGCGTGCGTTGGTGACGCTGGCGATATTGGCATCCTTGAATTTACGCCACTCTACGCCGTCGCGCTCAAATTGCGCTATGCGGTTGGCCTGCAGGGAAGTGACGTCGAGAATTATTTCATTTTCCCCCGGTTTAAGCCACTCGCCTACGCTAAGGGTAAAGGGAACTGACCAGATAGTGCCTGCATCGTGACCGTTGACGGTCACGCGGGCTGATTCGCGTACGTCGCCGGCATCAAGAATCCAGTCGTCGGCTTTCGAGGGATCGTCGAGTGTAAACTTTACGCTGTATCTTCCAGTGCCGAAATTCTGAGCCGCTTCGGGTATCGGGAGGCGGGTCCAGTCGATTAAGGAGTCGATAGCAAAAGTACCGGGTATTGCGGGCTCGCTCACCGGGAACGAAAGGGTCCAGCCACGGTCGAGAGTGACTGGTGCGCCGCTCTTGATCGCATATTGCCACGCGGGAGCTTCCACCGCTGAGGGGAAGGTCTTTACGAGGAGAGTCTGTCCGGGCAGGAGCTGCAGGTTTACGCTGAGGGTGGAATCGGTGCTTGCCACCGTTTCGGCCAGACCGCTTTTCCCTGTGAGAGGATCGAAAATCATAGCGGACAGGCCGGGTGTAGCGAGCGTGACCGCTCCTGAGATGGTATCGTTGCCGAGCATTGAGATGAAATAGTTGTGGCCGCCGGCTTCGTTGGTGCGACGCAGCATGTGTATGCCCTCGCTTTTACGCAATGGTTCGGCAGATACGCCCGATAGTTTCAGTCCCGACTCGTAATCAGAGGCATATATCAGGGTGCCGTTGCCATACTTCTGTACTGTGTCCGTCACGAATTCCGGCATGGCATCAACGATATCTTTGAGCTCCTTTCTGCGCGGTTCAAGATCATTTAGCCCCGGGACGTCGTGCGGTAGTTTGCCGGTGAAAATCACTGTCGCACCGCTGTCGGCAAGCGCCAAAAGGCGTCGGAGTGTGGAAGGTGTCATGATGTTGACCGGGGGCACGACAACGGCTTTGTAATCATTGTTGCCGCGGCTTAGCAGAGTGCCGTGAGCGGTAGGGGTGATGGAGTCAAGGAGTGCATCGGAGATATAATCAACGTCATATCCGGCGTCGATGATTCTGTTGATACCCTCCTTGATGTCGGGCATGCGCTGCTGCATCTTGTGAATGTCAAACATCAGGTAGGGACGTCCGCCCTGACGGTACCACACATCCTCGATAGGGAAGTAGAGGAGGAAATCATTGTCGGGGTTTCCTGCCGAGAGAAATGCCTGATTGCGTGAGATGTATTTCATCAGTCCGCCGGCATCGTCCCATATCGAATTAGTGGGTGACATGTTGATGGATGCATAGAAAAGCCATCCGGGAAATTCCACACCTGCGGGGGAGTAGGGTGCGCCGTGGAAATACACGTGATTCACACCCGAGGCAAGCATCTGGTCGATTTCGGGCTTGCAGCGGGCAAGGGATGTGTGGAAATGCTCGGTAAGCCATGTGAGGGTTTCGGCCGAGGTCAGAGGGCGGCCTGCAATATGGGCTGCCGACGATGCAAATTTCAGTACCGCCGGATCGGCATCGCTGGGACGCGAATCGCCGTTACGCACCAGTCCCGGTATGTCGAAGTCACTCTGACCGAACGACTCGCATTCAGGTATGTCGACGGCTGCATAGATGTCGAGAATGTTGGCTGGCGATCCGTGTGACTGATTGCGTATCGAGGCTCCGTGACCGTGAGCCCAGCGTGTCCATATGTCGGTAAAGTTATCCTTGAGCATTCCTGCGAGAGTGGCGCGGTAGTCGCGTACCACGCGGGCACGCAGGTCGCTGTGATCCTCGCCGAGGAATTCGGGTAAATACACCTCCAGTCGGTAGCCGTGGTCGCGCTCAAAAACGTCGAGAATATTGTCGGCCCAGTCACTGCCGTATACCTCATAGGAATCATTGAAAAATGAGTGGGGTATGGATTTTTCGTGACCTGCAAAAGCAGCATCGAACTTTTCAAGATATTTCTTTACCGCGATACTGTCGTAGTGATTGAGCACATATCCTTCACCGCCCGGGGCAGCGCGCTTTACTTTCTGAAAAGTGCGTCCGGAGAATAGGGCGTAGACAGTCCAACCGTCGGAGGGTGCTTTCCAGTTCAGCAATCCTTTTTTGTCGACTTTTGAGGTGATGTCGATACGGCGGTCGCCATTCACGGCTATAACCTTCTGCAGGGTGGCCACCGGTGACTGTTTTGCATCCGACGGCACAATAGGAGAGGTAATTTTTTGCCCTTTGTCGAGATTCCATGACTCGGTGACAAGCTTTCGGGCACTCAGTTCGGGCGTGATTTCAGGGCCGCCAAACGGCCAGCCGGTACCGTTGTTCATATCCACCTGCAGGCCGAGGCGCTTGGCTTCAGCCGTGGTGTAATCGAGCATCTCCATCCACTTGGGAGAGAGATAATCGATATCGTTGGCTTCGTTGCCTTTCACTCCGTAAATAGGTGTTATCTCCACACCGCCGAGACCTTTGCGGGCAAATTCCTCAAGGTTGAAAGTGAGCCCTTCGGGGTCAACGGCGCTTCCGAGCCACCACCAGCGCACGAAGGGGCGGTTTTCGGTCCTCTCCTCATACCATCCTGTAGCAGAGGGCGCTGATTGAGCGGAAGAAATGGAAGCCGAAGCAACAAGAAGCAAGGCTATAGGTAAATAGTGAAGTTTCATTTCTGTAAGGTGAGACCCATAAGGCCGATTATTACATCGTTGGATAAAGTAGTGACGGTGAGTGATTCGAGTGTCTTGTCAGGATCGAGTTTCACATCCACGAGTGTCGTGGCACCGCCGGGTATCGAGCGGCCATAGACTTCATCGGCAGGGATGCCTATTTCATCGCCGAGATTGCGCGACACCTTGCCCGACTGAAGATGCAGTCGATAGGGAGGTTCCGTTCCGTCAGGCACGGCGAAGGCATATTCATCGTTATAAAAATCCTGCTCGATCGGTGCCCAGTTGTCGGGATTGACAAGCGGCGTGCGAGTCACGGAGCCGTCGGTATATCTTACTTCGATCATGCCGTTGTCGATATGCGCCTGCATGTGGTTGGTAGTACCTGCCATGAGCAGATAAGCGTTTGACGCACTTCCCGAGAGGGGTATCGTGATGCTGTCAGGGAAGTTGTCCCACAGCGATGTGAACACTACGTTGTGCCCGGCGGATTTCAGCTTGAACGGGATACCGAGTGAAGTGGTGAGCGTATCGCCGTTTTGACGGATGATCTCGCGCAGACCTCTGTCATCGATTTCAGCCGTCATCAGCGGATGACACCATTCGCCCATGCCCTGCTTGGGGAGCTGAAGCGATGTGTAGGCGGGTCGGGGTGAGAGATATTCGTGACGGAAGATATTGGAAACGGAATCGTTGTATACCTCGCTTATGTCCACGGTCACACATCCCGCGGGATTGATGGCGTCGAATGTAGGGGAAACATGAGTGGCGAGAGGGGTGGTGTTGACAGGTATCCACCACACGAGTTTGCCCGCACGCGCCTGACGGAAAGTAATATCGCCTTCTTTACGCTCCAAGCCGGTAAAAATTGTGGCCATGCGTCCTGAATGGTCAATGGTGACGGTTATATCGCGGCTGTCGCCAAGCGGGATTATTATGCGGGGAGCGTTGACCGAAAGCGTGTCGGGTATCCAAGCCACATCCTGATTTCCGTTGACTGTCACTCCGCTGAGGTTCACGGCTTTAACCGTAAGATACAGCTTCACCCCCGCAGGATAACGGTTTTCAAAAGTGTAAGTATCTTTCATTCCCTCCCGAAGGAAAGAATATGAAAGCGCGGGGAGAGAAACCGAAGCGCTGTCCCAGTCACTCGGGAAACCGGGAACTATATCCACCCGCTTGTCTTTGGCTAAAAGATCGGGGCGGATGCCGTAGAGACCCTCAGTGAGGGCACGGCTCCATACGCCAATCGGGTCGGCGAAGTCGCGGTAGCATTCGCCGCGGGCAGCGTCGCGCTGGCTTATCTGACCGAAATTGAGAGGTGATGCACCTGAGTACATGTTGTCGATTACTACGCTTTTCATCAGGTTGAAAGCCTCGTCGTTGCGTCCGGCCTGCCAGTAGGCGAGGGCGGTGTGCATGATCTCGGCAATGGCAACGTTGTTGATGCTCCACGAGTAGGGCTTCCAGCTCGTGGTGGAAGGTACGGAAAGGCCCTCGGGTGCCCCTTCCACTTTTACGGGAATGTGGGGTATCTCGCTGTCGACATACACCGTGGCGGCATAATTCTTGAGATTGTCGGCTACTTCCGAGTCAATGGCGTGATAAATGGTCCACAATCCGGCCGACGGGTGAAGCCTTTGCAGACCCATTGCATCGCGGTATTCAGCCCAGTGGCCTTTATCGCTCATCCACAATACGCTGTCGATCGCATTACCGATTGCTTCGGCTTCGCGGCGATAAGGCTCGGGATCTTCTCCTATAGCTTCGGCAACCTGTGCGGCGAGCGTGTTGGCAAACTTATTGTAGGCCGACGAATGAGTCACGGCTCCTGCGCTGTAATAAAGCGCATCACTTGCCCATATGCAGCAATAGGCATCATAGAGGTGATCGCCGTCGGGGTCGAAATTTCGCTTTTCCCAGTCGAGGTGCAGTTTTATCACAGGCCACAGTTCACGCATCGCTGCCGTGTCGCCGGTGTGGCGGAAGTGGCGGAGCATCGCATCGATATACACCATATTCATGTCATAGTGCGACATTTCGTCTTTCTTTCCCGGTCGACGGCATATGTAGCCGTTGCTGTAGAACTGCGTGCCCCATTTCTTTTCAGCACGGGCAAGGTTAAGGGTGGAATCCTGCGCCGGATGGGGAAGCACGGGTGGAATGTCGGTAACCTGATTGGATGCGTAGGTTTTGAAATGGGTCAGAGCCCGGTCAGTCCAGCCGAGTGCGTCGCCTGCATAGGCTCCGCGCCAGCCGAGGTGAGGCGTGCGCCAACCGATCGAACCGTGAAGCCACGCTTCACCGCTCCATATGCCGTCGGCCGCTACGCCGAGAGCTCCGCCTATGGGATTGATCCATTCGTCGGGCGTGGAGATGGTGATTGACGATGCCAGAGCCGAGCGTTCCTGCTCGGCGCGGGTGAACAGATCTTCAAGTTTCTTTTCTTTCGTCACCACTTCAGCCCCTGAAGGGAAATATGCCACAATACATGATTTTCCCGATTTCAGTACTATTTCGCCCTCATATACGGGCATTGACGAGATGGAGTGGCTTCGGGCGGGAATGATGAGATGCACTTCCTTGCGCTCTTTCTTGCCGTACTCTACGGTCACTTCGTTGCCCGACACGATGTATTTATTGTCAGTGCAGTATTCGGGCTTGAGGTCAAAGCAGTCGGCGGCGTCGACACCCAGGTCGCCCTCACGCGAGAATTTTTTGTCGGCTACTCCACCGAATCTCACGGGTATCGTGACGGTGGAGCGGGTAGTGTTGGTAAGTTTCCACATGGCGCAGTCAGTGCTTCGGAGCACCTGCACCTCGATTGTTACACCTCCCTGCTCGTAGTTCATCTTTCCCGGAGTGTATATGGCCGTACATGGCCCTTCGGGGAGCGTGAAACGCAAGTTGCCAC
>JAIDSW010000016.1 GCA_029061025.1 Duncaniella sp.
TGTTGTGTATAAGAGACAGTCCCCATCGTGCTCCACGGTTCTTCTTCAGTACCTCAGGAATACGTTGACATCATCAACGAAAACGGCGGCAAGCTTCCCGACGCCATCGGTATTCCCGAAGAGCAGCTCCGCAAGGCAGCCGCTATGGATGTATGCAAGATCAACATCGACTCTGACAGCCGTCTGGCTATGACCGCTGCCGTGCGTAAGGTATTCAATGAAAAGCCCGCAGAGTTCGACCCCCGCAAATACCTCGGCCCGGCTCGCGACGAAATGGAACGCCTCTACAAGCACAAAATCGAAAACGTCCTCGGCTCCAACGGCAAAGCTGAATAATCTCTGATTATACCAAATATCTATCAGGAGGTAAACACCCGTCATGAGTGTTTATCTCCTGTTTTTCATGTTCCCTGCCAGTCAGCAAAACAATAAAAGACTATAAACCATACGTCTTTATCAGCAAAATCACCACTAAAGGCGAAATATCTTCTAAAAAATATACTCAACCGACTATGTGGCCGATTATAAGTGCCGGAGGCACGTAATTGTCTTTAACCCCGTATCTTCAATGCGGGGTTAAATCGTAGCGCCACCATCGCGTCCAGGCAGGACGCCTCGTGTGAGGGAATAGTAACCGACGAAATCTTAGCAAACTACACAATGCGTCCACCCGGGACGCGAGTGAGTAGTGGATGCGTCGCCCCGCACTGAAGATGCGGGGTTAATGATAATGGCGTGCCTCCGGCACTAACATGCATAATCGTAATATTCTACCTATGGTAAGTTCAAAAAGGCCTAAAGTATTGATTCGAAATAGGTACATGCATGTTACGCCTTGCATGGGAATTTTATAACTTAATATTTGAGAAGCAATTCTCTCAGTCAATCTTTTGTTCGATCTCATGCATGCATTGAGGACACAAATAAGTTTTATTTTCAAACTTAGGGCTTTTGCCCTTAGCATCTTGCATTATACATTCGTCATCGTCAGCCTCGCAATGATTCTGACTGAAGTATCCGTGAGTAAATTCATGAGCCATAAGTTTCCACAAATCTTTCTTATTTATACTTAAGTCGGTATGTAGAAGTTATACAAGCCCTCCTCTTATGTCCCAATATTGAAAGTCCCAGTATTCCATAATCATTGCTTCCATGAATGGATGTAGAGATATCTTTATCAGTGATACCTATAGTGAACTCTCCCGACAGAGTGTCGTCATGCAAAAAGTTCATGATTTTTGTTGCCCGGTAGCGTGTGCGGGTACTGTTAAATGTACTGTCGGGAGAATTTTTATGAGGCAATATTCTTATCTCAAAATTCTTAATTCCCAAAGGTGTGAAGTAATAATCTGTCAGTTCGTCGGCAATCGAAGCGACATCAGTTATTCCATCAAGCGGCTGGATATTAAATACGACAGAAGAATTTTTGTCGCTTGAATTTTTTGACAGCAGAAAAAATATTCCAATCAATAGTAACAATACTACTAAACTTAAGCACAATACGGTCTTTTTCATCTTCTCATACAAAAATATCAAAGCCGGATTTCAATCTTATTAAAAACCACTATTTTCCTTCTTTCTCCTGGGGGGAGATGATGTATTTGTCGTAGTAGGAAAGGAGGAGCGTGGTGAGGGGGATGGCGATTATCAGTCCGATAAAGCCCATGAGTGTGCCCCAGATTGAGAGCGAGAGAAATATCAGCGCGGGATTCATGCTCATGGCTTTACCGATGATGCGCGGAGTGAGGTAAAGATCCTGAATGACCTGCACGATACAGTAGACTGCAAAGCATTCCCACCATATTGTCCAGAAGCCGGTGCCTGTACCCACGGAATAGACAAGGCACAGCAGAGTGGTGGGAATAAAGGATATGAGCTGAAGATAAGGCACCATATTGAGCAGTCCAATAAACATGCCGAGCACAATCGCGAGGGGCAGATCGATAATAAGGAATCCGATACTGAAAAGAATGCCCACGCAGAATGCCACAAGCGCCTGACCGCGGAAATACCGGTTCATCGACCGCTTAACGTCGTTGGCGATCTTAAACACGGTCTTACGGTAGCGCGGCAGGATCATGCGGCGCAATCCGCGGCTGAGTTTGTCGTAATCTATCATCACGAAGATCACATACAGGAGCACTATCATCCATGAAAAAACCGCAAAGAGCAGTGA
This sequence comes from Duncaniella sp., assembly GCA_029061025.1. Classification (GTDB taxonomy): domain Bacteria; phylum Bacteroidota; class Bacteroidia; order Bacteroidales; family Muribaculaceae; genus Duncaniella. Next base: position 2,177 of record JAIDSW010000016.1, read on the forward strand.
AATTGAGCCTGTGATTACCGACCACGACGCCGACAGGGCTTCCTCGGCCATACGGGTCCATTCTTCATGTGAGAGTTTCGATGCAATCAGCTCAAAATCAATGTTACGGCGCACGAATTCCTCGAAGCCCTCGGGGAGGAAAGGCACTGAATCACCCGAAGCGGCATAACGTTTTATTATTGTGGCCATCTCCGATGCTTCGTCGATTATTACGGGCACTACAAAATATAGCAGAACTCCCACGAAAAAAGTGAGTTCAAACAGCGTCACCATCGTAGCCGCAACGCGACCTTTGAGATTGAGCAGCCGGCGGTTATATTGCAGAAACGGCTCAAGAATATACGCTATAAGGCATCCCACCAGAAATGGCAGAAGAACACCTTTCAGCGTATTTATCAGCCATATAGCACCTACGGCAAGCACGCAGTTGATTACAAGACGCACCGTGCGGTCAAGGTCAAACCGCTCCTTATTGATCAGATTCATAAGAGTATGTTACATTTGAGCCACGAAATTAATAAAAATATCGCAGCCAATCCATATTTTTCGTAATTTTGCAAAAATTATCAATAAAAATATAAAACGACACGACAAAACAATGGCCAATGTAAAACAAGTGCTTTCCGACAAAGCATGGGCGCGGTGGACTGCGCTGGGACTTCTCGCCATGGCGATGTTCTGCAGCTACATCTTCATGGACATCCTCTCACCTATCAAAGACCTTCTGCAATCTACCCGTGGCTGGGATTCCACAGCATTCGGTACCATGCAGGGCTCCGAGACATTCCTCAACGTATTCAAATTCTTCCTCATCTTCGCGGGTATAATTCTCGACAAGATG
>JAIDSW010000160.1 GCA_029061025.1 Duncaniella sp.
CTGTAAACACCTTGAATGGTCTGACCTTCCGGGAATTAATACTATCCACATTAACCACAAGGTTTCGTGTCGCTTCCCCTTCTTTCATCTCCGTCACCGTTCCCGACAATGTAAGCTCCCTTCCTATGTATGACTCCGGGGGCATGACCGGCTCGCCGAGAATACTTATGATGATACCGGTAGCTGAAGCCGCGGTAATAATTCCTGTGTATCGCCACCCGGACACGAACATAATACCTGCCGCAACACAAAGTATCACGGCAAGCCACGCTCCCGCGCAGACCTGATTGAGAAGTATGCCTGCAATAAACGCGACTGTAAGCGGCAGCAGCGGTACCGATGCTATGCTCAGTCGCGTTTTATTCATTATCTTTCAATGCTTTTTTATGCGATAGTAGCCATGACTACAAAGAAGCTTGAAACACCTATTATGATCCACAGTGCTACCGCGAGCAACATCGGTTTGATACCAACGCTTCTGATTGTTTTCATAGATAGAGATGCTCCGATACAGAACAGTGTCAGCACCAGTCCCCGCTTGGCTATATACACGAGGGTCGACGTTAATGCTTCCGGCAAGGGGAGATAGGTATTGGCTATCATGGCAAGGATAAACAGGAATATGAACCAGGGAATGGATATTTTACCTGTTTTGTCGCGAAACACGGCCATCGTCACGAGTGCGAGAGGTATTATCCACAGTGCACGGGTTAGTTTGATAAGCGTGGCAAGTTGCAAGGCTTCCGTACCATACGCCTCTCCCGCTCCCACCACTGAGGATGTATCGTGGATAGCAATGGCAGCCCATGTGCCGAACTGCTGTTGCGACATCTCAGCCCAATGGCCTATTTCAGGAAAAATAAACAGAGCGAGCGCATTGAGGATAAATATCACGCCAAGCGATACAGCCATTTCATTTTCATCGGCTTTCATCACCGGACCTACAGCCGCTATCGCGCTGCCTCCGCATATGGCAGTTCCTGACGAAATGAGATAGGAGGTTTTTCTGTTGAGGTGCAACACATAGCCAAGCCCTACGCCTATCAGCATCACCCCTATTACCGAAACTATTGTGAACGCCATTCCTTCGGAGCCTGACTTCAGCGATTCGTAAAGGTTCATTCCGAATCCGAGTCCCACTACCGACGCCTGCAACAGGTATTTGGAAGTCTTTTTATTAAATTTCGGATAAGGACATTCACCTAACACAAGAGCATAAGCAAGTCCAAGAAACAAAGCAACCGCCGGTGTAACGGCCTGCCCGAACTCCGTAAGATCGGCCGGGATCACACAAAGTACCATCAGCAGGATATAAATCCACTTTTTAGCCTGATTCATTCCTGTGTTACTTTAGAGATTCCATATGCGCCAGGTCTCGAATGCCTGGAGTAAAAGCATTTCGAGGCCATTTTTTACCACCGCTCCCCTGCTCCTAGCCTGTTTCATAAACATAGTTACGTCAGGATTGTAAAGCAGGTCGTAACACAGATGTTCGGGTGTGAGTAAATCATACGGTATATCCGGGCATTCATCCACGTGGGGATACATACCGAGCGGGGTGGTATTCACGATAATTTTGTGAGTCGCCATTATCTCGGGAGTAATGTCACCGTAAGTTATCACACCTTCGCGGGGTGTGCGCGACACTAACTGCGACTCCACACCGAGTGTCGACAATCCGCGCGCCACAGCCCTTGAGGCACCACCGGTGCCAAGTATGAGAGCCTTACGGCGGAAGTCGGTGATAAGCGGAGCTATCGAGTCGCGGAAGCCTACCACATCGGAGTTACTGTATCTTATAAACAACTGAAGCTTCCGACGAATAGCCGTTTGTAGATGTCGGTGGTCGCCGG
>JAIDSW010000161.1 GCA_029061025.1 Duncaniella sp.
AAATATTAGTACAATCCGACACAACACAAACATCTATGGGACAGCTATATACCAGCCTTTGCTGTCAAACTCGGGATATTTTCCAATCATCCGCCTCTCCTTTAAAATTTCCCCCGCAGAAAAAAAGAGCAGACCTTCCGGCCGCGATGGCCGGAAAGTCTGCCCGAAAATAAGAGATTGTCAGCGCTCGTCAGGCGAGGGTGACGCGCACGTGGGCGTCGGGGTAGCGGAGCACCACACACGATGCCTCGGTCATCACCACGGCGTCGGTATTGCGGAGTCCGGCCTGCTTGAGGTGGAGCTTCTGGGCGTTGAAAGGTATGTGGGTGTACTTGGTGACATACTCGGGATCGATGATGATACCGTCGTCGTCGTGACCGCAGAGGTCGAAGATCTCGGAGTGGATCACATGGAGCGTGCCAAACTTCGATACTATCGTGTCGAAATCTATGCCCCAGTGCACACTCTTGCCGGCCGACTGCACGGTGCGCGTATAGTCGAGAGCCGACAGGCGCTCTATCAGCCCCGAGCCGGCAATCAGCACTTTGGCACGCGAGCCGCCGCTGAGCGTGAAGGCCCGACGCATGAGTGCCGTGAGGGCGGTATTGTTGACCTTCCCGCCAAACGAGTAGTCACGTCCGGCCTGATGCCAGATTCCGCCGGTGAGAAGCACCTCGCGATTGTCGTCGAGATCGTCAAAGCGCTCGCGCAAGCCGAAAAGGAACGACTTCTCCATACCCAGACGCATATCCATGATGGCTACCTCTTCCTGGTCATGGAATCCCCAGCCCACTTCCTTGCGGGCAAGATTCTGCATTGCCGAGGATTCGATCTGGGTCTTGAAGATCTGACAGAAGTTGTAGTCCTTGACCGGCAGGGAGTTGTAGAGGCCGGTCATTACGTCGAGCTCGGAGGCGGCGCGCCCCATGCGCACGATCTTATCGCCTTTCTTGATCGAGGGGAATTCGCTTTCCACGCCGGGGATATCGGTAAGTCGCACGGTGAGCTTCGTGCCGTTGACCTCCCTGACATATCCGCGCAGCGCTTCTTTACGACCGTTGGCGATCAATGTCACGCCGGGGAGCATAATGGTGTCGGTGGGAGCGAATATGCCTTCGGTGTCAACGGTGATCACAATATCGTCGAGGGGCGAGAATCCGTCGGCGACAGCTTCGGCCACTACAGCCGAGCCGGGTTTGAGATCTACGGAGTAATACGACACTTTCATTGAATCACTGCGGCGCGAGCCGATGCAGCGGGTAATCTGATCGAGCGGCGTGGCGGCGGGACGTATCTTGACGATGCGCGACTCCACGCTGTCCTCAAGGAGTTCGGGCGAAAGCTGACCCGTGAGCTGAGTGGTGAGTGTTTCGGAAGTAAAAGACATTTTTTTGATTAAGGATTAAGGGTTAATTATTAAGGGGTTAGGCTTTAGGTTTTAGGCTTTAGGTTTTGGGCTTTAGGTTTTGGGCTTTAGGTTTTGGGCTTTAGGTTTTAGGGGTTAGGGGGAGGTAGAGAGTAAAAATTTTGCCTTAGGGTGAGCCCCCTAAAACCTAAAACCTAACCCCTAAAACCTAAAATCTAATCCCACACACTGCGGCGGGGGCGCGACAGGACTGAGGCTGTCACATCGTCGTCGGGCGAGGCTGCCGGCTCGTCGGCCGAACCGGGGGCGCGCAGCAGTTCAAATGTTCCCAGCGCGTCGGCAGGCCCTGCGTCGGCGGGTAGCGATGGAGTTGCAGGAGAGTCGGTGCTCTCCTCTGCGGGTGGTGATTCTACGGTTTCTGACATAATTACGGTTATTAAGATTAACATTGCAAAATTACATCCCCGCCTACCCCTCGCGCTGTGATAATGACCCGTCTCTACCGCACTATGCAAAATAAGCATGTTTTCGAGTTGAAAACATGCTTATTTTTACATTTTTGTCAAATTAAGAGTGTTTCTTACATGCTTATTTTTACATTTTTGATAAAATAAGTGATTTTTGCGAGTATTTACATACTTATTTTACACAATCCGCTCAAGCGATATTCCGGTAGGATTGAGTTCGGGGCGGGGAATGCCCCTCACGGAGGGTGCACGCAGGGGTTTTACAACTTTTTTCACCGCGGGGGCGTTTTGTTTTAAAAATTTCTCCTACCTTTGTGGGCTGAAATCGATTCCACTTTATAATTAATGTGTAAATGGTGAAAAATCTCGTTATAGTAGAGTCTCCGGCCAAGGCCAAGACAATAGAAAAGTTTCTCGGCAAGGACTATAAGGTATTGTCGAGCTACGGCCATATCCGCGACCTGCGCAAAAAAGATATAAGCATCGACGTCGATCATGACTTTGCCCCGGTATATGAGATTCCGGCTGATAAGAAACAGCTCGTGGCTGAATTGAAGAAGGCTGCCAAGGAGGCCGAGACCGTGTGGCTGGCTTCCGATGAGGACCGCGAGGGTGAGGCTATCGCATGGCATCTCTATGAGGTGCTCGGGCTCGACCCGGCCAAGACGCGCCGCATAGTGTTTCACGAGATCACCAAAAACGCCATACTCAACGCCATCGAGAATCCGCGCGACATCGACATAGATCTTGTCGACGCCCAGCAGGCGCGCCGTGTGCTCGACCGCATCGTGGGCTTCGAGCTGTCGCCCGTGTTGTGGCGCAAGATCAAGCCGTCGCTGTCGGCCGGCCGCGTGCAGTCAGTGGCCGTGCGCCTGATAGTAGACCGCGAGAAAGAGGTGGAAAATTTCAAGTCAGAGCCTTATTTCCGCGTCACCGCCCGCTTCACCCTCCCCGACGGCACAGTGCTCCGTGCCGAGCTTCAGCGCCGCCTCCCCACCGAGGATGCCGCCCGCGAATTTCTCGCCGACTGCGCCAAGGGCGGATATAAGGTGGCCGACATAAGCGTCAAGCCACTCAAGAAGTCGCCCGCGCCCCCATTCACCACCTCCACGCTCCAGCAGGAGGCATCGCGCAAACTCGGATTCACCGTATCGCAGACCATGATGGTGGCCCAGCGCCTTTATGAGGCCGGACATATCACCTACATGCGTACTGACTCGCTCAACCTCTCGCAGCTGGCACTCAACTCCATAGCCTCGCTCATCACCGACGAGCTCGGCGAGAAATATCTGCACATACGCAAGTATCACACATCGTCGAAAGGCGCTCAGGAGGCTCACGAGGCAATCCGTCCCACCTACGTAGAAAAGGAGACCATCGAGGGCACATCGCAGGAGAAGCGCCTGTATCGCCTCATACGCCAGCGCACCCTCGCCTCGCAGATGGCCGACGCGCAGATCGAGAAAACCACCGTGGAGATTCTGCCCGAGCATCGCCCCGAGCATTTCACCGCCACGGGCGAAGTAGTGAAGTTTGACGGATTCCTGCGCGTATACTTCGAGAGCACCGATGACGAAACCGAACAGGAAATCGAGTCGATGCTGCCGCCTATGACTGTAGGCGAGGCTCTCACAGCCACCGACGTCACCGCCACCGAGCGCTACACCCTCGCCCCGCCCCGCTACACCGAGGCATCGCTGGTGAAGAAGATGGAGGAACTCGGCATAGGCCGTCCGTCGACCTACGCTCCCACCATCTCTACAATCCAGACACGCGAGTATGTGGAAAAGGGTGAGAAGCAGGGCGCTCCGCGCGATCTCACCGTGCTCACTCTCGACGACAAGGGCAAGATAACTTCATCAGTCCACACCGAGATAGCAGGCGGCAACAAGGGCAAACTGGTACCCACCGACACCGGCGTGATCGTCAACGAGTATCTCACCGAGAATTTCCCCGACATACTCGACTACGACTTCACGGCCGACATGGAAAAGAAATTTGACCACATAGCCGAAGGCAACACTGAGTGGCAGAAGGAAATAGCACGGTTCTACAAGCTCTTTCACCCGCAGGTCGACAAGGCCGCCGAGACCCGCACCGAGCACAAGGTGGGCGAGCGCATGCTCGGCACCGATCCCGCCACCGGCGAGCCCGTAAGCGTCAAGATAGGCCGCTTCGGCCCCGTGGTGCAGATAGGCACCGGCGAGGGCGACGCCAAGCCACGCTTCGCATCGCTCCGCAAAGACCAGTCGATATTTGACCTCACTCTCGAGCAGGCGCTCAAGCTCTTCGATCTGCCCCGCACCGTGGGTGAATACGAGGGCAAGACCGTGGTAGCCGCCATAGGCCGCTTCGGCCCTTATCTGCGCCACGACGGCAAATTCGTGTCTATCCCCGCCGACTACGCTCCCACCTCCATCACCATCGACGAGGCTATCGCCCTCATCGACGCCAAGCGCAAGGCCGACGCCGAGAAGGTGATCAAGACCTTCGAGGGTAACGACGACATCGAGATACTCCACGGCCGCTTCGGGCCTTATATATCTTATAAGAAAGCCAACTATAAGATACCCAAGACCGTGACCGATGCCGCCGCGCTCAACATCGACGACGTCATGGCCATCATAGCCGACCAGGATTCCAAACCCAAAAAGACCACGACGCGCCGCGCCGCCAAAAAATAATCCGCCATGCCACGCCGCAACGATTCCGACCGGGGACAGGCCTACCGCCCCGACGTCATCAAGACATTCCGAGCCGACTCTGAAGGCCGCCTCATCGACTTTCTCATAGCCTCGATGCCCGAGCAGTCGCGCACCGCCATCAAGCAGAAACTCGCCCATAATCAGGTGATGGTCAACGGCGCCGTGACCACACAGTTTGACACCCCTGTCCATCCCGGCTCGGTGGTGAAGGTCAACTTCACCCGCGAGTTTCGCACGTTCTACAACCGTCGCCTGAAAATCCTCTACGAGGACGACGATATTATAGTGGTCAACAAAGGCTACGGACTCCTCTCGATGGGCACCGACAAGATCAAGGACGGCACCGCCTACGAGCTGCTGCGCGAATGGGTGAAGTGGCAGAATCCCGCCAACAAGCTCTTTATCATCCACCGCCTCGACCGCGACACGTCGGGCCTGATGATGTTTGCCAAGACCGAGGAAGCCAAGGAAGCCATGCAGTATAACTGGAAAAACATGGTGCGCGAGCGCAAATATGTGGCGCTCGTCGACGGTCGCCCCGACCCCGAAGAAGGCTCCTACCGCAGCTATCTTGCCGAAAATTCGCGCTACGAGGTGTATTCCACCAAAAATCCCGAGGAAGGCAAGCTCGCCGTGACGCGCTACCGCACCCTCGCCTCGGGCCACGGCTACTCGCTCGTTGAGCTCTCGCTCGACACCGGCCGCAAGAATCAGATACGTGTGCACATGAAAGACCTCGGCTGCCCCATCTCCGGCGACCGCCGCTATGGAGGCAAGCCCTCGCCCGCCCACCGTATGTGTCTCCACGCCCAGACACTGAAATTCATCCATCCTGTCACTCGCAAACTGATGGAATTCACCACCCCCGTCCCCATCTCCTTTGAAAAGGCGATGAAATAACCCCTGATGTCTTTCCCCGGTCTTGGTTGACCGTCGGAACGCACTGACGTAGGGACATCGCTTCGCGATGTTTCCCATGCTCCCCATACGAACACCTGCAGCGCGGGTGATAGCAGAACCCGCGCTGCGGGTGACTGAGCCGGCTGTGTGTGCCGGAGGCACATTGTTGTCAGAAACCCCGCATCTTCAGTGCGGGGGAGCGGGCGACTCTACCCCTTGCGTCCCGGAAGGACGCATTGTGTGATTAGCAAGTCACACCCACGAGGCGTCCCACCGTCGCAGCGATGCTCGCACACGCGCCTGCGCGTGCGGAATATGTAAGTCGCTTATTTCGTGGGGTTTCGCCGTGGCCTCAACCCCACGCCAGCATGCTTTCACCGGCGCTGCGGGTGACTGAGTCGGCTATGTGGTGCCTCCGGAACCGCTTTTGCCTCGCACCATCAGCGGTGGCAAAAGAATGCCCGCAGGGCATTGATTTCTGCGTAACCGGCGCCGCCGTAGCTCTGCGGAGGCGTCGCCGGACTGTCAGAACTGCCAACTTTGGCGCCCGCAAGGCCGCCGATTGTATCAGATTTATTCGGCGTAATGCGGCGTGGTATAAAAACCAAACGAGAAGATGTTTCACAACGTCTTCTCGCTTAGATAATAAACCAATCATTATCACATTT
>JAIDSW010000162.1:0-4575 GCA_029061025.1 Duncaniella sp.
TCTCATCATGCAATGGCGACAAGCTCCGCATGGCCGAAGAAAACAACGATCAGCTTCGCGACGATCTCCGCGCCACACTTGCCACTCAGGACAGTCTGCTCGTGCTCGTTAATGACATATCCGAGGGTATGAACCAGATAAAGGATATGGAGAAAATCATTTCCACCCCCGGTGCCTTTACCGGCGAATCCACATCTCGTCGCGAGCAGGTGAAAAACGATATGATCGCCATCCAGCAGGCTCTTCAGGAGCGCCGCCAGCGCCTTGAGGAACTTGAGGCCAAACTCGCAGCCTCAAATGGCAACAACGCTACCCTCACCCGCACCATCCAGAATCTGAAATCGCAGATCGCCGAGCAGCAGACCGAGATTGCTTCGCTCACCAACCAGCTCGAAGCCGCCCACATACGCATCAGTGAACTTGACCAGACCGTGGCCGACCTCAACACTACCGTCGACTCACTCCACTCCAACATCGAGACCGTGAAAGAGGACGCACGCACTGAAATAGCCCGCGCCGAAGCCTCGGCCAACACCGTATACTATGCCCTCGGCACCAACAAGGAGCTGAAAGAGCGCGGTATTCTCGAAAAGAAATTCCTCGGTCGCACCCACGTGCTCGAAGGCGACTTTGACCGCGCATATTTCACTGCCGCTGACCGCCGCTCACTCACCACCATTCCCACCCATAGCGACAAGGCTAAAGTGATGACCGATCAGCCCAAAGATTCCTACACCATCGAGAATCAGGGAGAGCAGAAAGTGCTCGTGATCACTAATCCCGCAAGATTCTGGGAAAAGAGCAAGTTCCTCGTCATCAAGGTTGACTGATAATCGCCACAGATAAAAATGAAAACGGCCGGAAGGAAATCCCCTCCGGTCGCTTTTTTATTTTCATTCATGACATTTTAACGGTCCTTAAGCCGCACGATACGCAGGCCGAGGGTATCGCGCGATTTCTTGAGATACTCGGCGAGCGGAAGGGGATCGACAAGCACCTTGCCGTGACGTGACGACGCATGCAGCAGGTGAGGCTCTCCGTCGACAAACACTATTATGCCCACATGACTAACGTCAAGGCCGCTCTTGCGCGACACAAGCGCCACGATGTCACCTTCGTGAAGTGCCGATGCTACACCCTTGCGGAAAAATGATCCGCTCTTTATATAGGGAAATCGATGATTGCGGTAGCCGATCTCGGCATTTTTCAGCCGCTCATATTCGGCGTCATCCTTGAGAGCGGGATAAAGATCGCGGTGACGCGACATGAAATCGATGGTCTTTACCTGATAGGCCGCCTGGTCAGGCATGCGGCCGGTGACATCCACCACATTGCCGCGATGGGAATTGTCGAGAATCCAGTCGGAAAAATAATGCAGCCTTGAGGCATAGCCGTCGACCTTTCCTCCACGATAGCGCAGCATGCCGAGATTGTGGATGAAATCCTGCCAAGAATCGCGGCGCTCGTCGGCAGTAACGGCAAGCGCGGCTACCGTTTCCACAAAAGTAGTGCAGTCCAGCGAGTCAAGATTCACCACTATACCTTCGGGAGCGATTTCGAGAGTGCCGGCGCCGTAGGGCACTCCCTCAAACATGCGTGCTATCCGCGCCACCCGTCCCTGCGCGCCGTCGCTCTCCATGGCACACGCCACATTCAGCAGCGAATCGAGCCGCAACGTGTCGGTTTTTTCATTGTGCCAGTGCACGGGTACCGGAGTGATTGCCTCAGACTGTAGACAAGTGAAACACAGCAAAATGACTGTAAATATCCTGTAGATATAATGATGATTCATAGCGGTCGGTGATAATTTTATTTTGCAAATTTAATGAATTATTTAAACAAAATCAGCGATACCGATGTTAAGATTATACATTCACGGGAAATTAATCCCTGAATAAAAAAACTCATTTACTATTTATTTTTACTAATCAACTTTTATAGATGTTTCACCTTTAATTTTTGAGAGAGATGAAAAAGAATTTAGTTTACATCGCTGCTGCAGGCGCTGCCGTATTCGGAGCTGCCAATGCTTATGCCCAGGACGCTGTCGTTGTCAATGAGACCGTTATCGACGTGACCAACGTAGAGTGTAAGGACAATTTCGCCCCCGCATCGTGGCGCAACGGATGGTTCCTTCAGGCAGGTGCCGGTATCCAGATGCCGTTTGTAGAAAATGACCACAGCATGGTCGACGGATCGGGCCGCCACATCTCGGCAGTATATAATCTCGGCGTAGGCCGATGGTTCTCACCCTACATGGGATTCCGCTTCAGCGGCACTTACGGCTCAATGCACTGGAACAGCGAGCGCATGGCTCACGCCAAGCAGGCAAGTGTAAACCTCGACTTCATGTGGGATATGTTCAACAGCATCAACGGTTATAATCCCGACCGTGTATTCTCGATTGTTCCTTTCGTAGGACTCGGAGGTACATTTGTATGGGACTACAAAAACAATCTCTCAGCCAATGTACGTGACAACGACGGTAAAATCAAGGATAACCAGTGGCTCCTCCCCGTATCGGCAGGTATCCAGTTCCGCTTCCGTCTCTGCCGCTATGTCGACTTCTTCGTTGAAGGCCGCGGCTCATTCTACGGCGACAACTTCAACAATGTATCAGGCGGCCGTCCCGTCGACATCAACCTCCAGGCTCTCGGCGGTCTCAATATCCGCTTCGACGGTGCAGGTATGAGCAAATACAATCCCTGCGACTACGCCGGATATGTTTCATCTCTCAACAATCAGGTCAACGATCTCCGCAATGCTCTCGCCACATCTGAAGCAGCACGCGCAGCAGCCGAAGCTCAGCTCCCCTGCCCCGAAGTGATGGTTACCGAAGCTACCGCTACAGTAGTCAACGCTCCCCTGCTCCCCTCCGTACGCTTCAAGATCAACTCGGCTTACGTATCGTCGGAAGAAATGGTCAACGTATACAACGTGGCTGAATACCTCAAAGCCAACCCCGGCACTTCAATCGTAGTTCGCGGTTACGCCGACAAGGATACCGGTACTGCAACCTACAACCAGAAGCTTTCAGAGCGTCGCGCTCAGGCTGTAGCTGACATCCTCGTAAACGATTACGGTGTAGATGCTTCCCGCCTCACTGTTGAAGCAGCAGGCAGCTCGGTTCAGCCCTACGATACCAACAACTGGAACCGTATCGTCCTCTTCGCCCAGCCTGAATAATAATAAAGAAAAAAGCTTATTGCTCTCTTAGATTTATAATTTGAAATGGAGCGCCGGTCACTTCCGCGACCGACGCTCCTGTTTTTTTATATATTTCCAGATATTTTTTTGCTACCTTTGTAAAAATATTCTTGCGAAATGAAAAAAGTAATTTTCAGGTTTTTAATCACCTACGCCATAATGACTGCCATAATGGTGATTCAGAAACCGCTGTTTCTGCTATTTTATCCGGGTGAAGCCGGGATAGGCGACCTTGCCGACATCATCGCCCACGGATTTTCGATGGACCTTGCCACGGCTGCCTATCTCACCGTGATACCCGGACTCATACTGATAGCCTCGCAGTGGATCAGCGCCCGCGCCACCTCGCGCTGCATGAGCATTTATTACGGTATCGTTTCCGTCATCCTGGGCATGATTACGGTGGTGGATCTCGTGCTCTACGGCTACTGGGGTTTCCGACTCGACATGACTCCGGTATTTTATTTCACCACATCGCCGGCTTCGGCAATGGCCAGCGCTACCGCTTGGGAAATGATTCTCGGGCCTGTGGCCGTGGCCGCGGTAGCCATAGGCATATACATGTTGCTCCGCTTCACGGCGGGGCGCATTACGGTAGAGCCCGGCGGATCGTGGAAGCGCACGGTGGTGGCAGTGGTCATGACCGCGCTTCTGTTTATACCGATCCGCGGCGGATTCACCGTGTCGACCATGAATCTCTCACGCGCCTATTACAGTCAGAACCAGCATTTCAATCACGCGGCCATCAATCCGGCTTTCAGTCTGCTCTACTCGGCATCTCACCAAGGCAAATGGAGCAAGCAGTACAGCTACATGACTCCTGACGAGGCCGACACGGCTGTTGCCCGACTCGACTCTATCACGTCGGTTAGTGACTCGACAGCCATAACCATGCTGAATACGGAGCGCCCCGACGTGGTGATGATAATTCTCGAGAGCTTTTCATCACATCTGCTACCCTCGCTCGGCGGGGAGCCGGTAGCGATGAAACTTGACTCCATCGCCGCTACAGGCTGGCTGTGGGACAACTTCTATGCCAACTCATTCCGCACCGACCGCGCACTGACGGCCATAATGAGCGGCTTCCCGGGTGTGCCGTCGGCTTCGCTGATGAAAAATGTGGAGAAAATCGAGCACACGCCGTCATGGCCACGCGAGATGAAACGCAACGGCTGGAATACGTCATATTTCTACGGAGGCGACACGAATTTCACCAACATGCACGCCTATCTCGTCAGTCAGGGTTTTGAAAATATCACCTGCGACAAGTCATTCGACGCCGCCGACCGAAAGAGCAAGTGGGGAGCTCACGACGACAAGGTTTTCACCCGCGCCCTCACCGAAATTCTAAATAGAAAAAATAACGCC
>JAIDSW010000162.1:4585-11058 GCA_029061025.1 Duncaniella sp.
ACACGCCCCTCCCCTCGACATCATCCCGACGTCGAGCAGCCATGAACCGTTTGAGGTTCCGTACACCAATCCCCGCTTCGCCGCCAGCGACCGTCTTAATGCCTTCGCCTATACCGACAGCTGCGCAGCCGCATTTATCGACGCTCTCAAGCATTCGCCCCGATGGGCCAATACTCTTGTAATAATCGTGCCCGACCACTATGGCGTGTATCCTCAGGACATCGAGAATCCGGTAATGCGCCACACAGTCCCTCTCATATTCACCGGCGGCGCGCTTGCCGAAGCACCCCGTCGCATTTCCCGCTTGGGTTCGCAGGCCGACATCGCAGCTACCCTGTTAAGTGCACTTGGCATTGACCACAAGGCTTTCCCGTTCTCACGCGACATGCTGGCTGCTGATGCGGCTCAATACGCTTTCTTCAGCGAGCCGGGGGTGGCCGGACTCTCTACCCCTGAAGGCAGCTATGTGTATAACTGTGATGCCGATGCCGTGATTCTGGACACATGCCTCCCCGCCGACAGCTCACAGGTAGCCCTCGCGGCTCACGCCTTATTACAGAAACTTTATAATTACATGCAGGAACTATAATCATGCTTGACCAACTTATGGCGCTCGACGCCGACTTGCTCATATTTCTGAATTCATTCCACATTCCGGTACTCGACCGCTTCGTGATGCTCTTTACAGGGCGATGGGCATGGATACCGATGTATGCCTCGCTGCTATATGTGCTTATACGCGCCTACAATCCCCGACGAGTCATAATATTCACTCTCGGCATAGCGCTGGCGATATTACTGAGCGATCAGATAGTGGCAAGCGTGCTCCGGCCCATATTCCAGCGGTTGCGTCCGGCCAATCTTGAAAATCCGCTGTCGGAACTGGTGCAGATAGTCGACGGATACCGCGGAGGCCGCTATGGCTTTCCGTCGTGCCACGGCGCCAATTCGTTTGCCCTCGCCGTGTATATGTCGCTCATCATCCGCCGCCCGCGGTTCGTGATATTCATTTTCAGCTGGGCACTGCTCAACTGCTATACCCGCAACTATCTGGGCGTGCATTACCCCGGCGATATAATCGTGGGTGCCGTCATAGGCTCCACAATAGCCGCCGCATGTGCTTGGGGCGCACGCAAGGCAGCGCACACCACGCGCCGCGACAACTGGGAGGTAATGGGAGCGCCCCTTCTGCCGAGGGCGGAAGGAGCGCTGCATAAGTTGAAGATTTACGATGCCACCGTGATCACGGGAATCGCCACGGCGGTCGTATTACTGATTATCGCTATTTTTCGCGCATGAACACATTGATGGGGGTGCCGGTATAGTTCCAGTTCTCGCGTATCTTGTTTTCAAGATAGCGGCGATATGGTTCCTTGACCCACTGAGGCAGATTGCAGAAGAAGATAAATGTGGGCACGGCGGCATCCTTGAGCATCGTGACATACTTGATTTTCACGAATTTGCCCTTGTTGGCAGGAGGGGGATATGCGGCTATAGCCTCAAGCATCACGGTGTTGAGCTGCGATGTGGGCACTACGCGCTTGCGGTTTTCGTAAACCTCCACGGCCGTCTCAAGCACCTTGTAGATTCGCTGCTTGGTGAGGGCTGAGGCAAAAATGATGGGGAAATCTACAAACGGTGCGAAGCGGTCGCGTATCGCTTTCTCGAAATGGGCTATCGCCTTCTGCGACTTGTCCTCTACGAGATCCCACTTGTTGACCACCACCACGAGACCTTTCTTGTTGCGCTGGATGAGGCCGAAGATGCTGACGTCCTGCGACTCGATGCCGCGGGTGGCGTCGATCATAAGAATACATACATCCGACGCCTCGATGGCACGTATCGAGCGTATTACCGAGTAGTATTCGATATCCTCGTTGACCTTGTTTTTCTTACGTATTCCGGCTGTGTCGACGAGATAGAAGTCGAAGCCGAATTTATTGTAGCGCGTGTAGATACTGTCGCGGGTAGTGCCGGCTATGTCGGTGACTATATGGCGGTCCTCGTCGATGAAAGCGTTGATGATCGATGACTTGCCTGCGTTAGGTCGTCCCACGATGGCAAACTTGGGTATATTGTCGAGATGCTCGCTCTCGTCATCGTCCTTCACGGGGAGTTTCTTCACCACCTCATCGAGCAGGTCGCCTGTACCGTATCCGCTCGAAGCCGATACGGGATAGGGTTCTCCCAATCCGAGGGCATAGAACTCGGCTATATTATATATGCTGTCGCCGGCATCCACCTTGTTGGCCACGAGAATCACGGGCTTCGTGGAGCGGCGCAGAATCTCGGCCACATGGTCGTCGAGGTCGGTGACACCGTTCATGGCGTCGACCACAAACAGAATTTCATCAGCCTGCTCAATGGCGAGCTGTACCTGCTTGTTGATTTCCGATTCAAAAATATCATCGGAGTTCACCACCCAGCCGCCTGTATCCACGATTGAAAATTCCTTGCCGTTCCATTCCACCTTGCCATACTGGCGGTCGCGGGTGGTGCCGGCTGTATCGTTGACTATCGCGGTGCGTGTCTGAGTCAGGCGATTGAAAAGTGTTGACTTACCCACATTGGGGCGTCCCACTATTGCTATCATTTGTCCCATAACATTCAATATTTTTGCAAAGTTAACTAAATTTCATTAAAAATTAAAATCTCAGGAAGTGCCTCCCGGCGATGTCTCAGGGCTCGTCACAGATCCCTTTTCTATGACAAATTCCTTATAGTAAGCTATCAGCAGAGCCGTGAGAGGCAAAGCGATAATCATGCCTATGATACCGAGCAGCGTACCCCATATCGAGAGAGCAAGCAGTATTATGGCCGGGTGAAGTCCCAGAGCGCTTCCCATGATGTGGGGCGTGAGGATATAGTCGCATATCGACTGGGATATCACATATACGAGTATGCACTGACCCATCAATATCCAGAAGTTTCCACCGTCGAGTGTAGAAATGAAACATACTATCGCCACAGGTATCAAGGTGACGTACTGGAAATACGGGATCATGTAAAGTATTCCCACAGTCACTCCGAGCACTATAGCCATGGGAATGCCCACGATTGAAAAACCTATCGAATAGAACACCGCCGCGCAGAGGGCTATCAGCGCCTGCCCGCGGAAGTAGCTGTTCATGCTCCGCTTTATATCATTGCCTATGCGCACGGTTATAGGGCGGTAGTCGGGCGGGATGAGTCCGTTGGCCCCGGCTACGAGTTCGTCGTAATCTATCATGATAAAAATGACGTATACGAAGGCCAGAAGCCATTCGATAGTGTGCATAAGCATGTCGATCACATAGCTTACCACCGAAGTACCGCCGGTGATTATTTCTTCAAGCTGACCGCTGTCGGCAAGCTGCGAGAGGCTGAACTGCGATACTATTCCGTCGAGCCACGCACGGAATTCGGCGGGAATCATCGCCTCGATCATGCCATTGGAGCGGTATCGGTCGATAAGTGCTGTCAGTTCGCCGATTTCACCTATGACCATAGGCAATACGAAATACATCGCCGCACACACCAGCGCGGCTACTTCAAAGAGGGTCAGGAACACGTTGACGGCATGACGCTTTATGTGGAATACACGGCCGTTGAGAGCCACTACCGGCTGAAGCATGTAGGCTATCAGACAGGCGAGACAGAACGGCAGCAACACATTTTTCAGCACATTGATGAGCCATACGGCTCCGGCAAGTATCAGTATGGAGCCGACAATCCGCACTACGCGGTCAAAGGTGAATGGACGACGTGAGGTTGACATACTTTAATAACCGCCCTACCCCCGCAAATGTTTACGGGCCGCAGCAATAATGATTTGCAGCGGCCCGTAATAAAAATTCTATACGGTTTCGGTTATCAGAGAAGCTTGACCGAGCGGCGGATAAACTCGTTGAGCTCGCGGCCGCGGAGAAGTCCGTTGGCAAGCAACGCAAGATCGATAGCCTGACCTATCACAGGCTGCGATGCGGCATATTCGGCCACGATCTTTTCAGCCTCGGTGCGGTTGTGTTCGGCTGTCTCGGAAAGATGCTTTTCCTGATTTTCGTTCTCTTCGGTCAGCTTGCCGTCGGGGGCGGCGTCGCGGAGTTCCTTGATGCGGGCGTTATCGTCGGCGACTGCCTTATTGAGCGGAGCTACCTTCTCGCCCACGGCTTTCTCGGCATCGTCGAGGATGCGTTTTACCACGGGAGCGGCGGTGTTGACGATAAGATTATAAGCATCGGGCAACTCGCTGTAGAATGCCATGCCGGGCTGAGTAGCGGCCATATCTTTCATGCGTCGCATGTACTCGTTCTGGGTGATGAGCACGGGATTGGCTTCGGGATTAAGTTCCTCAAAGGAAACCAGGAATTCGGCCTTTTCAATCTTGGGCACGCGGCTGCGGAACAGTGAGGTGAGCAGCGAAATCTGGTCGCCTGAAAGCGAGGTGGCTTTCTTGTCGGCTGCGGGCACGAGATTGTCGACCACGTCGGAGTCGACACGCACGAAACGGGTCTTGGTGAGCTTGTTCTCAAGCATCGAGATGAAGTGACCGTCGAGTTCTCCGTTCATGAGCAGCACATTGTAACCCTTTTCGGCAGCGGCCTGTATGTAGGCATACTGAGCGGTGGCATCGGTGGCATAGATATATACCACATCGCCGTCCTTATCGGTCTGTGATGCCTCTACGAGAGTACGGTACTCGTCGAGGGTATAATACTTATCGTCGGTATCCTTGAGTAGCACGAATTTCATGGCGGCGTCGCAGAATTTCTCGTCGGTAAGCATACCGTATTCGATGAAAATCTTTATGTCGTCCCATTTCTTTTCAAATTCGGCACGGTCAGCCTTGAAAAGTTCGTCAAGGCGCGATGATACTTTCTTGGTGATGTATCCCGAGATTTTCTTCACGGCGGTATCGCTCTGCAGGTAGCTGCGCGATACGTTGAGGGGAATGTCGGGAGAGTCGATCACACCCTGAAGGAGCATCATGAACTCAGGCACTACGCCCTCGACCGAGTCGGTGACATACACCTGATTGCAGTAGAGCTGGATGCGGTCCTTGCGTATCTCAAGATTGTTTTTGATCTTGGGGAAGAAAAGCACACCCGTGAGGGTGAAGGGATAATCGACATTGAGGTGAATCCAGAAAAGAGGATCTTCCTGACCGGGATACAGCTCGTGATAGAAATTGCGGTAATCCTCATCAGTGAGTTCCGAAGGCTTCTTGGTCCATGCGGGCTCGGTGATGTTGATGATTTTATCGCGGTCAGTATCCACATACTTGCCGTCTTTCCACTCCTGCTCTTTTCCCGAAATCACGGGCACGGGGAGGAAACGGCAATATTTCTTCAGCAGCGAGTCGATGCGTGCCTGCTCAAGATATTGCTTGGAGTCATCGTCGATATAAAGCACGATGTCGGTACCGCGCTCAGCCTTGTCGGTAGGCTCCATGGTAAATTCGGGCGAACCGTCGCAGGTCCATTTCACTGCCTCGGCACCTTCCTTATAGGAAAGCGAGCGTATCTCAACCTTCTTGGCAACCATAAATGCCGAGTAGAATCCGAGACCGAAGTGTCCTATGATGGCATTGGCGGTATCTTTATACTTGCTGAGGAATTCCTCGGCGCCCGAGAAGGCTATCTGATTGATGTATTTTTCAATATCGTCGGCGGTCATGCCTATGCCGTGGTCACTGACTGTGAGCGTACCTGCTTCCTTGTCGATGGTGACGCGCACGTCCATGTCGCCGAGCTGACCCTTGAAGTCGCCGAATGAGGCGAGGGTCTTGAGTTTCTGCGTTGCGTCGATGGCATTTGACACCAGCTCACGCAGGAATATTTCCTGATCGGAATAGAGAAATTTTTTGATTACGGGGAAAATATTCTCAGTTGTAACCCCAATATTTCCTTTCTTCATAATTAGTCGTAATTAGTCGAATATATGGCGGAGTTTAGAGAAAATTCTGTCTTTCACGCTCTGCGAGGGCTGCATGTCGGGCTGACCCTGAAGCTGCTCCATGGCGGCACGCTCGGTATCGTTGAGTGTCTCGGGGATGTAGACCATCACGTTGACAAGCTCGTCGCCGGTGCCGTGACCTTCGGTGGAGGGAAGTCCCTTGCCGCGGAGGCGGAGCACCTTGCCGGGCTGGGTGCCGGCGGGTATCTTCACGCGGGCGCGACCGGTGATGGTGGGCACTTCTACCGAGCCACCCAGGGCTGCCGTAGGAATATCGAGCATGAGGTTATATATCACGTCGTTGCCGTCGCGGATGAGTTCGGGGTGCTTGACTTCCTCGATCACCACGAGCAGGTCGCCGTTGACACCGCCGCGCACTGCCGCATTACCTTTACCGCGCACGGTGAGGGTCATGCCGTCGGCTACGCCTGCAGGGATATTGAACGTTACGGTCTCTTCCTTGCGCTCCACGCCTTCGCCGTGGCAGTAGCTGCACTGGGGGATTATTAACAAATGACGCAGACGACCAAGAGCCATGT
>JAIDSW010000163.1:0-1018 GCA_029061025.1 Duncaniella sp.
CCACGTCATCATTGCAGCGCCGCTATTCGATCGGTTATAACCGCGCGGGCAAAATTATGGATCAGCTTGAGGCTGCCGGAATCGTTGGACCTGCGCAAGGTGGCAAGCCGCGTCAGGTGCTGATGGATACGATGCAGGTTGCAAGAATGCTCGGTGATGAATAGCAAGGAAATTGAAAACATGATTATCTCCCGCCGCAATGAAAAGCAGCGGGAGATTCTTATGCGCTTTTTCCGCACCGCCCCCGGGCAGTATGGTGAAGGCGATGAATTTTTGGGGTTGAAAGTGCCCGAAACACGAGCCGTAGTAAAGGAAGCGCGCAGGTCGGTAGCTCTCGATGACATATCCCGCCTTCTGGCATCGAAATGGCATGAGGTGCGCCTTGCAGGTCTGCTGCTGCTTGTCGAGGAGATGAATGTAGCGCTTCCACGCAAAAAGGATAATGAAGCTGTGGCTGAGGCAAAGACACAGCGCCGCGAGCAACTTGCAACGTTTTATATCACCCATGCCCGGCAGGCCAACAACTGGGATCTGGTCGACTTGTCGTGCCAGTTTGTCCTCGGGCCCTACATCTACCTTTCGGGAAGATATGATATTTTATCTACCCTTGCGGCGAGTGATAATCTGTGGGAGCAGCGGATTGCTGTGGTCACCACTCTGTACTTTATCCGTCAGGGTTTGTGGCAGCCCACATTTGATATTTGTGACATGCTGTTGGAGCATGATCATGACCTTATTCATAAAGCGATGGGGTGGATGCTTCGGGAAGTGGGAAAAAGAGACCGCGGGGCACTCGAAAGTTATCTTGAAGCCCGATTGAAAAAGCTCCCGCGCACCACGCTCCGCTATGCCATTGAGCGTTTTACCGCGCAAGAGCGTAAGGATTGGCTGAAACGATAGTCAGTCTTACTGAAAAAGGGTCGACAACTCAAGATGCCGACCCTTTTTCTATAACCGGTGATTGTCAATAAGCAAACATCGGATATTTCTCCATAGTTTCGTTCACCTTGGCTCTAAC
>JAIDSW010000163.1:1028-1578 GCA_029061025.1 Duncaniella sp.
ATCTTCCGGCGATGAGAGCACTGTATCGATCATTTCGGCGATTTCGAGCATGAGGTTTTCGTCGGCGCCGCGTGTGGTGATGGCGGGAGTTCCCAGGCGGATACCTGAAGTCTGGAAGGGGGAGCGGCTGTCGAAAGGTACCATATTCTTGTTGGCGGTAATGTCGGCCTGAACGAGTGCTTTTTCTGCGACCTTACCGGTGAGTTCGGGGAACTTGGTGCGGAGATCTACGAGGATGCAGTGGTTGTCAGTACCGTTGGATACGATCTTATAGCCTTTCTCCATAAGTGCTTTGGCAAGCGCAGCCGCATTCTTCTTGACCTGCAGCTGATATTCGCGGAATGAAGGCTGGAGAGCTTCGCCGAACGCAACGGCCTTGGCTGCTATGACATGTTCGAGCGGACCGCCCTGCACTCCGGGGAATACAGCCGAGTCAAGGAGCGACGACATCATGCGGGTGACGCCTTTGGGGGTTGTCTTGCCCCACGGATTTTCAAAATCCTTACCCATGAGGATCACACCGCCGCGGGGACCGCGGAGAGTCTTGTGG
>JAIDSW010000164.1 GCA_029061025.1 Duncaniella sp.
ACATATTTTTGCTTTGTGGCCTTAAAATCAGCCGTGTCTTTATTCCACAACTGCAATATGTCGTCGACACGGTAACTTCGGGCGAACTGCTGTCGCACCCGGCGGTCGCCGATCACTTTATCCATCATCGACAGCCGCGGCGCTTTCTCTGATTCAAGAAGCCGCTTGCCGGGATACATGGCTTCGAGCTCCTGAAGAAGGTAGAAGTTGATGAGAGTGAGTGGCGCTTCCTCGGGGTCCATAATGTACACCTCCACGCCCGATAGCAAAGTCCCCGAATGCTTGCTGTAGCCGGGCTTGAAGGCAATGGGGCGGAATGCGACACCGGGGAGCAAGAGGGCGTTCATGCGACGCGATAGCTCTACACCATCAGTGCCCGGAACTGCGAAAAGATGAAACGGCAGAGTATAACCGATACCTATCGATAGACCGTCGAGTTCGCCGGCAATCCCTGTCGCGGGGTAGTATACGGCTGTTTCCATCGTCGGGATATTGGGCGATGGAAGCACCCACGGCAGTCCGGTGTCGGCATACATCATGTCGCGCTGCCAGCCGTCCATCTCCACTACGGTGAGTCGGGGATTGTTTCCCTGTCCGAGCATACCTTCACCTATCAGGAGTCGTGCAAGTTCGCCGGGCGTGAGACCGTAAAGATAAGGAATGGGATACTGGCCTACGAAAGATTCCTCTCCGCGTGCCACGATCGGGCCTTCCACTTTCAGTCCGCCCAGCGGGTCGGGACGGTCAAGCACTACAAATTCCACTCCGGCTCGGGCACAAGCGGCCATCGATCGTCCGAGTGTAGACACGTATGTATATGATCGCGCCCCAACGTCCTGAATATCATAAACCATCACGTCGATTCCGCGCAACATCTCGGGAGTGGGAGCGAGGTTGCGGCCATGAAGGGAATGTATCTTAATACCGGTAACGGGATCGATTTCGTCGGCCACGCTGTTTCCCGCTGAAACGTTGCCGCGTATTCCATGCTCGGGCGAGAAGAGAGCCACGAGTTCTACGCCGGGAGCTTCGTGAATTATGTCGATCGTAGAGCGCAGAGTGCGGTCGACGCCGGTGGGATTGGTGATGAGTCCCACCCGCTTCCCTCTGAGCGGGGCAAAATCCATCTCTTCGAGCCGTTCGATTCCGGGAGTAACCTGCGCTGAAACTGGCAGGCAGAATAAAAGTGAAATAAATAATAATATGTGACGAGTCATTTTTTGCCGAATGAAGGGTTGATCTTGAGCATTGATGCCACTCCTATGGTTAAGGCGCAGCATGCTATGGTAAGGGCGAAAAATAGGGTATAACCTATCTGCTCCTGAATCCATCCGGCTGCCATGCCTGGGAGCATCATACCCAGCGCCATGAAGCCGGTGCATATAGAGTAGTGGGCGGTAGCGTCGGCGCCTTCTGAAAAATATATGAGATAAAGCATGTAGGCGGTAAAACCGAAACCGTAGCCAAACTGCTCCACAAACACGCATATGTTTACCGTAAGCAGTGATGAGTCAGGACACAGACTGAGGTACAGGAATGTGAGGCACGTGAGCGACATACTCCATGCCATAGGTCGCAGCCAAGTGCGCAATCCGCCTCGCGACACCACAATTCCGCCTATGATACCGCCGAGAGTAAGGCCGATAATGCCTATCGTACCGTAAGTGATGCCCACCTGCTTGGTGCTGAGCCCCATGCCTCCCGCTGAAGCAGGGTCGAGAAGAAACGGATTGATAAGCTTTACCAGCATCGCTTCGGGCAGACGGTAAACAAGCATGAATATTATGGCCTTCACTATGCCCGGCTTAGTGAAAAAACGCTTGAAAATATTGAAAAACTCGCGGAGCGATGCGTTTTCAGGTCGGGCAGCTGCGACTGCATTCTCTGTCGAGGGCAGAGCCCACCAGTGATAGAAAGATATGATAAAGAAGAAAACTGACATGCACATGAATACCGTGCTCCATGCATCAGGCACTAAGCCGAGATGCTCCTCCATGAGTCCCGCTATTATTACCACACCTCCCTGGCCGGCTACGGTGGCGATGCGGTAGAAGGTAGAGCGGATACCTACGAAAAACGATTGATTGTGTGTGTCGAGAGCCAGTATATAGAAACCGTCGGCGGCTATATCGTGGGTGGCCGAGAAGAAGGCCACCATATAGAAGCACGCAAGCGAATATGTGAAAAAAGAGCTCATGGGAAGTGTGAGCGCCACCCCTGCAAGAGCGATAGCGATGCACAGCTGCATCACCACTATCCAGCGGCGCTTCGAGCTGAACATATCCACCAGCGGCGACCAAAGCGGTTTTATTACCCAAGGCAGATAGAGCCAGCCCGTATATAGAGCAATGTCGGTATTGGAGAGCCCCATGCGTTTATAGAGTATCACCGAAAGGGTCATGACAGCGATATAGGGCAGACCTTCGGCGAAATACAGTGTGGGAACCCACCACCAGGGAGACTTGGATGGTTTCATCAGTATAAGGTTTTAATTTCAGCACCTTTATAATAGTGGGCGAGAATCTCGCGATAGGAGTAACCCATATCGCCCATCACGGCAGCTCCTATCTGACACAGACCCACGCCGTGCCCCCAGCCGGCTCCGTGAAGCGTAAATCGGTCGCCCGAATGAGTCACGTAAAATGCCGAGCTGTAAAGGTGACTATCCGAGAGCACACGTCGTATCTCAAGTTCTTTCCCGATTATAATACTTTTCTTTGTGCCCGTGATTTCGAGCCGGTAAATTCTACCCGAGGCTCCGCGGGAAAGCGGGGTGATGGAGGTGATTTCTCCGAGATCATCATCAAGATTCTTATTGACGAGAGCGCTGAGCTGATCGGTTGTGTACTCCACCTTCCACCGGTAGAAGTCGGCCGTTTCACGGTCATAATTATTCAGCACCTGCGACAGGATACACGAGTCAGTGGTATTGCAGAAAGCCTCGGGCGAATCTTCGATCCATTTTTTTGCTCCCTTTGCAGTTGCAGCGTCAGGCACGGGAGTCTCGGCGGGCAGGTCGCGCACGGCAGCAAGATAGGGGTGAGGAGTATCTTCCCAGCATGTTTCAAAAGTTTCGAGGATACCACCGCAGCACTTTGAGAATCGGGCATCACATATCTTGTTGCTGTAGGTAAGCACTTGGCCGCGGGTATCATCTACGGCGCCTATGGCATTGAGCGACGACACTCGTGTGATCCCCTGATAACGCTGGCAATGATCGTCGGCGCACACATCAAAGTTACGGTGATTGCTCCTGTCCCACCATCTGATTCTTTCATTGTCCTTGTCACGCACTATTACTTCGGGATTGTCGTATCGTTTCCCCTCGATCTGAGCCAAAAGCCAGCTGCGTGATATTACGGCGTGGGCGCGCAGCAAGTTGAGGGATGCTGTTGCGCTCATCTCACTCGAAATCACGCTTTTGAGATATTCCTCAACATCTACATCATTAATAGCCCTAACTTTCCCGTTTTCAGGCACAAGTCGCAATCTTCCGCGGAAACGCTGCGATTCCTTGCGTTCCCAGTGGAATTTCACTCCTATCGTCACCCCCTCGATTTCAAAATAATTGCCTTCGGGGCTCGATGGTGAAAACTCTATGGAAGGTAAAGTCGTGCCATTCCACACCAGACCCAAGCCCGACGGAGATATTTCCACTTTCTGCGCTCCGGTTACTATCGGATAATCGGGCGCGGAATATATTCCGGTAAAGGAAAATGAAATTGATGGTTCGCACAGGAGACCTACGGCTATAATCGGCTGCATAAGTTTTTAATTTCAAGTGGTGTTAATGATACTTCTTCAATGATTTCTTTAGCTTTTTCGGGAGAAATCGCTTCAAAATCCTCACGGCGGGGTGTTACCATAAATCCTGCCATCTCAACCGACGCGGGGCTTACAATCACTTCTCCGTAGCATGACGGACGGTGACGACGCCGGGGAAAAACGGTCAGACATTTTCGCCCGTCGTCGAGAAGACTTACTAACATATTCATCATTGGCTCAGGCACTTTCGCGGGCATAATCGAAATTAATCGCTTAAATTTTTCGGTTATGAATTTATCGTCGGTCGATGCTATCTCTATACAGTTTTCGCCGGCAGCTATGTCACGGTTGCCGATAATATGGTCAAATGTGAAATCAGCTGCTTGAAAATGATGATGGTCAGGGGCGGATGCTCCACACTTAGGTCCGTTGTAAAACACGGTCAATTCGGGAAAAACATCTGAAAACTCAAGCATCACTTTAATATGACCGGCTATAAGCTGGGGAATGTGTGAGCGGTGGGAGATGGTGAAATGAATCGGAAAAATGGGAAACGGATTTACCAGAATCTCGTAGTCACCATGATAAATAGCCGTCTGCTGCGGGGGGCGGTTGGCGTCGCACAGAAAGCAAGGCCGCTCCGATGCAGGGCGTGCGGCCGATGATGCGATACGAGCCGGGTTGTGAAGCAGGGTGGTGATCAGTTTTCCGTCGCTATCATGAAGTTCGCGGCGCTCCACGCGGCCGAGAGCCCCGAAGTTATCCCGGCAAAGCTCCCAGTCAGAACACTGCCGGGATATGATTTCTCTTGCTTCCTGATTCGTCATTTTCGCGATGAGTTGAGCGCAATGCGGGCATGGAGCTCGCGGGTGCGCAGAGTGTCCTTGAAGAAGTTGTTGCGGTTCATGGCGGCACTGTCGAGTGAAGCGTCGGTATTATCGTGCCAGCGGCGGCAGAAATACAGTGAGTCAAAGATTCGCCCTATTCTGTAAGTGCGCGATACGGCCAGAGCCATTGCATAGTCTTCGCCATATGAAGCATCGGGGAATGTAATGGATCTCGCTACAGGCGTAAAAAATGCGCGCGGTGCACCGATGCCGTTTATACGCAGCAGATTGTTGCGTCCGTTGTCAGGAGTCCATTCACGATGATCAATCAATCCCGGCGGAATTATGTTAAGGTCAAAGTCGGTAAGCGTATAGCTTCCCACCACCATCGCACATTTTTCTTCGTAAAATTTATCAACGATACGTTGCAGTGTCGAGGGAGAGCTGTACACGTCGTCACTATCGAGCTGTACTGCAAATTTTCCACAGAAGTCGCTGAATATCGCTCTGTTCCAGCAACCGCCTATTCCCGGCATATTATATCCTTTCGGTACGGAAATCACGTGAAGTCGCTTATCGTCGATTGACAGCAACGCTTCAAGAGTGCCGTCGGTAGAACCGTTGTCGACCACTATTACGTTGAAATCGAATCCGGCAGCCTGACCTAACGCCGAATTGACCGCATCTTTTATAGTGGTGACACGGTTGCGCACGGGAATCACCACCGATGCTTCCACCGGAAAACAGTCGGTAGAAAGATCAACCACAGCAGGCTCTGCTGTGAGGAGAGCTCCTGTGTCGCGAAGGTGAGCTGTACATATTTTCTCCATCTCTATCTGGTAGCTGCGGTTGCGGGGATCTACGTAGTCAAACTGACTTTCCGCTACTTGCCCTGTCTGCTTAACTGAATAAAGAGGCTCGGGAATGCGGATTATATTTCCCATTCGTGAAAGAGCGAGACGAAGCCTGTACCACTCGATATTGTTGCGTGGCATGGAGAAATCATCTGGAAGCAGAGCGGTCTTGACGGCAACTACAGGTCCGAAATTGAAATCGTCGCGCACTGATCCGTCCTGACAGTCTATGAGCGTCATCCGCTCGCCGTCGACGAAGTAATCAGAGTATACCATGCTCACACCGGGAGTGGATATAATGCCTTCAAGGCGGTGCAACGCAAGGGGCTCAAACGTGATTTCAGTTGCAGCCGACAGGTGTATCAATGTATAAATATGCGAGTTCATCTCTTTTTGCGTTTTTTTGTTTTCTTGGTTTTGGATTTGGAGGATTTTTTAGTTGATGAAGCTTTGGGACGATGATCTACGGCTTTAGTCTCCGAAATCCTGACATTGGAAACCGGAGCCTTAAAGAAATCCGATATATTTCTCATGAATGCGCCGAGAACTTTCACGTCAGTGATAGTCTCGAGAGGGAAACCTGCGGCTACCACTTTGTAACTATCCTTCTCGATAGCGGTGGCTGCGGGATAGCCGTTTTCGTCATATCGCATGATTATCGCTCCTCCCGGGGCAGGAGTGAACGACGATGGCGACTCCACAGCATAGAAATCTGCCGACAATGCAGTGTTGAAATCGATATGTGGCAATTTGAGAGAGGCGAAAGGCGACTTTACTCCCGACACTTCGCCTGTTACCGTCGCTTTATCCGATGAGTGAACCACTCCAAGCGTTTCACGAAGCCATTTCACATCATCGGCTTTCTGTGAAGATGAAGAGTAAGGGTTTTCGGCAATGTCGGTCGACAGATAGCTGCCTGACACGAGCAGACGTCCGCCACGCTCAAGGAATCGTGTCAATGCGTTCTGAAGCTCCGGCGTGAAAGTCTTGCGTGTTGCTCCCGTTTTGGATTTGCCTGTATGTATTTCCTTCTGCTTGCCGAGAATGAGATTCACTACCGGTGACTCGGGCAAGGAGGTAACAAAACCCTCACGGCTCGCCGAGACAAATGGTATACCTGCTGCGTGAAGGGCACGGCCGTGGGCATATACATTGTCCATGTCATTGCCTTTCAATAATTTCTTGTCATAGTAGGCTCTGCCGGCACCGAATCCCGGAGCATCGTCGCTCATCCACTCGTGAGCACGGTTGAAATCATACTGCTCGCCGGTAAATGAGTTGTCAATTCCGGCGGCAACTCCATGATCAGAACGGTAGTCAAAACCACTGCCGGGTATCACATCAGGTCCGGACACTCGGGTGAATCCGTTCACTATCAATACCTGATCCCGTTGACCCGTGCCCCGGTTGCTTAGTGACAGAATTTCCGACGGAAACGACGTGCCTCCGCTGTTGGCTGCGATGATGCGGTAAGAATAGATATTGTCATCGTCGGGCGACACGTTGATATATGGGGAATCGGTCACCGCAAGTTCGGTGAATCCTCCGTCGCCTATACGCTCTTCCACAATATAATAGTCAGGTTTCGCCGAGGCCTCAAGGGAGTCGACTGTAGCCTTCCATGACAGAACATACTCCTTCCCGCTGCCCGAAATGGAGAAACTGTTGACCGGAAGCGGTTGTGCCACGAATTTTCTTCCCTCTTTTCCGGCGAGGTATCTGCCTATTCCTTTGTAGACGGCTCGGGCTACGGTAAAGCGAAATTCCGGATCGAGACCATATATCATATCGGGAAAATTCTGGTGACTGAGCAACTCGATGAGCAGGGCGGGGACTACTGGTGTCGATGCCTCGTGATAGCTTCGGTTTCTAACAGGTCGCTTGGTCCAACTCTGATCATATAGCGCTCGCACATCGTTGACTATCTGTGATGTCACCAGGTCGGCATAATCTTCCACGGTGGCTTTTGAAGACCCGTCGCCGAGCTTGTCGCGCTTGCCGTAGTTAATAATTCCGAGCGTTCCTACCGTAGAGCCGTCGGCAGTCACTCCGGCGTCGGTATGAAATGCAAGTGACAAGTCTACCGGAATCCCGAGTCCTTTCTGTCCGGGATTTTTACATGAGCCCCCCGAAAGATAATTTACCCATAAAGCACGCGATTTGTAATCGTCAACGTAATCATCGGTAAAATTTGTCACGGAATACACCGAGTCGGGCATGCCGGCCCACTGGAGCCAGTAGCGTGCACCTTCGTTACGACGGGGATGCCCGCTTACTTTGCCGCCGCGCTCCACGTTCCCGCGGCCGCCGCCTATCTTAACTGCGTCGGCTGTCACAACCGCTCCTTCGGTAGCGGAAGTGGCGATGAGCTCCACAAGGGGTGTCTCACTGTCGCCCGCCTGAAAATCAAAAGTACCGAGATAAATCCATGTGCCGCCTCCCACGCGCTGGTCCACTATAAAATCCTCACTTCCGCCTGAGGCATTGACTCGATACAGAGCGTCAGAAGCACTGTCAGAAGTGGAGGCGTAGCTTACATACACGGCATATTTCCCGCGCTCGGGTATCGGGGCATACCACTCGGCGCGCGGAGCTTTTTCAGGATCTTTTTCTGCTGGTACTGATTTTACAGAACCGGCAGTGAATGGATTATACCGCGGCTTCAAGGTCTTTTCCTTGTGGGCGAAACCGCGGTGCATCGGGTCAGTCGACCACTTGTGATTATGGCCGTTGTGGGTGCGGAAATGACCTTCGGCCAAGCCTCCGTCGCCGTCAATGATAATCTCGGTCTCGGAGTAGTCGCGCTCACGCGGAGTCATTACGTAAGCTCCGGCATTCTCAAGCATGGGAATCAGAAAAGGGACGACATAGCTCTGCGAGAAAAGATCTTCAACCGTGCCGAAAAGTCGTGCGCGCTGCCATTTCCAGCGGTCCTCCTGTGAATTGTAATAAGCTCCGTGGCTGGGCCACACTGCTATTGTCTTACCGTCGAGGCCGCAGGGCGCTTCGGGCGCATCAGCCTTTCTGACTACCGTAGCAGAGGCCGAGACAAAGCATAAGCCGGATATGATGGAAAGAAGTATATGGCGTGTCATCAGTGAATCATTGTATAGATTACAAAGATACTATTTTATTTCAGATAATGCAAGGCGTCGCAACCCGTAAAAGGTCACGACGCCCCGATTGAAATGATAGTTTGTAGAGAAATTCTTACAGTATGCCCTGAGCCATCATGGCATTAGCCACTTTCATGAAGCCTGCCACATTGGCACCTTTGACATAATTGATATATCCGTCGGGTTCAGTGCCGTATTTCACGCACTGGTTATGAATATCCTTCATGATGCCGCGGAGCTTATCGTCAACTTCCTCGGCTGTCCAGTTGAGTTTCTGCGAGTTTTGAGCCATTTCAAGACCCGATACCGACACACCGCCTGCATTAGCGGCTTTACCCGGAGCATAGAGCAGTTTGGCTTTCTGGAACACCTTTATGGCCTCGGGGGTGGAGGGCATGTTGGCACCTTCGCTCACGGCGATACATCCGTTGGCTACGAGAGCCTCGGCATCATCACCGTCGATTTCATTCTGGGTAGCAGATGGCATGGCAATGTCACATTTCACGCGGAGCCAGGGATGTTCGCCCTCGTAATACTCGCAATCGTATTCCTCAGCAAACTCGCGGATGCGGCCACGATAGAAATTTTTCAGCTTGAAAATGTAATCGAGCTGCTCTTCAGTCAGGCCGTCGGGTACATGTATAGTACCGTCGGAATCACTCATCGACACAACTTTAGCTCCTAACTCAAGAAGTTTCTTGGCGGTATAAGTGGCAACGTTGCCCGAACCTGAAATGGCAATTTTCTTGTCTTTAAGGTCTATGCCGCGGGTTTTGAGCATTTCAAGGAGGAAATATACGTTGCCGTAGCCCGTGGCTTCGGGACGGATTAGCGAGCCGCCGAATTCGAGACCTTTACCCGTGAATGTACCGGTAAATTCGCGGGCCATCTTTTTATACATTCCATACATATAGCCCACTTCGCGACCGCCTACGCCTATGTCGCCGGCAGGCACGTCGGTATCAGGACCGATGTGACGCCACAGTTCTTCAACGAAAGCCTGGCAGAAACGCATCACCTCCATGTCGCTTTTACCGCGGGGAGAAAAGTCACTTCCGCCTTTTGCTCCGCCCATGGCCAGCGTAGTAAGCGAGTTTTTGAATGTCTGCTCAAACGCAAGGAATTTAAGAATCGAAAGGTTGACCGACGAGTGGAAGCGGATACCGCCTTTATACGGACCTATGGCATTGTTGTGCTGCACGCGGTAGCCCATATTGTTATGAACTTTACCCTTGTCATCGACCCACGATACGCGGAACGAGAAAATACGGTCGGGGATGCAGAGACGTTCTACGAGATTATAGCGCTCCATTTCGGGGTGCTCGTTGTATACATCTTCGATTGATGTGAGCACTTCTTCCACTGCCTGAAGATACTCCGGTTCGTGAGGAAATCTGCGTCGCAGATCGGCGATAACTTCTTTCGCTTTCATTGTAAGCTGTTTTTTACGTGAGTGTGATTTTTAGAAAATTGTAACCTGATTGGTTAATTCGGCTGCAAAGGTAAGGAATAATTTAAAAATTTCAAACAATTTGAAAGATTTTAGTGAAAAATTATTTCAATCGAATGTGTGATTGTCATATAGGTTGAAAAAAATTTCGTAAATTTACACATTACTGTGTCACCTTTTCTATTCCGGCTGAGTCATAC
>JAIDSW010000165.1 GCA_029061025.1 Duncaniella sp.
CTATTCATTTGTCATATAGGTTGAAAAAAATTTCGTAAATTTACACATTACTGTGTCACCTTTTCTATTCCGGCTGAGTCATACAGTCGAATTAAATCTTTAAAAACTAAGTAATATGGAATATTTACTTCAAGAAATCGCTGATGCGATAGTCCCTGTGTCGATTGTAGTGGTACTGCCCGTATTGATAGTATGGCTTGTGACCCGCTGTAAAACCAACCGCGACAACAAAAACGCTGAAATACTAATGAAGGCGGTCGAGAACAACTCTGTGCAGGATGTCGACAAATTTCTCGTGGGCTTGCCCAAGCAGTCCAAATCCATGAAGCAAATCATGCTTAACCGCCTGTTGGTAGGATGTATATTTGCATTTGCAGGCATTCCTTTGATGATATTGGGCATAGTCAATAATGGCCTCAACGATGATTTTTCCTCGTTTTGCTGGATCGTAGGATCGATAAGTGCAGCGATAGGACTGGCCTACCTCGTGGTATATCGAGTGACCAGGAAGATGGTGGAAAAGGAAGAAAACTCCTCAGAAAATTGATGTACCCATAATGGATCGTCGGCAATTTATAGAATATGTGGAGAGCAATCAGAGAGCGGTGCGCCGGTTTCTGACGGCTCTCTGCTGCGGTGATACCGATTTGGCGGATGATCTTGCACAGGATACCTTTATGAAAGCTTATCTCGCATGCGACGGGTTCAGGGGCGACAGTAAACTCTCGACTTGGATCTACCGCATTGCTTATAATACATTTCTCACAAGCCGAAGAAATGTGCAGAATCACTCCCCGATTACGGAAGCGGAAAGTATGGGTAGCTCCGAACGCGCCGACAAGAATTTTGAATATCAAGATCTTTATTCGGCTCTTGGACAACTTGGCGAAAGCGAGCGGTCGGCCGTGCTGCTTCACTATATGCAAGGATATGCCTTGAATGAGATTGCCGAGATAACCGCTTCGAGCACCGACGCGGTTAAGCAGCGGCTGTCAAGGGCTCGCAAACATCTGAAAGGACTTTTGACCGAATGATTATGAAAAAAACTGAAGAAGATAAATTCAATGCACTGTTTGGTGATTTCAATCCTGAAATGAAATCCGACAATCTGTTTATGTCGCGGCTTGAAAACAAGCTTGCCACACTCGAACCTGTCAAGAGCCAGATTGAGAAAGCTCACCGGAGCAATCGCCTCGCGGTAATAGTGGCTGCCGTCACGGGATCCATATTCGGTGTAATTGGGGCCGTCTGTTACCCGTTTATCATATCATTCATTTCTGCGATTTCATCCACTTCCGCTTCACTTCCGTCATGGATCGGAGAATATGCAACGTCGATCACATGGGGTACGGTAGGTATAATCGGTATTATACTGATAATGACGGCCTATGATATTACACTGCTTGCCACCCGTCGCGTGGAGAAATGAGTGGAATTTTTATTTATTTTGCATATTGAGAAAAATGTAATATCTTTGCCGTCGATTTCATGGTTTTGCGAAAGCAATGAAAAGGGAACCGGGTGAGAATCCCGGACAGACCCGCTGCCGTGACTCATGCCTGCGGATTATTGCGCAGGAGTCAACAGCATCACTTTAATGTGTGCCACTGTCGTTTCCGACGGGAAGGCTGCTGCTGATCGAGAAGCCGGAAGACCTGCCTTGGAATCATATATATATGTTTGACGTTTTCGGGAAATAAAACTGTTCAACAATCTATGACCAAGGCAAAATTCATACTTGGCATATCGATTCTGTCGATAGCTTTTGAGCAACCGGCGTTCTCTCAGGAGAGTGCCGATTCTCTCGTGTTATCCGATGTAACCGTCACCGCCCGCAGACCTTCGGCGAAGATTACGGCCGGAACACCTGTACAAATGCTTTATACCGACAATCTTTCCAATCTCGGGGTAAGTGATCTTGCCGATGCCGTAAGACGTTTTGCCGGCGTGAATGTGAAAGATTACGGAGGGCTGGGAGGATTGAAAACCGTTTCGGTGCGTAATATGGGTGCCGCACACACGGGTGTATGTTACGATGGCGTTCCTGTGAGTAACTGTCAGGGTGGCCAGATTGACATAGGACGATTTTCTCTTGATAATGTAGAGATGCTGTCGCTTGCCGTAGGGCAGGACAATGATCCGCTGCAGACTGCAAAAATGTACTCATCGGCTGCCGTACTGAATATTTCGACGGCTAAGCCCGTATTTAACCGTGGAAAAAATTATGGCGGCAGGGTGGAGGTAAAAGGCGGCTCGTTTGGCTGCGTCAATACATCGGCACGCTGGTGGCAGAAATTTTCCGATAAGTGGACCGGCTCGGTCGACGGAATCTTTATGAGAGCCGACGGCAATTACCCTTTCCGTCTCATCAACGGTAAGGTTACAACCACTGAACGCCGTAGAAACAGCGATATTACTTCGTGGCAGACCGAAGCGAATCTGTTTTACAATCCATCTGCAGGTACCGAATTGAAGATCAAGGGTTATTATTATTCCTCAGTCAGAGGTCTTCCCGGTGCCGTAACTCTTTATAACCCTGTTTCGACCGAAAGGCTGTGGGACAGGAATGCTTTCGTGCAGGCTGTGTTCACCCGTCGGCTTTCGTCACAATGGCGATTGCGTGCTACCGCAAAATATAATTACGGATTCAATCGCGACCGCGAGAAAGGCAATCAGTTTGAAGGTGGAATCTATAAGGATGTGCATCTTCAGCATGAAGGTATGCTTTCGGTATCGGCTCAATATGTGCCTGTGAGAGGTGTGTCGATATCGTTAGCTCAGGATGGATATTACAACACGCTTTCGAGCACTATGAGCGAATGTCCGTTTCCCGGCCGTTTCACCTCGCTATCAGTGGCGAGCGCCCGCTGGACTCCGGGGCGGTTTGACATTACCGCTACATTGGTTAATACATTCATTACCGAGCATGTAAAGACAGGCGACCGACCGAAGGATATTGACCGCCTGCTTCCTTCGATTTCGGTTGCTTACCGGCCGATGTCGGCTGAGGATTTCTATATCAGGGCGATGTTTAAGGATTCCTTCCGCGCTCCGTCGTTCAATGACCTGTATTATGATCGTCTCGGTAACGTAAATCTGAAACCGGAACGAGCCAAGGAGTATGATCTGGGCTTGACGTTCACTCGCTCATTCAACGGCCTCCTCGATTATATCACCGTCACGGCTGATGGTTATTATAATACGGTACATGACAAAATAGTGGCGTTTCCGAGCACATATGCATGGCACATGGCTAATTACGGTCGAGTGATAATCCGTGGAGTTGATGTGACCCTTGCGGCAGCCTTAAGATTACCGCATAACATCAATTTTATCGTTACCGGGTCGTTCACGCATCAGGAAGCGCTCGACAAGACTTCAAAGTCCACAAAAAACTACGGCCAGCAGTTACCTTACACGCCCCGCAACAATGGAAACGCAGGCGTTACACTCGCAATGCCATGGCTGACTGTCGGTTACTCGCTCGTCGGTGTGGGTGAGAAGTACTTCATGTCACAGAACGTACCGGCCAATCTCATAAAGGGATATATCGAGCAGAATATTACATTGAGCCGAGAGTTAAGCATAGGCAAAACTGATGTCACCCTGCGGGGTGAACTCATAAATCTCGCTGATGCCCACTATGAAGTGATAAAATATTATCCGATGCCCGGACGCTCGTGGCGCATCTCGGCAAGCGTGAAATTTTAACAAAATCCTATTATAACATGAATTTGAAAAATTGTAAGTATTCATTTGCTATTCTTGCCGCAATGGCCGGAGTGATGGTGTCGTGCAGTGACAACGATGACAACGATTTCGACGACAGCGGATCAAAGATCGAAATGGGTAATCACCGTGTATTCATTCTCAATGAAGGTACTTGGGGTATGAACAATGCCAACATTTCGTATTACAATCCCGATAAAACCGGCGAGGTGATAAGCGATATTTTTCTGTTGCAGAACGGTGTTCAACTCGGCGACAACGGTAATGACCTTATTAAATACCGCGACAACATGTATGTGGCCGTATATAATTCCAATTATATAGCTCGACTCAATTCGGCAGGTGTGGAAATGAACAGAAACGAGTTTGCTTCAGATCCCGATCTTCAGGGAGGTATCCGCTCTATCGACGCCGAAGACGGGTATATCTACGCTTCATTCTATGGCGGTGTGATAGCGAAAATCGACTGCACCACTCTTGAAGTGGTGGCCAAGCTCGCAACTTCGGGAATGAATCTCGAAGATGTGGCCGCTGAGGACGGAAAATTATATGTGGCTAATTCCTATGGTATCATCGATGGCAATTACGTGTATTTCAATGAACTGATTGTAGTTGATCTCCGCTCGTTCACTCAGCTTCCTTCCATTACCGTAACCACAAATCCTAATCGCGTGCTGGAAGCCGATGACAAAATTTTCGTAATATCCAATGACTATTCTCAGGAAAGCTATGTGCTCCAGATGATCGAGCCCCGCAAAGATAATAAAGTCACCGTTCTCGGTTTTGCTACTGATATGGCCGAAGGAAATGACGTGTTGTATCTCGTCGATTCGCGTACTGACTACACCACGGTTCCTTTCACCACTTCCAACCGTTTCTTCAGCTATGATATCAAGCGTGGTGCCATGAATGAAACCTCCTTCTTGAAAGATGCTCCCGCCGAGCTTGCCTCATCGAGCGTTTACTCTATGGCTGTGGATGATGAAACAGGTGACATCTATGTAAATACCACTTTCTATACC
>JAIDSW010000166.1 GCA_029061025.1 Duncaniella sp.
CTGTCGGGCTTTAACAAGTCGAGATTGGCAGTGTCGTTGGCATTGTCGGGGAACACGGGTACGACAGTGCCGTAGGTGTATTGCGAGAAGTAGAGCCGCTGGTAGGGAAAGAGGTTGAGATTTTCCTTGAAGAGCGTGAAATCCATCGGCTTGATGTCGTCGGGGCACTTCGTTACCACCACAATATCGGCGCGGTCGAGTGCCGAGCGCGATTCGCGCAGGCGGCCGTAGGGGAGCAGGTGGTCGCGGAAGATGGGGCGGCTGTATTCGGTGAGCACTATCGATACCGCCGGCTTCACATACCGGTGCTGGAAAGCATCGTCGAGTATGAGCATATTGATTTTCGGATCGGCCTCAAGCATGCGGCGGATACCTTTGACGCGGCTTTCGCACACGGCCACCGTGACGTCGGG
Organism: Duncaniella sp.; assembly: GCA_029061025.1. Lineage (GTDB taxonomy): Bacteria > Bacteroidota > Bacteroidia > Bacteroidales > Muribaculaceae > Duncaniella. The sequence continues at coordinate 414 of JAIDSW010000166.1, forward strand.
GCCAAACTTTCGGTAGATCTGGTAGCTTTCGTCGCCTATGTCCTCGGGGCGTGACTGCGGGCCGGCGAGCACGAAGCCGCGGGTGTGGCGCTTGTAGCCGCGCGACAATACTCCGAGATGATATTTCTCGCGCAGCGCCTCCACGATGTATTCCACATGTGGAGTCTTGCCCGTGCCGCCCATCGACAGGTTGCCCACCACTACCACGGGGATGTCGAAGCTGTGGCTCTTGAGGATGCCCATGTCAAACATTTTGTTGCGCACGGCCATCACCATCCCGTAGATCTTGGAGATGGGAAGGAGTACGAGCGCTGCAAGAAGTTTGCTACGGGCCATAGGGTAAAGCTGGTTATTTTATTTCAAATGCCTGCATGCGGCACTGGAGCGGGTCAGTATTGATGGCGTCGGTGAACGCGCGGAAGTGGGGGTAGAAGAATCCGAGCTGCTCGCGCATCACCGAGTTGCTCAGGTCGCTCGAAGCGCTGAGAATCATTGACCATACGTCGGGCTCGAGTTTGGGATATGACTCGATGCTTACCGATTCGGCGTCGAGCTGACGGGCCATGTCGGCGATAGCCGTGTCGAGGCCGCCCAATACGTCGACGAGATTGATGCGGTGAGCTTCCACACCGTCCCACACGCGGCCTTCGGCGATAGCCTTGATGCTGTCAGGGGTGGTGTGGCGTCCGGCGGCGCATCGCTTCACAAACAGTTCGTAACCGCGGTCGACGTAGCGCTGCATGGCGTCATATTGCGGCTTGGTGAGAGGTTTGTAGGGCACGAGCATGTCCGATGCGGGGTTGGTCGACACGGTGGAGGTGTTCACGCCTATCTTGTCGTTGAGGAGTTTGGAAGCATTGGGGAGAATGCCGAAAATGCCTATCGAACCGGTCAGTGTCACGGGTTCGGCATAAATCTTGTCGGCGCCGCACGATATGTAGTAGCCGCCCGATGCTGCCACGTCGCCCATCGACACGTAGAAAGGCTTGTCGGTCTTGTCCTTGAAGCGCTCGAGAGCTTCCCATATCTGCTCGGAGGCAAATGCGCTTCCGCCGCCTGAATTTACGCGGAGAATCAGTCCGTCGATGTCGTCGTTTTCAGTCAGATCCTCGATTTCGGGCACGATGCGCGATGAGGCTATGCCCCCTTTGCCGTCGACGGTGATGTCGCCTTCGGCATAAAGTATGGCGATATTGGCGCGCGACTTCGAGTCGGGATTTATTGAGTATACCTTGTCGAGACCCTTCACGTTGGGCGCCTTGATATAGTCGGCCACGCTCACCAGGTCGGGCTTGCGGGCGTCGGTGGCGGCGGCGAGTATGTCCATCATCTCGTGCTCATACACGAGGCGGTCGGCGATCTTGTGCTGCACGTAGTACTCCTGATCTTCAGCGAAGATAAACGACGAAGCCCACTCATTGACCGTCTCGGTCTCAACGCCGCGGCCTTCGGCTATGGCATCCTTGAGCTGAGCCCAAATGTTGGAGAGATAAAGCATCTGCTGCTCGCGGGCGGGAGCGCTGATGGAGTCGAGCAGGAAAGGCTCGACGGCACTCTTGTAGGTGCCCACCTTCACCACCTGAATCTGAATGCCGAGGTTGGCGAGGAGCTGGCGGAAATAGAGGCCGGTGGCCGAAAGTCCGTGGAAATCGATATGGCCTATGGGGTTGATGAAAATGCTGTCGGCAGCCGACGCTATGAGATAATCGCCCTGCGAATAGGTGTCGGAATAGGCGTAGATCCATTTTTCGGGAGCTATGTCCTTGAAGCGGCGGAGAGTATTGAGGATGGAGTAGCGGGTGGCAATTCCGGCCGAAGAGCCGGGAGCCGAGATGTAGATACCGTCGATATTCTCGTCGGAAGCGGCGGCGAGTATGGCGGCGTTGATGTCGTCGAGGCCGGTCGAGGTCTGATCATTGCCCGTGAGCACCTCGCGGAGTTCGGGCACGGTGTTGCGCTCGGTGATGGGACCCGAAAGGTCAATGTGGAGTATGGAGCGGGATGATACCGCCGATGAAGATTTTTCGGAGGAAGCAGCGATGGCCGAGCCGATAAAGCCTATCAGACCCAGCACGGCTATGATAATCGACACCCAGATGGCAATCATCGAGCCGAGAAACGAGAATAGAAAACGTTTTAACATTGCAATGTACAGTTTATGTCACAAAATTAAGACAAATCAGCGCGATTTGCAAGCATTTACGGCCAAATGACTGAAATTTTTGTAAAAAATGCAAATTTCCGTCAAGATGTACCGGTAGAGGGAGGTTTTAGGTTGTAGGTTGTAGGGGCGCTCCTCAGGAGCGCCCGGCGGCGAGTGATGGTGCGCGACAACGGCGGTGAAAAAATTACCATTTTGCTCTGCCGGACGCACCCCAGTGTGCGTCCCTACACGCCCTTATTCCTCATTCTTGATGCGCTCCACGATGGCATTGGCCATCTCCACGGCGATGGTGATGTGGGGGCATATGTGGTCGCTGCCTATCAGCGAGTCGATGCCGGCGCGGTGGAGGGTGGCGCTGACGGTGTCGTTGACGCCCGAAAGCACTATGTGGATGCCCAGGCTCTGCGACGACTTGATGAGTATCTCAAGGTTGTGGAGGCCGGTGGCGTCGATAAACGGCACGCGGCGCATGCGGATGATGCGCACGAGCGGCTTGTCGGTCATCGTGGTGCGCATCATTTCGTCGAACTTCGTGGCGACGCCGAAGAAGAACGGGCCGTCGATTTCATATACTTCCACGCCCTTGTCGAGGTTGAGCACCTCGTGGATGGTGGTCTCTGAGCCGTCGGCAATGTCGATCTGCTTACCGTAGGCGCGTATCTGGGTATTCTCCATCACGCGGCGCAGGAACAGGATCACGGCAAGCAGCAATCCTATCTCGATGGCGATGGTGAGGTCGAAGATCACCGTGAGCAGGAAGGTGACGATGAGCACCGAGATGTCGCTGCGGGGATTGGAGAGAATGCCGCGTATGGTGCGCCAGCCGCTCATGTTGTAGGCCACGTTGATGAGCACTGCGGCGAGGCAGGCCATGGGGATGAGGTTGATAAGCGGCATGAGGCAGAGGAATATCACCAGCAGCACGAGGGCATGGATGATGCCGGCCACGGGGGTGCGCCCGCCGTTGGTGATGTTGGTCATGGTGCGGGCGATAGCGCCGGTCACGGGGATGCCGCCGAAGAAGGGCACTACGATATTGGCGATACCTTGGCCGATGAGCTCGGTGTTGGAGTTGGTGTGGCCGCCCGTCACGCCGTCGGCCACCGTGGCCGAGAGGAGCGACTCTATGGCGCCGAGTATGGCGATGGTGAATGCCGAGGGGAGCAGGCTGTTGATCGTGGCCATGTTGAGCTCAAATCCGTGGGGCTCGGGAAGGTCGGTGGGCAGGTTGCCGAAGCGGTCGCCGATGGTCTCCACGTGCCATGCGGCGTCATACTGCCCGAGGAAATACATCAGCGCCGTCATCACCACTATCGAGATCAGCGCCCCGGGCAGCTTGCGCGAGATCTTGGGCGTCAGAAGGATGATGAGCAGCGACACCACGCCCACGGCGGTGGTGACGAAGTCGATGTTGCCGAAATGCGTTATGAACATTCCCCACTTGGGCAGGAACTCCGAGGGCACGTCGCGCAACCCCAGCCCGAAGAAATCATTGATCTGGGTGGAGAAGATGGTAAGCGCGATACCCGCCGTGAAGCCCACCACGATAGGATAGGGGATAAACTTTATCACCGTGCCGAGACGGAACAGTCCCAGGAGCACCAGTATCAGTCCGGCCATTAGCGTGGCTATCGCCAGTCCCTGCAGACCGAATTTCATGATGATGCCGTAGACTATCACGATAAACGCACCCGTGGGTCCCCCTATCTGCACCGAGCAACCTCCGCAGGCCGACACAATGAAGCCGCCTATGATAGCCGTGATAAGGCCCACCGTGGGGCTCACACCGCTGGCGATACCGAATGCGATGGCGAGCGGCAGGGCCACGATGCCCACCACGATACCGGCCACAAGGTCGTTTTTAAACTTTTCCATTGAATAGTGCTTCATAGCCGACAGTAATTTCGGCCTGAAGTCAATAGAACCTGAAACTTTCATGATCAGAATATTACCTAAATTGTACCTAAAAATCGAAACGAGGGCACAAAGTTACGCATTTTTTCAGGATTGTTAACATCCCGGAGGGATTTTTTTAGGTTTTAGGTTGTAGGGGCGCTCCACCGGAGCGCCCGGCGGGGTAATCGGCTTGCCGCTTCGCTCTGCGAAGAATGGTGCGCGACGACGGCGGGTGGATGGTGTGCGAACGTACACCCCGGAGGGGTTGTCAGCTTTATAGCCGCGGGCCCTTGCGGCCCGTGGAAGGATGACATGGAGTATATGCAGCCCCGGAAGGGCTGAACTTACGGGGGCGCGATGTTCAACCCTGCCGGGGTTGGTATTTGGAGATTGGGTGTTATCCACGGGCCGCAAGGGCCCGCGGAAATCTAGGACTTTTGCAAGAATAAAGTGTTAAAATTTATGCTGTAAAGAAAGATTACAATTTAACATAT
>JAIDSW010000167.1 GCA_029061025.1 Duncaniella sp.
GTGTGGCGGTGGGAGGTGGATTCGTCGATGAGGGTGATGTGGCCGGTGGGGGCGACGTCGGCTATCGCGGCACTGAAAAGAAATCTGAATCATATCTCACTCGGTGACTTCCACAACTGCAACAAATACTATAATCTTATATCGGTATTCGTAAAGATCGTTTATCCGCCATTACAATAGTGATTCCAAACGTAATAAGATTCTTTAATAAACATAATAGTGATAGGTGGAGTGATTATTACGCAGATATTCTTGTGCTATGCTGGAGATTGCTGCTATGCGTTGTTTTTGAAGCTTATACTCTCGCTGTTTATCTTTTTCAGCAGCTGTATAGTTTCTTTCCAGTTCTCGTTCTTCACGTGCAAGAGCTTCCTTTTCATCATTGCGAATTTCCACTCCTGCTTTTTTTGCTAAGGCTAAAGCATCGGATGCACATGGGCTATCACTATCTACTAAGTCAAGAAGACGCTTCATCTCGTCATATCTTTTAAGTGTGTATGCACTCTCAGCTTGCTTCATTATCATGGAACATTCATGCTTCTGCCTTGCGGAGTAAATATCTTCGAGGGCTTTATACACTTTATGATGTATAGAGTTACTGTTTGGACAACCCCATAAGAGAGAAATTGCCTCATCATATTGACCGGCTTTACTGAGCATATTTGCTTTATCAATTATCGCATCAATATGAGTGGTGTAATAATCATGAGCTTTCTGCACGGCTTCTAAAATGAATCCATGCAGCCCTGAAGACGAGGGGTTTATGTGTTGGACAGCATCCATTGCGGCTTTGGTTGAGTCAAATCCTGATCCTTTCAATGGAATTATTGTCTGTCCGAATTGGAGATTCAACTGAGGTTGTTCAAGCCGGAGTGAGAGCTCGAAATTTTTAAGGGTTATTTTTCTCATGCCGGTCTCCACAGTTTCCTCTGAGATAGGAATTAACTCGCCCACCAAGTATAGGCCTTCTTCTCCTTCTGAACGTATGCCGGCGGATTTAATAGCTGTATTCAATCGGGCATCAAGGCTTTTAGCTATATGATTTACATCTACTGAACGGTTGTCAATAACTGCAATTATTGGTAAATCTTGACTAAATGTAGGCATTATGCTAATAAGTGAGAAGAACGCTGTAACGAGCGCCTTTATATACAATTCACTTTTCATATTAAGAAATGGTGATGATGAGAGAATTATTGACTACATTACGGGTGATCTTCAACCCATGTTTACGTGCGAATTTTGCAAATTCACGCCCAAAAGCTGCCACCGTGAAATTATTTCCCTTGGAATCTTTTAAAGGAATTCTGACATCGTCAACGATCATTTTGGTAGCAGTGGTGCCTTGCACGTGGAAATTGCCCTGATAGGCATTTTCTTCCAACCACATTTCGATAAGATCAGCGATTGTCAGCATATCATCTCCTATTTCGGAGTTCATATTATAATTAGATCCTTCATCAAACCCGATAGTCATATTCAATGATTTACCATTCTGTATCATATCATTGAATTTTATTTGCATCACATTAAGGAAATCATCTACACAGCTTTCAATGGCTTTTGATGCAAGACGGCCAAAGTCATCGGTATAAAATTTACCGCTGTCTCCCACCTTATTTGAAAGAGACCCTCCAGTGCTTATATCATATGCTGTGATAATAACTTTCACTGCATTCCCCGATGCTGAGCGATTGATAATCATTTCAGTATCTACATATATATCTGCCCCTGAAGAAGCAATTATCATGGATTTTAGATCGGATTGCTGTTCTTCTGACATTCCCGACTGTACAGAACCGGCTTTCATTTTACCTAAAAAGTCGACTGTCGTGAACCCTCTGGAATCAAAAGCCTCCTTTACTTTGGTAAGAACAATGCGCTTGTCAGCATCATCAAGTAATACGTTACGAATATCTTCCCCGTCTTTTACAAATGGAACAACCATAATTTTAGGTTGAACAGTAACTTGCTCAGCAATTACATTAATAGGAAGAATGTTGTAAGTAAGGAAGAGAAGAAGTAAAAGGATATAATTGATATTTTTCATAAGCCGAATTTTCTGATTACGCCTATTCGTTCAAGTTTATTTCTCAATGCTCTTATATTAACGGTTACATCGAGAGTAATACTCTTTTGTTTATTTATGTCCTTCCCAAATTTTCTTACTATGACAGACCGGGTGATTTCACTCTGATATTCTCCGTCGAAATAATTTTTTAAAGCCTTGCCGTATTTATCAAGAGCCACTGTTTCAGACTCCTGAACCATAGGGATATGCTGTTGGGTGTTAGGGATACCTTCAAACATCAATGCTTTAATGACATTCAATTCGGCATTATGAGAAGCAACTTTCGCGTTTTTACCGTATCCTACAACTCTGAAAGTCATAGTTTCTCCATTCGTGTCAATGCAGTTCACCTGATACTGCGCATTAGAATTAAGGCATCCTAAGATAATTGACAGGAGAGAAAGAAAGATAATGCGTTTCATTTCTTAGATTGTTTAAGCTCGCATATAATTTTTACAGCATTGTCAAAATATGGTTTGATTTGTGCCATCATTTTTTTAGATACTTCACATTCTGAGAAGTTTGGCCCAGCTACATTCTTTATCTTTATTTCTCCTAATGCTTTATGATAAGGTTGACCGTCTATCATTTCAACAGCTTCCACTTTAAGGGTATTCCCCGGTTTCAAGCCTTGTTCAGAACCTGCATTGACAAGGATAGTTTTATTATCGATGATTCGGCTAACAGAACAAGTGATAGGGAAGTTTGTGCGGAACCAATCTCCAATTTCATCTTGGATAGATTGCATAGCCATGGTTACGGCGGCTTCCGGACTCATACATTCTTGTGAAGCTTTGCCTTGAAAACTAGTTGCTTCGCTACTTAATCCTGTAGCAACGTCCACAACTTTCATTTCAAAGCCAATGCTCGCCTTGAATCCTCTGACAGATCCATTGGGATTCTTCATGCGATAAACGGGAATCTTGACAATGTGCCCGGTAATCATTTTTTCGGCTGCTACAGCTACATCTTGTTCCACACGATTCTTGCTGTCAAGAAATGCTTCAGATTTTTGAAGCTCAAGTTCGGAATGGATCTTGTCAATACTTGTACGATCTACGACTCTGAACCTTCGGGTATTAGTGAGCATTTCCACCACTTTTTCTGTGACAAGACCGGTATATGGAGAATTCTCCTGACAGGAAAATTCAGCCACGCCCACCACAGGTCTGGCATCAACTGATTGCTGTGGGTAAGCCCAAAGACCACCCATAGCAATCATGACACTGATGCAGACGGTTTTCACCGCTTTGATCATAAGTTATTTTCAGATTTAAGGAGCTTAATTATCTGATCAATAGCCTTAGCCTCTTCTGCAAGTGCTTCTCCGGTAACAGGCATGAGATCCGTCGACCATTTCACCGGTTTTGCGAGTTTCATTGCTTTCATTTTGTCGGCCTTCTTAACAGCTTCAGCTGCCTTCTGGCCGGCGATACCAAGTTCTGCCATTCCTGCGGTCTGTGTGGCAACGGTAGCCGCAAGGTTCATCCAGTCTTCAAGGGTGGGTTTGGTTACAGTAACATCTTGAACACCATCAACGGTTTCCCCTATTTGTCGGGAATAGAGAGTGTGTAATTGCTCGGCAGAAGCGACTGCACCGAGGGCAGCCTTCAGATTCCCGTCAAGGAATGCATCTACTTCTGCGTCTCCACTTGGTTTAGGCGCCTTTTCGCATGCTTTTGCGAGTTTTTCCACGAGTTTGTCAAGCGACGAGAAGTCAGCTGACACTGATTGCGCATTTGCGCTGAACGAGAAGATAGCAATCATTGCTACCATTCCAAGAAGAAATTTCTTCATAGGTGAAGTAAAGTGCCTCCGGACTCTCCTCATTGGCGTATAAGATTGATAATCAACAGAAAAGCGTGAGAGCCGTACTGTTGCTCGTTCCGCTTGCAGAGGCCTTCGCATTGCCCGGTATAGTAGAACGAGCAAACATGCAGAAGCCTCACGCAGAATATGTACACACACTTATAACCGGCGCTCACGCGCTTGCCATAAGTGAAAGAAACATATCCACAAGGCATCTACTATTTGCTGCATTCTTGACTATACCTGAAAGTTGCGAAGTTTCTACAAGCCAAGAAAGAGCGTCAAGTAAACGCTTTCCAAAATGTCTGCAGACCCACCCGCATTGCCCTTGACCGGGCTTCCGCAGTGCGGTCTGTAACCGCAAAAGTAGTGAAATATTTTTATCTATGCAATATGTGGCGCAGTTTTGCGTCAAGATTACATCTTGACTTTTTAAGACTGCACAACACTTGAAAATCCAGGATGCAGGTATTTAAATCCGGCGAAAAGTATGAGCGTATCCGAGGGGGCGGTAAATTAATCGATCACCGCTTGGACTTCTTTGAAGGCGTAGGTGTGGCGGTGGGAGGTGGATTCGTCGATGAGGGTGATGTGGCCGGTGGGGGCGACGTCGGCTATCGCGGCACTGAAGCGGCGGCCGGTGGCCGTGTCGATGTAGGGGTGGAAACCGTCGCGGCGCCATAGCATCGAGATGTATTGCTCGTGGAGCTGCTGCAGGCGCGAGGGGGTGTCGTAGAGATCGGCCAGCGAGAGTATCTCGCGGGCTATGAGGTCGGCCACGGTGGGGATGTGCTGCTCTATTCCGGTGAGCTGCAGGAGCGACACGGGGTTGGGGGCGTCGCTCTCAAATCGGGGCTGATTGATGTTGACGCCTATTCCGGCTATGGATTTTATGATGCGGTTGCCGGCGAGGGTGTTTTCTATGAGTATCCCGGCTATCTTGCGGTCGCCGGCATAAATGTCGTTGGGCCACTTCACGGTGATGCGGTCGTCGGGGCGGGCAAGGAGCGAGATGATGTTGGCCACGCCGAGCGCCACTATTTCCGATACGGCAAACTGTCCCGCGGCCGTAATGGAGCGCGGCTCAAGGAGTATCGACATGGTGACGTTGAGACCGGGGGCGGCTTCCCACGAGTTGCCGCGCTGTCCGCGGCCGGCAGTCTGGCAGTCGGTGATCACCACGGTGCCGTGGCGGGCGTCGGGCATGGCGGCGAGGGCGGTGTTGGTCGACGTGGTTTCGTCGAGCCTGATCATGCGCGGGGAGTCAGAAGCAAATCTGTCGGCTATCATCGTCGAGTACGTTGATGTGGACATGTACGGTATCCTCGGGCAGAAATTCCTCGATGTTCTCGGGCCACTCCATCAGGCAAGGCGCGCCTGAGTAGAAGTAGTCGTCGAGTCCCAGATCGAGAGCCTGCTCGGGCGAGTCGATGCGGTAGAGGTCGAAATGATATACCGGTGTACCCGAATCGGTGGGATACTCGTTGATGATGGCAAATGTGGGCGAGGCCGTGTCGTCGGGGTGCGCGCCGAGGGCTGCGCTGACGGCGTTGATAAACGTGGTCTTTCCGGCACCCATCTGACCGTGGAACGCGAAGATGGTGCGTCCGGCCATGGCGTCGACAAACTGCCGCGCGGCGGCGGGAAGATCGGCAAGCGTGTTAAGGGTTATGGTGGTCATTTCTTGGGAGTCAGTGATATGAACGGTATGAGCATTTCTTCCATCGAGATACCTCCGTGCTGGAAGGTGCCGTCGTAATACTGCACGTAGTAGTTGTAGTTGTTGGGGTAGGCGAAAAAGTCGCGGTTGAGGGCGAAGATGTAGCTCGACGATATGTTGGGCGAGGGGAGGCCGAAGCGCTCGGGCTGCTTTATCTCATATACCTGACGGGCATTGTAGTTGAGATTCTTGCCCACCTTGTAGCGCAGGGCGGTATTGGTGTTTTTGTCGCCCACGACCTTCACGGGATTGTCCACGCGGATGGTGCCGTGGTCAGTGGTGAGCATCAGGCGATAGCCTTTCTCGGCGATGCGGCGGAATATCTCGATGGCGGGCGAGTGGCGGAACCACGACTCGGTGATCGAGCGGTAGGCGGCATTGTTGGCCGCCAGTTCGCGTATCATCTTTGACTCGGTGCGGGCATGGGAGAGCATGTCGATGAAGTTGAGCACTATCACGTTGAGCTGATTGGTCTCCAGATTGGAAAATTCGCGCAGCAGGCGCTCGGCGGCTGCCGAGTCGTTGATCTTGTTGTAGGAAAACTTGAATCGGCGGCGGAAGCGCTCTATCTGTGTGGCTATGAGCGGTGACTCGTTGAGATTCTTGCCTTCGGGCGAATCCTCGTCGACCCACAGCTCGGGAAACATCTTCTCGATTTCGAGCGGCATCAGGCCTGAGAATATTGCGTTGCGGGCATACTGGGTAGCCGTGGGGAGTATTGAGCAATAGAGACTCTCGTCGATGTTGAATATATCGGCAAGCAGGGGCTTGATGGTGAGCCACTGGTCGAGGCGGAAATTGTCGATGAGCACGAAAAATACCTTTTCGCCGGCGTCGAGTGCGGGGAAGAGACGGGTGCGGAATAGATCGGGGCTCATCTC
>JAIDSW010000168.1 GCA_029061025.1 Duncaniella sp.
GTGGTCGAGAAATGGTCTGACGACTCTACCTTCCCCATGATCTTCGACATCAATTTCAGCGACACATCCTGGCCCGACACTTGGACCAAGGAGACAGGCCGCGATTGTCCGGAGTGGACCGACGGCGGTTACGTCAACGCTGTGCTTGATACCCGTGTCAATCCCGACCGTCTTATCGAATATCCCGTGGTGTTCCACAACTGCGTTTTCGCCAACAAGAAATCCTACAATGGTTTTGCGGGCGCTACAGCAGCTTTCTCGCGCCAGTATTATCTCGGCGAAAAAGCTACGGGCAATGCTCCGTATATCAACAACTGGCAAGCCGCCGGTCACACTCAGTATCTCGAAGATAACATTAAGTTAGACGCGAAAAACCGTCCCACCTACGGCGAGGCCGGCTTCGTGCAGATGTGCCGCAACGCAGCTATAACCGATGCCGAGGGAAATCCAGTATCGCTCCACGGATGGATGGAAATAGATCATATCCCTTACGTCGACCGCGTGCAGTGGTCATGGTCTTCCACCTCTTGGGGTCGCGGTATCAAGTGTGACTACAAGGTTGCCGACGGTGATTGGAAGCCGCTCGTATGGATGGGTTCCGAGCGCCAGAAACAGGGTTGGACAAGTTTCAGCGACCAGGGATATTTCATGGAAAACGTCATCAATGCCTATGACGTCTCGATCCGCTGGCGTGTGTGGGACGGCGAGGATTTCGACAATCCCGTGCAGACCGATGCTTCGGGAGCGTGCCCGTTCACGCAGTCAATCGACCCTATGGCTCAGCGACAGGCTCCGCGAGTGCACAAGATTCGCATATTCGGCTCTGAAATTACTCAGTCACAGGCCGACTTCGCACGCGAGAATCCCGTGAACGATCCCGGCGAACTCAGTGACCTCGGCGATTTCGGTTTTACCGGTGGCGAAGAAGCCCCCGATACCGACGCCCCAATAGTGAAATATGTTGTCAACCCCGACGGATCGGCTGACTTTGCAACCATTCAGGCCGCTATCGACGCTGTTAATGCCGGAGAGCGCGGAATCATCTACATCATGCCCGGCACATATAAGGAAAACCTTTATGCCGGTCGCAAGGGTGAACCTGCCAAATTCATCAGCCTTATCGGTGCTGATCCCGCCACTACAGTCATCACTTCATCCACTCATCGCGAGGGTAATGACAAGACCTATCTCGACTGCTCGGCACTCAACGTATTCTCGTCCTGCTTCTACGCTGAGAATCTCACCATCAGCAACACTTCAGGCAATGTGGGTCGCGCCGAAGCTCTTTACACCAACGCCGACAGCCATATCTTCAAAAACTGTCGTATCCTCGGCTTCCAGGATACATATAAAGCCAACGTAGGCAACCGCGGATATTTCTATGGATGTACCATCGAAGGTGCTACCGACTTCATTTACGATGGCGGACTCGAGTGGTTTGAAAACTGCCGCATCAACTCTATTCCCGGTGGCAGCTACATAGCCGCTCCGGCCGAGACCATGATGCCCATGAGCAAGGTGATGTATCCTGATCTCAGCGCCGACGTGTTCTACCCGGGCCTGTTCTTCAGCAACTGCGAGCTCACGGCAGCCGACGGAGTCGCCGACGGCAGTGTATATCTCGGTCGTCCCTGGCAGGAAACTTCAGGCGCCATGTATCTCGGCTGCCGGATGGGTAATCACATCAATGCTGCCGGATGGAAAGAGTGGAACGGCGCCAAACGCAGTTCATCGCTCTATGAGTATCGAAGCCTTAATGCTAAAAACATCTGACCCTGCCGACGAATAGCATT
>JAIDSW010000169.1 GCA_029061025.1 Duncaniella sp.
TCGATGCACGCAGCGTCAACAGAGACAATCAGTTTATCAGTCTTGTGGATGGGGTGGGATTCGATGAACTCGACTGGCAACCTGACAATATTGATAAGGTAAATCTCTCAATCAGCAGTCTGCCCGCCGGACGCATCGTGACGGGCAAGAGGGATTAAAGTACAGATATTCGGTTTGGATGTGCCGGAGGGCGGCTGACTTGCGCAGCTCCTCCGGCATTTTCATTTAAAGGTGTCAGGAAAAATTCAGCGGGCGAAATTAGGGAATTAGGCGGATTGTGTGTAATTTTGCAGCCGTATGGAATTTGAAGTCATAGCAACAGCGCCGTCTACAGCGGCACGCGCGGGAGTCATCGCCACCGATCACGGCAAGATAGAGACTCCGGTGTTTATGCCCGTAGGCACGGTGGGCAGCGTCAAGGCTGTGCACATGAGCGAGCTGCGCGATGATGTGAAAGCGCAGATAATTCTCGGCAATACGTATCACCTCTATCTACGTCCCGGTATAGACATACTCGAGAAGGCCGGAGGCCTGCATAAGTTCAACGGCTGGGAAAAGCCGATACTGACCGACAGCGGTGGCTTTCAGGTGTTTTCGCTTTCCGAAAACCGCAAGCTCACCGAGGAAGGCGCTTACTTCCGCTCACATATCGACGGCTCCAAGCATCTCTTTACCCCCGAGAAAGTGGTGGATATACAGCGCTCGATAGGCTCTGACATAATGATGGCTCTTGACGAATGCCCTCCCGGTACGGCCGACCGTCAGTATGCCCGCAAGTCGCTTGACCTGACATTGCGCTGGCTTGACCGCGGATGGCGTCATTTCAACGAGACCGAAGGCAAGTATGGCTATCGTCAGGCATTTTTCCCCATAGTGCAGGGTGTGACCTATCCCGATCTGCGCCGTGAGAGCGCCCGGCATGTGGCGGCGCTCGGTGCCGACGGAAATGCCATAGGCGGTCTTGCCGTGGGCGAACCTGCCGAAGTGATGTATGAAATGATCGAGGTGGTCAACGAGATACTGCCCGAGGACAAGCCCCGCTATCTGATGGGCGTTGGGACTCCCGCCAATATTCTCGAAGCGATCGACCGCGGAGTGGACATGATGGACTGCGTGATGCCCACGCGCAACGGCCGAAACGGAATGCTCTTTACCGCCCACGGCATAATGAACATGCGCAACAAGAAGTGGGCCGACGATTTCTCGCCCCTGCAGGAAGACGGCGCGAGTGTCGTGGATCGCATGTACTCCAAGGCTTACGTGCGCCATCTCTTTATCGCCAACGAGATACTGGCCATGCAGATAGCTTCGATTCACAACCTCGCCTTCTATCTGTGGCTCACAGCCGAGGCGCGCCGCCATATCCAGGCCGGCGACTTCAAGGCGTGGAAAACCGAAATGGTGGAGCGCGTCACCCGACGGCTTTGAGTAACTTCCCGCTACAGCTTATGTTCAAGATTCTTGACCGATATATCATAAAGAAGTTTCTCGGAACTTACATTTTCGCGATAGCGCTCATCCTGGCTATCACGATAATGTTTGACGTCAACGAGAAGCTCGACTCATTTCTGAAAGCGCCCCTCAAGGCTACAATATTTGATTACTTCATCAATTTTCTGCCTTACTTCGCCAATCAGTTCAGTCCGCTGTTCACCTTTATAGCGGTGATATTCTTCACCTCCAAGCTTGCCGACAACAGTGAGATAATAGCCATGCTGTCTACGGGCATGAGTTTCAGGCGGCTGCTATGGCCCTATATGGTGTCGGCGGCGGTGATAGCATGTGCCACCTATCTGCTGAGTGCCTACATCATCCCTCCGGCCAACGTGAAGCGCATTGAGTACACCAATACCTATGTGCGCAACAAGCGAGTGGACTACGGATCAAATATCCAACTTCAGGTCGCAAAGGGGCAGATCGCCTCGATGAGCCGCTACGACAATACCACCAAGACCGGATATAAATTCTCGCTTGAGCAGTTTGACGGGAAGAAACTCGTGTCGCGCCTCACGTCGCAGACTATCAAGTGGGATACCCTTCACCACTGGACGGTGCGCGACTATATGATACGCGATTTCCGCGACGACCGCGAGATAATCACCCGCGGACTACGCCTTGACACTGTAATCCCTTTTGAGCCCCGCGACTTCCTCATTGCCAAGAACGACCACGAGACCATGACCTCGCCGCAGCTCAGGGAATATATCGAGCGCCAGCGCGAGAGGGGAGTGGCCAATATAAAGTCATTTGAAATTGAAAACCACCGCCGCTATGCCATGACTGCCGCAGCGTTTATACTTACAGTCATCGGCATGTCGCTTTCGTCGCGCAAGGTAAAGGGAGGAATGGGTGTGAATATCGGTATCGGTCTGGTGCTGAGCTTCAGCTATATCCTGTTTATGACGGTGACATCCACGTTTGCCGTTTCGGGTCTTACGTCGCCCATGGTAGCGATGTGGATACCCAATATAATCTACGCCCTGATAGCCGTGATATTATACTACAAGGCCTCGCACCAGTAATAACGTCCTACAGTAAGTATTCCTTAAACCATATCAAGGATTTCTTTGGGGATGCGACATAAACTCTCGGTGAGCCGGTACACTTTGGGTTACTCAGTTAATTAAAAAATTGCTGATTAATTTGTTTGTGCTACCTATATTATGGCTGTTCCTTTAAGAGGCGGAAAAATGGATGGACAAGCGATTATGCAATAATTTTTTTGCTAATTAAAAAAATAGATATAAATTTGCAGTACTATCTCACGCACAGAAGCCCAAGAGAGGGTTTAGGGGTGGGAACAGTAAAAATTTGAAAAGCGTTTACTAATGCGAATAAATCTTGACGATTAGAAACTTCGCAACTTTCTTATTCGAAGTCAGGAAAGAAGCAATGGTAGATGCCTGTGGATATGTTTTTTGTTGCATGCCTGTAGTCGATTACAGGCTGATACTTCAAATACATACACACGTGGGCTTCTGCGTTGCTCGTTCTACTTCGAAGGGCAATGCGAAGGCCTCTAATCGTGGGATGAGCAGCGGTGCGATACCCACGTTTTTTCTTTTTTTATAACTTTTGTCTTGGGGTGTCGGCAAAAGAGTAATAAATCTATGGCTAAAGCTTTTTATCTTAGTATTGTTGAAGTCTCTATTGAAAATGGAGATAAATCTTTGATTCCGGTTTCATTTGCGCATGAAAGTGTTCTCCCGTTGGACGAGTCTGAAGTAAAAAAAATCATACTCAACGAAATGGAAAACAACTATAAGACTAAAAGAGTCATTCTTTATACAACTATAACCGAAAAACAATACGCTGACTTTCATAATCGGTGAAAATACATAGGCAGAGAAGCATAAAAGCCTTATAAGAGTATGCAAAGAGAACCCTAATCGCTTGAAAGGACAAAGGCTAATTCTCATATCACTTTTATATATGAAAAAATATGTAAAGGCTCAGGTTATCGCTAAGAATCTTCCATCAGGCTCTTATGCAGCAGGATGCCCCTCAAATGAGCGAAACGGAGAGCAGTGTGCACTTTTCTCTGTAAAGAAGATCTGTAAGGATTGCGAAAGAGCTTATTAATTAAACAGTTGCTATTGATGCGACGTTTTAAAGCGCAATCGCATCAATAGTAACTTTTTTTAGAAATTCCTATTCTTCAATTAGTGAAGTAAAAAACATGATTATTCGCCAAGCAAAGAATTCTTATATACGTTGTACTGAAACGTATGGATATATTACCAATCAACTGACAAGGTTGGATCGTGTGTATAATGAAACAGGCGCGTTCTTTTTACGACAAATTGGTCGTACGCCGACAAGTTTCGATACAATATTAACTGCAGCCGTCGCCGAATATGGGGGAGATTCTTATGATGAGATAGCACAGGATTTAGAGTTTTTTCTCTTGGATTTAGAGTCAAACGGTTTTATTGTAACCGGTGAAAACATTGATGAGTTAGAATCCAAAGATCAAAGTTTCACCTATGATGTAACTACTCCTACTACAATGTCCGAAACATTTACTCAAGAAACAAAAGATGTTGTGAGTGAGAATACTCAGGATTTTTTTCTTGAAGAAGTGCAAGGACGTCCCCTGATCTCAGCAATCCAATTTGAATTGTCAAGCCGCTGTAACGAACGGTGTATTCACTGCTATATACCCAATCAGAAGAAAGATGCCGGTGCTGACATGCCATTAGAAAAAGTCAAGTCTATCCTTGATGAATTCAGTGCTATGGGTGGTATTCATGTTACATTATCAGGTGGAGAAGCTTTTCTTCACAAGGATCTCATGGACATATGCGATTATTGCAGGGAAAAAGACCTGAAGATAACCATTCTTTCCAATCTCATTGCCTTGACTGATGCACAGGTTGAGAGACTCAGAAATGTAAACATTTCTCTCATACAAACCTCGTTGTATTCTATGGATCCGGATATCCACGACCGGATTACAACAGTAAAAGGATCATTTGCCCGCACAAAACGTGCGATAGAAAAACTTGTTGCCGCGGATATTCCCGTCCAGATATCCTGTCCACTGATGAAAGCCAATTACAAAGGATATAAAGAAGTACTTGATTACGCAAAATCTTTAAAAATAAAAGCGCAGACCGATTACATAATGATGGCTCAAGCCGACCTTGATGATTCAAACCTCGCAAACAGACTTTCTCTTGCCGAAACGGAAGAGGTAATCAGGGCAATAATTGAAAATGATTTGAATTACCTAAACGTAACGCTAAATCAGAAATCACTGTCAGATGATGTCAAGTTTGATCGCGAGCGATTCAAGCAACAGCCTGTCTGTGGTGTCGGTTATGATAACTGCTGTATAACCGTGAATGGTGACGTATATCCCTGTGCCGGTTGGCAAGACTATGTATTGGGCAACGTATATAAAAACACCTTGAAAGAAATCTGGGAAGAAAGCGAACGAGTCAAATCTTTGAGGAAAATCACCCAAGCAAGTTTTCCACAATGTGTCGAGTGTGAGGCTCTTAACTTTTGCAACCGTTGTCTTGTCAGGAACTACAATGAAAGTAATGGGGATATGATGAAAGTACCAAAGCACTTTTGTGATATTGCGTTCTTGAACAAACGTCTTGTAGAGGAATACGAAGATAAACTAAAAGACAAATTTTATCAAAGCTGATGTTTGTAAGGATTACTGATTCTTGTAAAATAAGGAAATGTGAGAATGAGCAATTCTTATTAATAAATACAAGGAATTATTGCTCAATGTTGGTGAATGGGGAAGCTGACATGTTTCTTAAACCATTGTCGGCAAAACCTTGCTCGGTTGATTTAATCCGCAGAAGAAATTGCTTCCGGATATTCCGACATTACAAAAGATGATGTCCTTAAGGATGCTGTGGAATTTTATACTACTCTTGCGCAAGAAGGATTTGTTGTATTAGCCGATAATTTTCAAGATGACTGTGAATTTCCCCTCATTGGCCTGCACATAGAGATTACATTTGCTTGCAATGAGCGATGCATTCATTGCTACTTACCTAATGCTGAAAAAGACACAGGTGTTTTTATGTCTCCTGATTTGTTCTATAAACTCATTGATGAGTTTTGTGAGCTTGGTGGTACTCAAGTTACAGTTTCAGGTGGGGAACCTCTGCTTCATCCTAACTTTAAGGATTTTGTTAAGTATTGTAATGATAAAGGATTAACCTTGTCTATATTCAGTAATCTTTTATTGTGTGATGATTCAATGGCAGATTATTTGAAATCAGTAAAAATCGATACTGTCCAGACGTCGGTCTACTCTCTTGATCCCCATACTCACGATGCGGTTACTAATGTGACCGGCTCTTTAGCTCGTACACTTTCTGCGATAGACAGATTAAAGTCATCGGGAATTAATATCTCTATATCATGCCCAATAATGAGTATAAATGAAAGTGGAGCTGAACAGATAATCTTATATGCCCAAAAGAATAAATTTTCACTAAGGCTTGATCCTATGATCGTCGCAAAAAGCGATGGAGATACCGGTTTTGTAGCAAATGGTCGCCTTAGCATTGAGCAGCATAGAAACTTCTTGAAAAGGTTAATGAATTTTGACCGTGATTATGTCAAAGAAAATCTATTGGAAATCGATTTCAACTCTGAAAATAAATTAATAAATAATACCGAGGCATATTTGAATGGCAATATCTGTTCGGCGGGGGTGGATCATTTATGCTTTTCAAGCAAAGGTTATGCGTATCCATGTGCCGGATGGGAAAGTTTTAGAGTAGGAAATATCAATACCGAACGCTTATCTGAAATTTGGTTTAAGAGCCCGGAATTAAAAAGAGTCAGGGATGCAAACAAGCGATCCAAACACTTGGATTGTCTCGTATGCCCCACATTACGGTATTGTAAAAGATGTCTTATGCAAAACGCATTGGAGGGCAGCTTTGGAAAATTCAATAAACGCTGTTGCGACGATGCACGAATAAGATGCGATGTGCTATCAAATAAATAGTTACTATGCTTATTGACAGTCACATCCATGTAGGACAGTTCGGTCAATTATATTTTTCACCAAAATACATTGGGAGAATCATGGCTGAATGTAGTGTCGACACATTCCTTGTGTCATCTACTACTACGTGTACCGATAACTATGATGAAGCCATGAAGGAAATCAAAGAGCTGGTTACTTTATATGGCAACAAAATACTCCCGTGTCTATGGTTGACAGAAAATGGGCTTAGCGAAGACATTCAAAATTTAATCCGGTCGTTCGAAATCAAGTGGAAATGTCTGAAAATACATCCGGCATTGCGTCCGTGGGAATGGAATCCTGAAGGAAGCGCTATCAAAAAAATCTTTTCGATGGCAGGTGCTAATCATAATATTCCAATACTCATTCACACCGGCGAGGATGAAAGTTGCCACGCATTAAAATACGAAAATATTATATCTGAAAATCCTGACATTCCGGTAATCTTGGCACATGGTCGTCCTTTTGAAAGTGCAAGGTATATGATCTCTAAGTATATTAATGTGTATGTCGATACGGCATTTATGGATACCGGCGATATTATAAAGTTAGTTGGAGATGGGCTGTCGGGGAAAATATTGTGGGGCACTGACCTATGTATACCAATAGTATATGATTCAAGAATTAACTTGCAAAAGTATTATCGCAGAATTCTCAAAAAATTAAAAAGCAAGATAGGCAACAGTGAATTTTTAGATATAACACTAAACAATGCAATAAAATTATTTGACTTGCGGGAAATATAGCCTCTGTTGTAAAGTCTTATACAGTATTACTTGTCCATGAACACGAAATAGACTGCCAAGATGAGGCAGACGAAAGCGGCGAAGTGATTCCAGTGGAGTGTCTCGCTGCGGAAAAAGAATATGGTGAAAATCGTGAATATCACCAGCGTTACCGCCTCCTGAATCACCTTGAGCTGCATGAGTGAAAACGGCCCCCCGTTTTCATGAAATCCCATGCGGTTGGCCGGAATCATAAACAGATACTCAAGCAGGGCAATACCCCACGATATAAGTATCACGATGATAAGTGGTGTAGATGAGGATATGACGTTCATCTGCTGGAGCTTGAGGTGACCATACCAGGCGAAGGTCATGAATACGTTAGAGATGACCAGCAGCAATATTGTAATCCATCCGTTCATAAGGCATACACTAAAAATTGTAAAACACGCACAAAGTTACTCAATATTTCGTAACTTTGTATACCGAACCCACAGACAATTTTTTACCGTAGGATGAGACTGATTGACCAGGTGACCGTGCAGCGCATACTCGATACCGCCGATATAGTAGAGGTGGTGTCAGACTTCGTCAGCCTCAAGCGGCGCGGAGCCAATTATATAGGATTGTGCCCGTTTCACAACGAGCGTACACCGTCGTTTTCCGTCTCCAAGTCAAAGGGTATATGCAAGTGCTTCAGTTGCGGTAAGGGTGGCAGCCCGGTCAACTTCATAATGGAGCACGAGCAGATGACTTTTAACGAAGCCCTGCGTTATCTCGCCAAGAAATACAATATCGAGATCGTAGAGCAGGAGCTGACCGAGGAGCAGCGCGACAAGGAGCGCGACCGCGAGAATATGTTTGCGGTAAATGAGTGGGCCATGCAGCAGTTTGAGTCGAATCTTACCGGCACTGCCGACGGTCGCGAGATAGGACTGTCATATTTCCGTCATCGCGGTATTAGCGATGAGATGATAAAGAAATTTCATCTCGGTTACGCTCTCGAGCAATCCGATGCGCTTTACCGCAAGGCTGTCGACCGCGGTTTCAGCGAAAAGTATCTGCTTGCCACAGGGTTGTGTGCGCGTACCGACAAGGGGCGCGTCTATGACCGTTTCCGCGGCCGAGTGATCTATCCCGTGCAGACACTTTCGGGAAAAGTGGTGGCATTCGGAGGTCGCACGCTCAAGACCGATAAGTCGATGGCGAAATATGTGAATTCGCCCGAAAGTGACATATACCTGAAGCGAAAGGTGCTTTACGGACTCTATCAGGCCAAGCAGTCGATAGTGAAGAAAGATCATTGCTATCTGGTGGAGGGATATATGGACGTGATTTCGATGTATCAGTCGGGCGTGACCAATGTCGTGGCATCGTCGGGCACTTCGCTTACCACCGAGCAGGTCTCGCTCATACATCGCTTTACCGAGAACGTTACAGTGATCTACGACAGCGATGCGGCAGGTATCAAAGCTTCTCTGCGAGGTATCGACATGCTGTTGGCCGAGGGGCTGAATGTAAAGGTAGTGCAGTTTCCCGAGGGTGAGGATCCGGATTCTTTCGCCCAGTCACATTCATCGTCGGAAGTAGAGGAATACCTCGCCACCCACGCCACCGACTTCATCAGATTCAAGTCTGACATACTTATGGCAGGGTTGGAAAACGACCCAGCCCGCAGATCGGAGGCCATAACCGAGATAGTCCGCTCCATAGCCCATATACCCCGCGAGATAACACGAAACGTATATGTGCAGGAGTGTGCTCGCAACTTCAACTTTGACGAAAAGGTGCTCCAGCGTCAGGTAGCGAAGTTTTATGAGGAGATACGCGAGAAAGAAGGACATGAGCGCGAGAAAACGGCAATAAAGAATATTCCCGAAAGGCCGGTATCTCATCAGGGCACTGCAACTCAGCGTACCGCAGGTAAGGAAACTCTTGATGAGGCCGCTTTCCTGCGCCCGTTTGAAACCGGATTGCTGAAACTTGCCGTAAAGTATGGTCTGCTGCCATTCTGCGACGTAAGTGATGCCGACGGAAGCACGGTGACTTTTACCGTGCTGCAATATATAGCCGACGAGCTCGCGGCCGATGGTATCTGTG
>JAIDSW010000017.1 GCA_029061025.1 Duncaniella sp.
GTTGTGCCCGCTAAAGCCGGTGCTGAAATAGCATCAGCCGCCAACACAGTGGAAGGGCTCGATGTCACCGCCCACGACCGCTCGGGCTTCGCCCACAAGAATTTCAGCGGCGGTGTAGGCGCGTACAACAACGACGGCACTCTGAAGTCAGGCGCCAAGGTGCTCTACATTACCAACGACACCTTCAACACCGTTACTCTCGACCTCCCCACCAACAATAAAGGCGGCGTGGCCACCTTCACCGGTCTGGGCGAAATCTTCAAGGCTCTCCAGAAAGGCTACTCCACCACTCCCATCGCAGTACGCATCATAGGTCAGATCGACGTAGCCAAGATAGGCACAGATCAGCTTCTCACCGACCAGAAAGGGCTTCTGCTCAAGGGCAACAACACCGATATTGACTTCCAGGTGACTCTCGAGGGCGTGGGTGATGATGCTTCATTCAAAGGCTTCGGCGCCGGTTTCGTCAGCGGCTCGGGTGCCGAGATGCGCAACCTCGCCGTGATGCTCCACGGTTCAAGCAACGACTGCGTGGAAGTAAAGGGCACCAATCACATATGGATTCACAACTGCGACCTCTACTACGGCCAGAAGGGGGGCGGCGACCACGATAAAGGCGACGGCTCGATGGACTGCAAGGACGGCTGCTCCTACGCTACGTTTGCCTACAACCATTTCGTCGATGCCGGCAAGTCAGTGCTCTGCGGTATGAAGAGCGAGACCGTCGACAATCTCATCTGCTACCATCACAACTGGTTTGACCACTCTGACTCGCGCCATCCCCGCGTGCGCACATCCACCGTTCACCTCTGGAACAACTACTACGACGGCTGCTCGAAATATGGCGTTGGCGCCACCATGGGCTGCAGCATCTTTGTAGAGCGCAACTACTTCCGCGGCACAAAGCGCCCCATGATGTCATCTCTCCAGGGAACCGATGCCACCGGCGACGGCACATTCTCGGGCGAAAACGGCGGTATGATCAAGAGCTTCGGAAATCTCATGGTGGAGCGTCCCTCATCGTTCAGCTACATCACTACGGCCGACAATGCCACCAGCTTCGACGCCTACGAGGCCGCTACCCGCGACGAACAGGTGCCCTCTACCTTCAAGACCCTCAAGGGCGGAACGACCTACAACAACTTCGATACCAACTCGTCGCTCATGTATGAATACACTCCTGTAGAGGCAGCCGAAGTGCCCGCCGTAGTGATGGGCTACCGCGGTGCCGGCCGTCTCAATCAGGGTGATATTCACTTCACGTTCAACAACGCCGTCGATGACTCCGACTATGGCCGCAATGCTTCGCTTGACGCCATTCTCGCTGCCTACAAATGCTCACTCGTGGGCTTCTTCGGCGAAACGGCCGTGACTCCCGACCCTACCCCTGATCCCACGCCTGATCCTACTCCTGACCCTACCCCCGATCCCACGCCTGATCCCACACCCGTGGGCGACCTTGTGATATGCAGCTTCACCGGCAATGCGCCTTCGAGCAACCTCGTCACTGTATCGGGTAATTACAGCACCTCCAAAGGCACAGCCACCTACGCAGGCGTGACTTACAACACCTGCGTCAAGATGGAATCGGCCACCTCCATTACCGTCAATCCCGGTCAGGCAATGAAAATGACGCTTGTATTCGGCGACACCGAGACCGCCAACATCAAAATCGACGGCACCAAAGTCACCGGTACAACCTCCACCTACACAAAGGAAATCAGCGGCTCGACCACCCTCACCAAAGCCGACTCCCGCAACCTCTTCCTCATCGTCCTCGAAAAAATCTGACAATCCCCACACCCATCCCACACACCCCGCCGTCACCCCGGCGGGGTGTTTTTATATACCAACACACTGCCCCTCAACCCCGCATTGCCGCTCACCCGGACACCATTCTTTCTCCACTGAATTCACCTGCAGCGCAGGTGACCTTTATATGCAAATCTCAACCTATACAACGGCAAAGTCCAATATATAATTTGCCATTATTTAATACCATATATTTCACTGCGGTAATTCAGCTTTGCCATTTTTCTTGCAGTTAATGACCCGACACGCTAAATTATGGAGCGGGGGTCGCTGACCCCCGCCGCCAAAGCAATATGGTAACTTCATTTTCGCATTGCTACTGCGACGGAGTCAGCGACCTCTCTTTGCCACTGCGGCGGGGGGCAGCGACCCCCGCTCCATAAATCCACGCAGCACAAAAAAGTGCCGGAGGCACGCCATTGTCACAAACCCCGTAATTCATTGCGGGGTAAAGCATCCAACTCTCCCCTCGCGTCCAGGCAGGACGCTTTGTGACCTACTCACCACAGGCATTTAATAAAAAATGTCAACTGGTCACGGATTGTGGGGAAAATTGAGTAACTTTGCAAACATGAATCCTCAGAAACTACCCCGTTTCAAAACTCAGATACCGCAGGAGGCCGTCGACCGCGTGCAGGCACTCATTCTTGCGGCTAAATCCATCGTCATAACCTGCCATCTGACTCCCGACGGCGATGCCATAGGTTCGTCGCTCGGCTTGTGTCAGGCTCTGCGAGCCATGGGCAAGGAGGCTGTGGTGGTTACCCCCGACTGCCCTTCGCGCCAGTTGCTTTTCATGCCGGGCATGAAGGAGGTTATCGTAGCCACGGCTTCGCCTGCGGTGGCCGAAACTGCGCTTGCCAAAGCCGACCTGCTTTTCTGCCTCGATTTCAATGACCTCAAGCGTGTGGACAAGCTCGCCGAGCTTATTCAGGCCAAATGCCGCGCGCGCCGCGTAGTGGTCGATCATCATCTTGACCCGTCGATCGATGCCGAAGTGCTCATTTCACATCCTGAAGTGTCTTCGACGTCGGCGCTCGTCTATATCCTTCTGTGGCAGATGCACATGACCCGCTATCTCA
>JAIDSW010000170.1 GCA_029061025.1 Duncaniella sp.
GTCTGAAGCAACAGTATTATCTGCGTCGCGGCGAAGAGCAGGCGGCTGTAACGGAGTCAGACGAAGCGTTTACGGTATCGGACACCGATGAAACCGATGAGACTTTCAAGTCTCTGCTTAATAATATAAAGGAAAAGAAAGCGGCTTACCGCGCGGCTCTTGAGGCAGAGCAGGAGAGAAATCTCGAATTGAAAAAGGGTATCATTGCCCGACTGCTTGAGCTGAGCGACGACACCGACAACGTGAACCGTGTAATAACCGAAGCCCGCGAACTTCAGGCTCAATTCAAGACCATAGGGGAAGTGAACCCCACAAATTCCAGTGAAATATGGAAGCAGTATCAGGAAGCGTGTGAGCGCTTCTATGATCAACTCAAGATAAATAAAGAGTTACGTGACTACGACTTCAAGAAGAATCTCGGTGAAAAGGAACTCCTGATTGCCGAAGCGTCGAAACTCCTCGGTGAGGAAGACGTAGTGGTGGCTTTCCGCCGTCTGCAGGTGCTCCACGACAAGTGGCGCGAGATAGGGCCGGTGACCAAGGAGCTGCGCGAGGATGTGTGGAACAGATTTAAAGATATATCAGCGCAGATCAATAAGGCCTACCAGCAATTTTTCGAGGAGCGCAAGGCACGCGAGCGCGCCAATGAAGAGGCCAAGACGGCGCTGTGTGAACGAGTTGAGGCTATGGACTTCACCTCACTCAATTCTTATGCTGCGTGGGATGAAATGACCCGCAGTATACTCGACGCTCAGAATGAGTGGAAAAAACTTGGATTTGCCTCGCGTAAAAACAATAATCTGCTTTTCGCCCGTTTCCGTGCCACTTGCGATAAATTCTTCACCGCCAAGGCTGAATTTTTCAAGTCAATGAAAGATGCTCTTGCGTCAAACATGGAAAAGAAAACTGCCATGTGTGAGGAAGCCGAATCGCTCAAGGACAGCACTGACTGGACTAAGACTACCAACAGACTGGTAGCCCTTCAGAAAGAATGGAAATCAGTAGGCCCGGTAGCTAAGAAATACAGCGAGCCGTTATGGCGTCGTTTCCTCGCGGCGTGTGATTATTTCTTCGAGCAGAAAAAGAAAAATACCACCGATGCCCGCAAGGTAGAGCAGGAAAATCTCAAGGCCAAGAAAGGTATTATCGAAGAGCTCAAGGAGCTTGAGAAGAAGGAACTCGACCGCAACGAACTCTTGAAATCGATACGCGACCTTCAGGCGCGCTGGCAGCAAGTGGGACATGTGCCTTTCTCGGAAAAAGATAAGGTATTTAAGGAATACCGCGCGGTGGTCGACCGTCTATACGACAGTCTCGGGGCTCGCGACAAGCGTAAGAATACCGAGAATTTCACGTCGATGATCGATGAGATGGAAGGTGATTCGCAGCGTCTGTACAGAGAGCGTGAACGCATTGCCCGGATTTGCGAGCAGCGCCGCAACGAACTTAACACTTACGAAAATAATCTCCTGTTTTTCAACTCCAAATCCAAGACCGGAGAGAGCATGCTGCGTGATCTCAACCGCAAGATACAGCGTATCAAGGACGATATCGCCGAGCTCGAAGGCAAAATTAAGATTATCGACACCAAGCTCCGATAAATCGCGGGGGCGGAATCCCATGAATGGCCCGGCAGAGCATATCTGCCGGAGCCATTTCGGCTATAATGATTTGTATTTCCCATGTCGCCATGATATAGGGAAAGTCAACAGTTAACGACAAGATAATGTCATTAATAACCAAGAAAGGCAAATACGGCAGATTTCTGCACAACATACTCACTTTCTTTGACTTCATAATTCTGAATGGAGTCTATCTCCTTACCTGTGCCCTGAATCCCGGAGTGGAAGAGTGGCACATGCGCATCGTATGGCTGCTGGTAAATGTGGCCTATATTCCTTCGGCCGTATGGTTCAGTACGATACATAAGGTACGCACCATACAGATGGATAGGGTGATGGTGAGTTCGCTCAGGGCCGTAGGCGTGCATGCGCTCCTGTTTATCACGCTCCTTTATATAATGGGCATCGACAGTCTGCCCTGGAGGGTATTTGCAGAATTCTACACTACAATAGTGCTCCTGTTCCTCCTCTGGTGGACTGCATCACATTTCGTGATAAAGCGTTACCGTCGCCGCGACAGGAATTATTGCAGGGTTGTGATAATAGGAACCGGTCCAACGGCATTGCGATTTTTTGAGGAAATGCAGAGCGATGCCGGTTTCGGGTATAATTTTCACGGCTTTTTTGATGACACTTGCCCTCCCGATTTCCCTTACAAGCACCTCTACCGCGGCACTCTTGACACTCTCGAGGACTATATTGTGGATAATTCTATAGAAGAAGCATACTATACACTATCGGGAGAAGATGAGCACAAAGTGAGGAAAATCGTGCAGATATGTGACAACCACATGGTAGATTTCCGCTTCGTGCCCCAGATATCGCGTTACCTCAGCCGTCAGTTCCATCTTGAGAGCATGGGGCAGATGCCTGTGATGGTTACCCGCAACAACCCGCTCGACAGTGTGATAAATTCCACCTTGAAGCGAGCATATGACATCTTTGTTTCAGGTACATTCCTCCTTTTCTCGCCTCTGATTTTCATACCCGTGGCCATAGCCATTAAGATCAGTTCGCCCGGTCCGGTATTTTTCAAGCAGAAACGCACCGGATATCGAGGC
>JAIDSW010000171.1 GCA_029061025.1 Duncaniella sp.
TTTAATGATACGGAGACCTCCGATATATACACATTGCTATTCGGAGGAATAGTGAGTTGTTTATAAGATACAGCGGTATCGTGAGCCTTCTCAAAGGCCTTTCGGTGACCGGTAAAGAATTTGTGACCCCTAAAATCACTGAAACGTATCCCGACAACCGAGATAACCTGCCGGTGGCTCCACGATTCCGTGCCGTGCTCGAGCTGATTTACGACGCCGAGGGCAATCACCGCTGTATCGCCTGCGGTACCTGCGAGCGCGTGTGCCCCAATAACACGATTTCTCTGGCCATCTCTACTCGTGAGACATGGGACGGCAAAAAGAAAAAGCATCTCGACAAGTATATCTACGACCTCGGAAGCTGTACGCTGTGCAACCTCTGCGTGGATAAATGTCCTACCGATGCCCTCAGGTTCTCCAACGATTTCGAGCAGGCTACTTTCACCCGCTCCAAGCTCGTGAAACAGCTTAATTATCTGCCCGACAAGCCCGAGCCCGAACCCACTGAGGAAGAGAAAGCCCGCATCCTTGCCGAGCGCGCGGCCAAGATAGCAGCAGCGAAGGCCGCAGCCGCCGCCAAAAAAGCCGCCGCCCCCGAAGCAGCCTCCGCCCCCGCGAAGCCCGCTGCCGACGATCCCGCAGCCAAAGCTCTTGCAGCAGCTGCCGGTGACCCCGAGAAGGAAGCACGCATCCGTGCCGCTCTCGAGAAAGCGGCCAAGCTCAAGACTGAGCGCGAAGCAGCCAAGCAGGCCGATGCCGATAATAAGTAAAAGCAATAAAAAATCAGTCATTATATATAATGGAATCATTAGGAAGTAGCATAGTCTACCTGATAATAGCACTGTCGATCATCGTGTTCTCGGTGCTTACTGTCACTACCCGCAAGATATTGCGGGCCGCTACGTATCTTCTGTTCACGCTTTTCGCCACCGCAGCTCTTTATTTCAAGCTTGATTACGAGTTTCTGGGCACGGTGCAGATAGCTGTGTATGCCGGAGGTATTGTAGTGCTTTTTGTGTTCTCCATTCTTCTTACATCGCATCCCGGCAACAACAGTGAGGAACTCACTTCGCGCAAGCGGCTGCTCGGATTCGTCGGTGCTGTCGCCACCGCTCTGGTGGTAGGCTGGGCATTCTTCAGCCGTTGTGCCGACCTTTGCACCTCGCTCACCGATGCCGCCAACCCCACAATGAATCAGATAGGGGAGGCCATGCTCGGAACTGCCCGCGGTCAGTATCTGCTTCCGTTTGAAGCGATTTCGGTGCTTCTGCTGGCTTGCATCATAGGTGGTGTGGTAGTAGCCCGCAAGGAATAATGTAGAAGTAAGTAACGATAATTCAATATCAAGCTATGGATATTACTCTTATATATTATCTGGTGCCCTCGCTGGTGATGTTCTGCTGCGGTGTCTACGGATTCCTTACCCGCCGCAACATGATCGCCATGCTCATATCGCTGGAACTGATGCTCAATGCCGTCGACATCAATTTCGTGGTATTTAACCGCTATCTGTTTCCCGGCACGATGGAGGGCATGATGTTCACGCTCTTCGGCATCGCTATCGCCGCTGCCGAGACCGCTCTGGCCATCGCCATTATCATCAACCTGTTTCGCGTAAGCAAGAATATTGACGTGCGCGCCGTAACCGAAATGAAATTCTGACACGATATGGATGCAACAATCCCTGTATTGATTCTCGCCATCCCTCTGTTCATGTTCCTTCTGCTGGGACTGGGCGGAGTGAAGATGCGACCCCTCACGGCCGGAGTGTTGGGCACTCTCGGCATGGGCGCTGTGCTTGTCCTGTCATATTACACAGCGTTTAACTATTATTTTTCGGGCAATCCCCTGTTTGTCGACGGTACTGACCGCTTACAGTACATCGTATTCAACACCACTTGGCTTCAGTTTACCGACCATCTGGTAATCAAGCTCGGCTTCCTGCTCGATCCTATCTCGGCCATGATGCTTATAGTGATTCCCACCATCTCGTTTATGGTGCATCTCTATTCGCTCGGTTATATGCACGGCGAGAAAGGCTTCCAGCGCTACTATGCTTTCCTGTCGCTGTTCAGCTTCTCGATGCTCGGCCTCGTGGTTGCCACCAATATTTTCCAGATGTATATCTTCTGGGAGCTCGTGGGTGCCTCGTCGTTCCTGCTCATCGGCTTCTTCTACACGCTTCCCTCGGCTGTCGCCGCATGTAAGAAGGCATTTATCGTCACCCGATTCGCTGACCTGTTCTTCCTCATAGGTATTCTCGTGCTCTCGTTCTATTCCGAGACATTCGACTTCCTCGCCATGACTCAGCATCCCGAGGCAGTGCTCGAATCGATGCACGGTGCCATGTTTATGGGCGCGTCGGTAATGACATGGGCTCTGGTGCTCATCTTTATCGGCGGTATGGGTAAGTCGGCCATGATGCCGCTACATATCTGGCTGCCCGACGCAATGGAGGGTCCCACTCCCGTGTCGGCTCTCATCCATGCCGCTACCATGGTGGTGGCCGGTGTATATCTCGTGGCCCGTCTGTTCCCGCTCTATCTGCTTGAGGAGGCTGCGCTGATGATCGTGACGGTGGTAGGCTGCGTCACCGCTTTCTATGCTGCCGTGGTGGCCTGCACGCAGATCGATATCAAGCGAGTGCTCGCATTCTCCACCATATCACAGATCGCGTTCATGATGGTGTCGCTCGGCGTGGCTCGTCCGGAGATTCACCACGGACTCGGCTACATGGCTTCGATGTTCCACTTGTTTACTCACGCCATGTTCAAGGGTCTGCTCTTCCTCGGTGCCGGTGCCCTGATTCATGCCGTCCACTCCAATAATTACACTCAGATGGGCGGACTCCGCAAATATATGCCCATCACCCACATCACTTTCCTCGTGGGCTGTCTTGCCATCGCCGGTATACCTCCCTTCGCCGGATTCTTCTCCAAGGATGAAATCGTGAGCGCGGCATTTGAGCTCCACTGGTTCTGGGGTGTATGGTTGCTTATGGTTGCCGGTATGACCGCTTTCTATATGTTCCGTCTCTACTTCCTCGTGTTCTGGTGGGAAGACCGCGATTATAAGGCCGAGGGTCTGCACACTCCGCATGATTCACCCTGGACCATGTCGCTCCCCCTCATAATCCTTGCCGTAATTTCTACCGTGTGCGGTTGGATCGATTTCGGCAAATATGTGACATTTGACGGTCAGGAATACAACATACACATGAATATTCCTATCGCTGTAACCAGCGTGTGCGTTGCTCTCATAGGTATAGGTATCGCAGCCAAGCTCTATATGAAGAAAAACGACAATCCCCGTGCCATGGCCGACTCCGCCCGCTGGCTCTGGGAGGCTGCTCATCACCGCTTCTATTTCGACGAGATGTATCTCTTCATCACACGCCGCATTATATTCGATGGAATCTGCAAACCGATCGCATGGTTTGACCGCCACATTATCGACGGCACCATGAACGGGCTCGCCCTGATTACCAACAAGGCCTCCGTGGCCATCAAGGGATTCCAGAGCGGCAAGGTGCAGATGTATATATGGTGGTATCTGATAGGTGTGCTGGTGCTCGCCGCAGTAACCGCAGTGTGTGTGCTCTGATAGAATATGAAACTGTGCAAAATCACTCTTTAATATAGTAACTCTCATGTTTTCCAATATATTAATCTACTTCGTGGTGATACCGGTGGTGATGCTGGGCGCTCTGGCACTCTGCCGCGATATCAAGCAGATACGCGCCGTGGCCGTGACCGGTTCGGTGGCACTGACAGCTCTGTCAGTGTGGCTGCTTGTCGAGTACCTGGCTATGCGTGCCGCAGGGGAGACCGCCGAAATGCTTTTCATGGGCTCCTGGTCATGGTTTACTCCGCTTAACATAAATCTTGCAGTGGGTGTCGACGGTATTTCAATCGCCATGCTCATCCTCTCGTCGATAATTCTTTTCACCGGCTCTTTTGCCTCGTGGGAGATACCTCAGCCCAAGGAATTCTTCCTTTGGCTCATCCTTCTCTCGACGGGTGTCTACGGTTTCTTCATATCGATTGACCTTTTCACGATGTTTATGTTCTATGAGGTCGCCCTTATCCCCATGTATCTGCTCATCGGAGTGTGGGGCAGCGGCAACAAGAACTATTCGGCCATGAAGCTCACCCTTATGCTCATGGGCGGATCGGCATTCCTCATGTTAGGTCTGATCGGTATTTATTACCACTCGGCTCCCGCCGGACAGCCCCTGACATGGAATATCCTCGAGATTGCCAAGAATGACGCCATCTCTCACGGCTGGCAGACATTCCTTTTCCCGATGACATTTGTGGGCTTCGGTGTGCTCGGTGCCATGTTCCCGTTCCACACATGGTCGCCCGACGGTCATGCTTCAGCCCCCACGGCAGTGTCGATGCTTCACGCCGGCGTGCTCATGAAGCTGGGAGGTTACGGCTGCTTCCGTGTAGCAATCTTCCTCATGCCTCAGGCTGCCAACGAACTAGCATGGATATTCCTTATCCTCACCGGTATCTCGGTGGTATACGGTGCATTCTCGGCCTGCGTGCAGAACGACCTCAAGTATATCAACGCCTATTCATCGGTATCACACTGCGGTCTGGTGCTCTTCGCGATACTTATGCTTAACACTACGGCGATGACCGGTGCTATCATGCAGATGCTCAGCCATGGCTTGATGACCGCTCTCTTTTTCGCCCTCATCGGTATGATTTACGGACGCACCCACACCCGCGACATCCGCGAGATGGGAGGCTTGATGCAGATTATGCCTTATCTGTCGGTATGCTATGTTATCGCAGGTATGGCATCGCTCGGTCTGCCGGGTCTGTCGGGATTCGTGGCCGAAATGACCATATTCGTCGGATCGTTTGAGCATGCTGACCTCTTCCACCGCTGCTTCACCATCGCAGCCTGCTGCTCGATAGTGATCACGGCCGTGTATATTCTCCGCGTGGTGGGTAAGCTCCTCTACGGTCCCGTGCAGGACGATCACCATCGCGCCCTTACCGACGCTACCTGGTGGGAACGCCTCTCTACAGCCACTCTTATCGTGTGCGTGGCTGCGATAGGTTGCTTCCCCAACTTCTTCGCCGACCTCATCCGGTTCACTTTCAGCCCTGAGATATTCACTGTTTTAGGAATGAACTAATCAAGATTGACAGCAATGGATTACTCACAGTTTTTAGCAATGAAGCAGGAAATAGGATTGTTGATCGTATTTCTGTTAGTCTTCCTATATGACACTTTCTTCAGCAAAAAAGCCCAGGGCGCGCTTCCCGTGGTGACCTGCGTGGTTTTTGCCCTGTATACTCTATTCGGTTTCATCTGCCCCTGCGTGAAAGAGAGCGCGACCGCCTTCGGTGGCATGTATTTCACCTCGCCTGTGCTTGTGGCAATCAAGAATATCCTTAATGTAGGTGCGCTGATAGTGATGATTCAGGCAGTGAACTGGGCCGACACCGATTTCATCAAGGTGCGTCGCGGAGAATTTTATGAACTGATGCTTCTCACGCTCTTCGGCATGTATCTCATGATGTCGTCCAATCACTTCCTCGTGTTTGTAATCGGTCTTGAGACTGCATCCCTCCCCCTCGCCGCTATGGTGGCATTCAACAAGAATCACTTCGAGAGCCATGAGGCAGCCGTGAAATATCTGCTCACAGCCGTATTCTCGTCGGCTATCATGCTCATGGGTCTTTCGCTTGTATACGCCACGGCCGGCACTCTCTACTACGACGGCATATTCATCGCCATGATCTACAGCGATATTAATGTGATGGTGGTAGTGGCGCTTGCATTTGTGATGGCCGGATTCGGTTTCAAGCTTTCGCTTGTTCCGTTCCACCTCTGGACTGCCGACGTATATCAGGGTGCACCCACACCCGTCACCTCTTATCTTTCGGTAATATCCAAGGGTTCGGCGGCATTTGCATTTCTCGTGGTGCTTACCCAGGCATTCGGCTTCCTTTATGCCGATGCGTGGGAATGGATGCTTTACGCTCTGATCATTCTTACAATCACCGTAGGTAACCTCTTTGCGATGCGTCAGCGCAACATGAAGCGCTTCCTCGCATTCTCGTCAATCTCTCAGGCCGGTTACATCATGCTTGCTATCGTGGGTCTCAACGAGATGGGCGTGTCGGCGCTGATGTTCTACGTCCTCGTCTACATCTTCTCCAATCTCGCCGCCTTCGGTGTCATCGGCTCTATCGAGCATGCTGCCGGTAAGGTGGATATGGATGATTATAATGGCCTTTACAAGACCAATCCCCGCCTGGCCGTGACGATGATGCTCGCCATGTTCTCGCTCGCAGGTATCCCTCCCTTCGCAGGATTCTTCAGCAAGTTCTTCGTGTTCACTTCAGCACTCAGCGGCCCCGGTACGGGAGCTGCGCTCTATGTGCTCGTGCTTATAGCGTTGATCAACACCATTATCTCCCTCTACTACTACCTGCTTGTGGTTAAGGCAATGTTTATCAACGACAGTGAAACTCCCATCGCTACATTCCGCTCCACATTTGCGCAGCGCCTGGGCATGTGGGTGTGCACTGCCGGTATCCTCGGCCTCGGTATCGTAAGCTACTTCTATGATTATCTTCTGACTGTGGTGGAGTGATCTTCCCTCGATCAGTCATGTAAATACCATATTGGAGAATCGGGAATCTCACCGCAGGCCGGTGTGGCCTGATTCTCTTTTTTCAAAAATATCCGATAAATGAGCAATTATCCATCCAATCCCGGCCCTATAGGAGTGTTTGACTCAGGCTACGGCGGCCTGTCGATACTCAAGGATCTCCGTCGCGTCCTCCCGCAATATGACTACCTCTATCTCGGCGACAACGCTCGTGCGCCCTACGGGACACGTTCGTATGACGTCGTATACCGTTTCACACTCGATGCCGTCAAGGCTCTCTTTGAGCGCGGATGCCATCTGGTGGTGCTTGCTTGCAACACAGCCTCGGCCAAGGCGCTGCGCACCATCCAGCAGAACGATTTACCCTCGCTCGATCCGTCGCGACGGGTGCTCGGTGTGATTCGTCCCACTGTCGAGGCCATAGGAAGCATTTCAAAGGGTACGGTTGGTATCATGGGCACACCCGGCACCGTCAGCTCGGGAAGCTATGACATAGAGATTGCCAAATTCTTCCCCCATTTCCGCACGGTAGGGCAGCCCTGTCCCATGCTCGTGCCTCTTGTGGAGAACAATGAGGCAGCTCAACCCGGCGCCGATTACTTCGTGGAGAAGTATGTGGAGGAGCTCTTCGCCCAGGATGCCGATATTGACACTATCGTGCTCGCTTGCACCCACTACCCGCTGCTGTTGCCGAAAATACAGAAAGCAGTGGCCGAGCGCGCGCAGGTTATCACCCAGGGCGAGATCGTAGCCGAAAGCCTTAAGGATTATCTTGAACGCCATCCCGAAATGGCAGCCCGATGCACCACAGGCGGAACATGCCGCTATCTTACTACCGAAAATCCGTCGAAATTCAACGATCTCGCACGCATTTTCCTTAACACACCCGTGAAGGTGGAACATATCGACATATGAGACTCGACGGACGCAGGGAAAGCTCTAACGTAGATGACCGCCGCGGTCGCTCTGCCGGCGGAGGCGGCATAATGAAAGCCGGTCTCGGTACCGGCGGCGTTCTCATTGTGGCACTGCTTGTGTGGCTCACGGGCGGAAATCCACTGGATGTGCTGATGAGCGGCGACACCATGTCGTCAGTATCAGGCACGGAAGTCAACTATACGCCTTCGCAACAGGAAGAGGAACTGGCACATTTCTCGCGTCAGATTCTCGCCGGCACTGAGGACGTGTGGACCGAGATATTCCGTCAGAACGGTCTTGAGTACGAAGCACCGCGTCTGGTGCTCTACACCGGCTCTGTGCTGAGCGGATGCGGGGGTGCCGAAGCGTCGATGGGACCGTTTTATTGTTCGGCCGACAAGAGTGTGTATATCGACCTGTCGTTTTTCATGGATATGCGACGCACCCTCGGTGCCGACGGAGATTTTGCCTATGCCTATGTGATAGCCCACGAGGTAGGGCATCACGTGCAGAATCTGCTCGGTACACTCCCTAAGGCTCATGACCTCATGTCGCGACAGAGCGAGACTGAAAGTAACCACACGAGTGTACGACTCGAACTTCAGGCCGACTATTATGCCGGAGTTTGGGCCTATCATGACAACCGTATGTTTGGTTCGCTCGAAGACGGTGACCTTGAAGAAGCCCTCGATGCAGCCCGCAAAATCGGCGACGATTATCTTCAGACCAAGGCACGCGGCTATGCTCAGCCCGAGACATTCAATCACGGTACATCATCTCAGCGTTACCGCTGGTTGAAAAAAGGGCTCGACACCGGCTCGCTTGCCGGAGGCGACACTTTCTCAGTGCCTTACGGCTCACTGTAAGTTTCTTCGGGTCATTTTTGCAAAAAAAATGATTTATTCTTTATCAAAATCCGCGGAAAAACCGTAAATTTGCATTACATAAAAAATGTGTGCAACACGCGGTAGTAGCTCAGTTGGTAGAGCATAAGCTTCCCAAGCTTAGGGTCGCGGGTTCGAACCCCGTCTACCGCTCCACGATAAATTACTCTGAATAAGTGTGTTATGTCGCTTACTCAGAGCGGCTGTTTTATTTCAATGATTGAAATTTTGGGGTAAATTCATACGTTATAAGCCGGTTTTTGCTGAAAATATTCAGCAGTGTTTCAGCTAAAACTTAACCATATTTGACAGATTTTTGATTACCTTCAGCTCTATGCAGGTGAAACGGTGCAAAGCACCGTCCCTACATTGTTGATACAAAAGAAATTAGCTCGGGATGCTTTCCAAAACATCTCAAAGCAACTGTTCTTTACCCATAGAAGCAGACTTCACCCGCCGCGCGGGTGAAAGCAAAATGGCGTGGGGTTGAGGTATATACCGAAACCCTACGTCAAACTATAACCCTTAAAAATAATGCACGCGCGGGAGCGTGTGCAAGCAGTAAAGATCAGCAGATCTCGATTGTCGTTGCGATGCTCGCACACGCTCCTGCGCGTGCGAAATATGTAAGTCATTTGTTGCGTGGGGTTTCGGTGGTGCCTCAACCCCACGCCATTATGCTGTCACCTGCGCTGCAGGTGACTTTTATAGGTAAATAACAGTCGCAAGCGATCCCCCTACGTCTGACGTCTACGGACCGGTCACACATTGCTATTATTACTAAGTAAGTTTCAAGAATTAGTTTATATCAATCTTCGGCTTGATATTCTTCGCATAGCGAAGCGGTAAACCGATCTGCAATCTTTCAAC
>JAIDSW010000172.1 GCA_029061025.1 Duncaniella sp.
GATAAGCGAAATGCTTGTCGACCTCGAGAGTACCTATGAATTGCTGGTCAGCTTTCTCAAGAATCTCCACCACCATAGCCTCAGGCTCGACACCGCGGCGGCGGGCAGCGATTTCTACCTTGACTTTATCGCCGTTGAGAGCATGCATGGAATTGCGCTCGGCCACGAAAAGAGTTTCGCCGTCGGGCTCGGTGACCACGGAATTCTTTCCGTTGGAGCGTCGCACGAAAACACCGGTAGTCTCCTGCGTGAGGCGGGGTGACTTGTATTTACCGGGCGATACCTCGATGATTTCGCCGTTGAAAGCCATATCCACGAGTATCATGGCCACCTGACGCTGCTGGGCGCGGGTCTTGGCTCCTATAGCATGAGCTACCTGACGGTAATTATAGGTGTTATTCTCCTGTGACCTTACGAATTCACTTACTTCATTTTTTATATTCATGAGTGCGATAGTTTTTTACGTGAGATAAAAAGAGAGGGTGTCATATACCTGTGTCCCTCATAGATATATAACACCCGATAGAGTCAATAGGTTCGGTGCGTATCACGCATCGATATTGGCATAGGTAGCGTTGGCTTCGATGAAGTCACGACGGGGGCCCACGTCCTCACCCATGAGCATGGAGAATATGCGATCGGCTTCGGCGGCATCGCTTATGGTGACCTGCTTGAGCAGTCGCTGCTCAGGATCCATAGTGGTGTCGCGGAGCTCCTTGTCGCTCATCTCACCGAGACCTTTATAGCGCTGCACCTTAGTGCGGTCGCCGTTTACGGCTATGAACTGCTGCACCTGCTGCTCGGTCCAGCAATATTCCTCGACCTTACCGCGCACACATTTATACAACGGCGGGGTGGCGAGATACAGGTAACCCTGCTCGATGATGGGGCGCATGCGGCGGAAGAAGAAGGTCATGAGCAGCGTGGCGATGTGGCTGCCGTCGACATCGGCATCGGTCATGATTATGATCTTGTGATAAGCGAGTTTCGATATGTTCACTTCCTTGGGATCCTCCTCGGTGCCGATGGTGACACGCATGGCGCGGTAAAGGCTGGTGATTTCCTGGTTGTCGAAAATCTTGTGATCCATCGCCTTCTCCACATTAAGGATTTTGCCTCGGAGGGGAAGAATGGCCTGGAAGCGGCGGTCGCGGCCCTGCTTGGCAGTTCCGCCTGCGGAGTCTCCCTCGACGAGGAAGAGCTCGCAGTCTTCGGCGTGACGCGACGAGCAGTCAGCCAGCTTGCCGGGCAGACCGCCACCGCTCAGGGGCGACTTGCGCTGTATCTTCTCGCGGGCGTTGCGGGCGGCGTGACGTGCCTGGGCTGCAATGATAATCTTGTCGACAATAGTGCGTGCCTGGCGTGGATGCTCCTCAAGGTAGTTGCGGAGCGCCTCACTTACGGCCGAGTTTACGGCGCCTATCACTTCATTGTTGCCGAGCTTGGTTTTGGTCTGGCCTTCAAACTGAGGTTCCATCACCTTTACCGAGACCACTGCGGTAAGACCTTCGCGGAAGTCGGCCGGATCGATGTCGATCTTAACTTTTTCGAGCAGCTTATTGTCCTCGGCATATTTTTTCAGCGTAGTGGTAAGACCGCGGCGGAAACCGGTGAGATGCGTACCACCCTCGATTGTATTTATATTGTTGACAAACGAGTAGACATTCTCATTGTAGGTGTTATTGTAAGTGAGAGCCACTTCCACAGGCACACCCTGACGCTCGGTAGAGAGATGAATCACGTCGTCGATCAGCGACTCCTTGTTGCTGTCGATATACTCCACAAATTCGCGGAGACCTTCGCGCGAATAGAATTCCTCGTGAATGAAATTGCCCTCGGCATCAAGATTGCGCTTGTCGGTAAGCGTAAGGGTGATGCCTGCATTCAGGAAAGCAAGGTCACGAAGACGATTGGCAAGCGTGGAATAGTCATATACGGTAACGGTAAAGATTGTGGCGTCGGGCTTGAAGGTCACCATCGTGCCGGTGGCATTGGAGGTGCCTATGACCTTGAGCTCGCTGGTGGGCTTGCCGCATGAATATTCCTGCATGTAGGCCTTGCCGTCGCGGTGTATCTCGGCACGCAGATAGGTGGAAAGTGCGTTGACACACGACACACCTACACCGTGCAGACCTCCTGACACCTTATAAGAACCTTTATCAAACTTACCACCTGCGTGAAGCACCGTGAGCACGACCTCAAGCGCACTTTTATGCTCCTTTTCGTGCATGTCCACAGGAATACCTCGGCCGTTGTCGACCACGGTAATAGAGTTGTCCTCGTTGATGGTTACGTCTATGTGAGTGGCATATCCGGCGAGAGCCTCGTCGATAGAGTTGTCGACCACCTCATATACAAGATGGTGAAGACCTTTCACACCTATATCGCCGATATACATAGCAGGACGCTTGCGGACGGCCTCAAGACCCTCGAGCACCTGAATGTTACTCGCGCTGTACACTTCTTCCTTTTCCAATTCGTCAGTCATATTTTTTCAATATCTGTGATTAGTTACATTTTTATCCATGCGTAACGATTGATAATCAGCGCCTTATTCGCCTTATCACTGCCACGCGAAATATGTAACAAAGTTACGCATTTTTTCTTAAAAATCCAAGCATTCCCGGCAAACTTTTCAGCGGCTAAAAATGTTATAGATTCATAATATCATCTCACGATTTTCAACGTTTACAACTATTTCAATATGTCAAAACTACGATTCCTTCTGCCGGCGATCGCTCTCGGCATGTTATCAACCGACGCTTTCGCCTATTCCGCTACAGAAGAACAACGCGACTCCCTGATTGCCAACCATAAATACATATTCTTCGG
>JAIDSW010000173.1 GCA_029061025.1 Duncaniella sp.
GTACAGATTAAGTCCTACACGCAATGATAAAGAGCCGAAACTTTGATCCTGACTCTGGAAATTAGTTGAGACCGGGAAATAATTACTATGAACGGGTAAATACCATGGTGATGAATTAAGAGCATCAAGAGCTGCATTATACATGCGCATCATCACAGCAGCCTCACGAGGAGAATTTTCAGAATTCTCCACATAAAACTTCCATGTTTCTTCCTGCGACGGAGTGACGCGGTTACGAAACGTCTCAGCTTTAATTACAATAGGCGATTCGGCAGGCGGGGCTGATACTGACAGAGTAATATTTGAGGATCGGTTATTCTTGATAGCAACAAGATTGATTTTGCACGTTTCCATACCTGAAGGAATTTCATATTCCCAGATATTGAATCCGCGTTTTGCGGTAAATGTATTGAAATCAGTAAACCCATCCAATCCGGCGACGGCATAATGAATCAGAAGCGGTTCATCGGCAAAGTATTCCCAACGCAGCTTTCTCGATTTATCAACTTTAATAAATGATGGCTGAGGAGACCATACCATATCTGACGGAACAGGTGAGCAATCATCACTCCGGCGATATACCACTACATTCATTCTTGCCTGAGAGGTTATGGATTTATCAGGCGAGGATACTATAATTTCATATACTCCGGAGGGCAGATCCTCAGTTGGAATCAATTTTTCAACCGGGAGCGGATTGTTCGCAACTATTGTGTCAGCACCGCCATCGGAATTTTCTCTTACTACTGAATAGGAGAGAGGCTTATTGACCGCTTCGTTTTTATAATCAAGTACTTCCACTGGTATTTCGAGGCGAGCGGGTGCTTCTACGTTCATGGCTGACTCTGACAGTACTATGCGGTAAGACGCGGTTGTCATGAACGAAGTTACCGCCGACTGGCTTTCGCCTGCTGCGTTAGTAGCAGAAAATTCCGCTATATATAGACCTCCCGGAAGGGGGGAAGAAGCGATGACCGGCTGAGGTATCACTAATGTGAACGCTCCATCTTTATCGGTTGTAACCAAATCTGTATAGAAGATTTTGGCATAAGGTGGCATATATCCCGGGAAGTAGCTGAACGGGGCGGTATTCATAAGTTTCATAACTACTTGTGTTCCTCCGAGACTCGCACCGGAATAAGTAGCGACATTACCGCGCAACGTAACATCACCTTGGGCTGGAGAATTGTTTTCGGCCGGCGAAAGAGTAACCTTGAATGTGGGCACCACATAGTCCGATACCATGACACTGCTTGAGCCCACACGCTTGTTGTCACAACGCATTGTGAGCAAATAATTACCGGTAATGCGATCCTTGGGAATAACAAATTTTCCCTGAACACGTCCGTAATTATCAGTGCGTACTATCAAAGTATCAACAGGCTGACGGTTGACATCGGAGAGAATTACCGATACTTCCTTGTCGGGAGCAATAGTATCAGAATATTTATTAGATTCATATACTTCAGCGGCCCAGTCGAGCGAATCACCTTGATGATAAATTGGTAAGGATGTGAAAAAGCAGCACTCGAGACTACTCTTTTCCGAGG
>JAIDSW010000174.1 GCA_029061025.1 Duncaniella sp.
GCTCAAATACGGCCCCCGCAGTCACAATCAGCCCGTGCGCCGCGCCGGTACCGAGCGCTGCTTCATCACGTCGCAAAACCACGGCTTCGCCGTCGACAACGACACCCTTCCCGCCGACTGGGAACCACTCTTCATCAACATGAACGACGGCACCAACGAAGGTATCCGCCACAAGGCCCTCCCCTACTTCTCCGCCCAGTTCCACCCCGAGGCCAGCTCGGGTCCAAAAGATACCGAATTCCTTTTCGACGAATTCATAGCAATGATCTAACCCCACCATCCACCCATGCGCAACGAATCAATCAGAAAAGTGCTCCTGCTTGGTAGCGGAGCTCTCAAGATAGGCGAGGCCGGCGAATTTGACTACTCCGGCTCCCAGGCCCTCAAGGCAATGAAGGAAGAAGGTATCACCACCGTCCTCATCAACCCCAACATCGCCACCGTGCAGACCTCCGAAGGGTTTGCCGACAAGATCTACTTCCTTCCCGTAACCCCCTACTTCGTCGAGAAAGTAATTGCCCGCGAGCGCCCCGACGGCATCCTGCTCGCCTTCGGCGGTCAGACCGCCCTCAACTGCGGCGTGGAGCTCTACCGCTCAGGCGTGCTTGAAAAATACGGCGTGGAGGTGCTCGGCACCCCCGTGCAGGCCATCATGGACACCGAGGACCGCGAACTATTCGTTCACAAGCTCGACGAAATCAATGTCAAGACCATCAAGAGCCAGGCCGTATCCACCACCCTCGAGGCCATGCACGCCGCCGAGCAGCTCGGCTACCCGGTGATAGTGCGCGCAGCCTACGCCCTGGGCGGTCTCGGAAGCGGATTCTGCGACAACGAGCAGGAACTCGTGTCGCTCGTCGACAAAGCTCTGTCGTTCTCGCCTCAGGTGCTCGTCGAGAAGTCGCTCAAAGGCTGGAAAGAGGTGGAATATGAAGTGGTGCGCGACCGCTTCGACAACTGCATCACCGTCTGCAACATGGAAAACTTCGACCCCCTCGGCATCCACACCGGCGAGTCAATCGTAGTTGCCCCCTCGCAGACCCTCACCAACGAAGATTACCACTACCTGCGCAAGCTCGCCATAAAGATCATACGCCACATCGGCATCGTGGGCGAGTGTAACGTGCAATATGCCTTCGACCCCGCGTCGATGGACTACCGCGTCATTGAGGTCAACGCCCGTCTGAGCCGCTCATCGGCTCTCGCTTCGAAGGCCACCGGCTATCCCCTGGCATTCGTGGCCGCCAAGCTCGGTCTCGGCTACGGCCTCTTCGACCTCAAGAACTCCGTCACCCTCGAGACCTCGGCATTCTTCGAGCCCGCGCTCGACTATATCGTGTGCAAGATTCCACGCTGGGACCTCGGTAAATTCCACGGCGTGCGCCGCGAGATAGGCTCATCCATGAAATCGGTGGGCGAGGTGATGGCCATAGGCCGCAC
This sequence comes from Duncaniella sp., assembly GCA_029061025.1. Taxonomy (GTDB): domain Bacteria; phylum Bacteroidota; class Bacteroidia; order Bacteroidales; family Muribaculaceae; genus Duncaniella. The sequence goes on from JAIDSW010000174.1 coordinate 1,441, forward strand.
CTTTGAGGAAGTGATCCAGAAAGGCCTCCGCATGATAGGTCAGGGCATGCACGGCTTCGTGGGCAACCACCCCGTGAAGGTCGACGACATCGACCGCGCCCTCGCCGCTCCTACCGACAAGCGCATCTTCATCATCGCTCAGGCAATGCAGAAGGGCTACACCGTCGACCGCATCCACGAGCTTACGAAAATCGACAAGTGGTTCCTCCATAAGCTCCACAATATCATCGTCACCGCCGGCGAGCTGGCTCAATACAATCAGCTCGACGAGCTCCCGGCCGACCTCCTGCGTCAGGCCAAGTGCCAGGGTTTCTCTGACTTCCAGGTTGCCCGCGAAGTGATGAAGGGCGACATGGACGTCGACGCCGAAAACGCCAACCTTCAGGTGCGCAACCTCCGCAAGCAGCTCGGAATCGTCCCTGTGGTGAAGCAGATCGACACCCTCGCCGCCGAATACCCCGCGATGACCAACTATCTGTATCTCACCTACAACGGCACGCAAAACGACGTCCGCTACCTCCACGACCACCGATCTATCGTGGTGCTCGGCTCGGGCGCCTACCGCATCGGTTCGTCGGTGGAATTCGACTGGTGCTCGGTCAACGCCCTCATGACCGTCAAGCGCAACGGCTGGCGCTCTGTGATGATCAACTACAATCCCGAGACCGTGTCGACCGACTACGACATCTGCGACCGCCTCTACTTCGACGAGCTCACCTTCGAGCGCGTCATGGATATACTCGACCTTGAGCAGCCCCACGGCACTATCCTCTCCGTGGGCGGACAGATTCCCAACAACCTCGCCACGCGCCTCGACCAGCAGGGCGTCAACATCCTCGGCACCTCGGCGCGCGACATCGACAACGCCGAGGACCGCAACAAATTCTCGGCCATGCTCGATCGCCTCGGAATCGACCAGCCCCGCTGGAGCGAGCTCACCTCAATGGACGACATCCACCGCTTCATCGACGAAGTAGGCTACCCCGTGCTCGTGCGTCCCAGCTACGTCCTCTCGGGCGCGGCCATGAACGTATGCCACAACGACGAGCAGCTCACCCGCTTCCTCCGTCTGGCCGCCAACGTGTCCAAGAAGCACCCCGTAGTCGTTTCGCAGTTCATCTCCCAGGCCAAGGAAATAGAGATGGACGCCGTGGCACGCAACGGCGAGATAATAGCCTATGCCATCTCCGAGCACATCGAATATGCCGGCGTGCACTCGGGCGACGCCACCATCCAGTTCCCGCCTCAGAAACTCTACGTCGAGACCATGCGCCGCATCCGCAAGATCTCCCGCCGCATCGCCGAGGCTCTCCACATCTCCGGCCCGTTCAACATCCAGTTCCTCGCCAAGAACAACGATATCAAGGTGATCGAGTGTAACCTCCGCGCCTCACGCAGCTTCCCGTTCGTATCGAAAGTATTGAAAATCAACTTCATCGACCTTGCCACCCGCATCATGCTCGGGCTCGACGTCGAGAAGCCCGGCAAGAGCGCATTTGACCTCGACTACGTGGGCATCAAGGCCTCGCAGTTCTCCTTCTCCCGCCTTCAGGGCGCCGACCCCGTGCTCGGCGTCGACATGGCATCCACCGGTGAGGTAGGCTGTCTGGGCGTAGACTCATCCGAGGCGCTGATGAAAGCCCTCATCTCAGTAGGCCAGCGCATTCCCCGCCGCACCGTGCTCCTCTCCACCGGAGGTCCCAAATCCAAATCGGCAATGCTCGATGCAGCCCACCTGCTCAACAACAAGGGCTACACCATCTACGCCACCGGCGGAACATGCAACTATCTAAACGAAAACGGTATACCCGCCATCCGCGCCTACTGGCCCAGCGAGACAGACCGTCAGCCGCAGGCCGAGCAGCTCCTCCACGACCACAAGATCGACCTCGTGGTCAACATCCCCAAAAACTACACCTCGTCGGAACTCTCCAACGGCTACCGCATACGCCGCGCCGCCACCGACCTCAACATTCCGCTGCTCACCAACGCCCGTCTCGCATCGGCATTCATCGAAGCATTCACCACCCACCCCCTCGACGACATCGAGATAAAGGCCTGGGATGAGTATTAAAATTTGTTAATAACTTTGCCCGTCGCTGAAATACCCTTACCTTTGCACTGCTTTAGGCCGCCCGCAGCGGCGGCTTGAGCACTAAGGATTGTCTTATGGTGTAATGGTAGCACTGCAGTTTTTGGTTCTGCCTGTCCAGGTTCGAATCCTGGTAAGACAACATCAGCAAGGAGCCCCGCTCCTTGCTTTTTTATACACTCTTCCTGTGACAAATTAAATGTTTCCTCAACTAATAATGAGTAGGCACATTGCAATTAGAGCATCGCGAATGCCAGTGAGATCCTACTGAATTACAGTAAGGGCATTGCTGTCCCCGCTCTATATAATCTGCGATCCATTCATGATTAGGTTGCCCGGATGATGCGTGAGGATTCACACCGGTACCGTGGCATACAGAGCATGATTTTTTCCTGGCTTCAGCTTTACGTGATTCCTCCCATCGGTCAGATACCCACTGGTAGCCAACCTTTTCATTAATACTATTTCCGTCGCGAAAAATCGTCTGAACAGCATTACATACAAAACCCGGATGCTCGTGACCCAGCGAACCATTGCAGAGCGTACATTTACCGCCATTGTTTTTGCAATTGCTGCATCGCCCCGTGCCATTACATAGACCACATGGATTCCAATATCCGGCAGCCGCCAGAAAGCGACCGCCCTGACCACTACAAAAGCTGCATACACCCATTCCGTAACACATACCACACAGCGACGTCCCCCGGCAATTCGGGCACAACCCGTAGAAAGAGTTTTTCTTCATACCGTTGGAATACAGCTTCACCTCCACAAAACCATATTTCGACGAATTTTCAACCCACTTCTTGGTCATATAGACCGATCCGTGAGAGTGGCCCGAATGTGAAGACCTATCCTCCGACTTCTTTGTCGCTCCTGTCATGATAAACGTATCGCAATACGTACGAGCCAGCACAGTATTCTTGTGCCACAACAGAGCCTCCACATAATATGTATTCTTGCCCGGCAACGCATGAAGCTCATCCACCGGGATATTGAGCGTAAAGTTATTCCACCTCGTGGACTCATAGGTAGCATCATCGGTTTCCGACACGCACACCATCCCTTTTTTGGTGCTGTACTTGCCGTTTTTATCAGGAACGCCCTTACCTTTAGGACTTTCAAAATAAGCTATCACTTCTATGATCTCACCCTTCAATCCCTTAACATTTACTCGGAAATGCAGACTGAGACACTTTCTACCGCCAACAATTTTATTGTGTTCGTAGCGTAGAAATTCTATTTCCCCGGTCGCGCCGCTACATGGCAACATGGCGCAGAGAAAGAGGAATATCATCATATATATCCGGGTAAAATTAATATTTATCCCCAAATTAAATGATTTCATAGATAATCTTTATAAGTTGATATTAGTAAACCACTTGCAAAGATATAAAATATTATCATACCTCCAAGCAACTCATCTCTTACTCAGCCAAATTATTAGCAATTCCGAGTAATACTCGTCCACGGCCTCTTCGCTGTAAGTTTTATTTGCTCAACCCAAGTTTTTGATATAACTTTGCATTGCGGTTTACTGCGCCGGAGATGCGCCGTGGCCGCATGTACATTGACTATCCCTGTTGACAGCGCCGGGGCGCTTTTCAAATTCAAATCTATGAGTGAAATAAAGCAAAACTTTGAGATGGTGGCCAAGACTCTCAAAGGTCTGGAAGATGTGCTGGCCGAGGAGCTCCGTCAGCTCGGAGCTGAAAACGTGACGCCCGGACGCCGCATGGTGTCATTTGAGGGCGACAAGGCGATGATGTACCGCGCCAATATCTGTTGCCGCACCGCCCTGAGTATTCTCAAGCCTATCTACAAGTTCATGGCGGCCGACCCCGACACTCTCTACGAGATGGTCAAGGAATATGACTGGTCAAGCGTGCTCAGCCTCGACAAGACATTTTCCATCGACACCGTGGCCCACTCTGCCGAGTTCACCCACTCACGCTTCGTCACTTACCGCGTCAAGGATGCCATAGTCGACTATTTCAAGGATAAATTCGGCCCCGACAAGCGTCCGGGCGTGCGCCTGCGCGACGCCGATGTGATGATCAACGTCCACATCGACGGTGACCGCGTCACCCTGTCGCTCAACTCCTCGGGCGAGTCGCTCCACAAGCGCGGCTGGCGCGTGGCCACCACCGAAGCCCCCATCAACGAAGTGCTCGCCGCAGGCATCATCCTCAAGAGCGGATGGAAAGGACAGTCACCCTTTGTCGACCCCATGTGCGGCTCTGGTACGTTCCTTGTCGAGGCCGCAATGATAGCCGCAGGCATCAAGCCGGGCAAATTCCGCCGCTCGTTTGCCTTCGAGCACTGGCCCGAATTTGACGCCGATCTCTTTGAGAGCGTGCTCAACGAAGGCCCCGCACCCCGCGAAATTCCTTTCAAGATATATGGTTCCGACATCTCGCCCAAAGCCGTATCGATCGCCGAGCAGAATGTGCTCGCCGCCGGAGTCGACGAGTATGTCGTACTCCGCATCAAGCCTCTGGTGAAATGGGACGAAGCGCCCGCCGACGGCACTCCCGGCGTGCTTATCACCAATCCTCCCTATGGCGAGCGCATCAATGTCGACGACATGGAGAAGCTCTACGAAACTCTCGGCTCGAAGCTCAAGCACGTGTTCCGCGGCTACCACGCTTGGGTTATCTCGTCAAATGAAGATTACCTCGCCAAGATAGGCCTTAGCCCCTCGGTCAAGGAAGAGATGCAAAACGGCGGCATCGACTGCCAGCTGCGCGAATATGTGATATTCGATGGCGACAAGGCCACATTCCGCCGCGAAGGGGGCTCGATCAAGAGCGACCGTCCGGCCTCGCGCCGCGATTCCGACCGTCCGCGCCGACCTACCGATCACGAGTGGAAAGCCGATGCCCGCCGCCGTGGCATGGGAGGCAAGGAATCCCCCCGCCCCGGCAGCTCTTCACGCAACAGCCGCCCCAATCGACCGTCGCGACCCTCTCGTCACGACAGCCACGAGCGCCCCGAGCGTTTCAATCGCCCCGGTCGTCCCGCTCGTGAGGATTCATCCGAAGCCACCCGCCTGCTTGGACGCCGCCGTAACCCCGACGCCCTTCTGAGCCTCGAAAATCCGCGCACACCCTCCATACCCGCCCCCGAAGGCCCCTTCATGCG
>JAIDSW010000175.1 GCA_029061025.1 Duncaniella sp.
GTGCCATGTTGTTGTGAATTTTAAGGGGTTAAGCAACTACTTCTTTAATTAACACTTTGGTGAAATACTGGCGATGGCCGTTTTTGCGGCGATAGCCTTTGCGACGTTTTTTCTTGAAAACGATCACTTTGTCACCTTTTTCGAGGTTCTTGAGTACCTCGCAAACTACTTTGGCGCCTTCGATTACGGGAGCACCTACTTTAACTGTTTCGTCATCGGCCTGAGCGAGGAGAACACGGTCGAATTCAACTGTGTCACCTTCTTTGGCAGCTTCGCCGAGATAGTGAACATACAGGAACTTGCCGGCTTCAGCCTTGAACTGCTGTCCCTGAATTTCTACGATTGCGTACATTTATTTAATTGGTTTACAGTTAATTCCGGCGGGCGGTCGGGCATACCCCGGCGCTTTTACGAGCCCGTTGCGGCATAAATCGGATGCAAAGTTAATACTTTTGCGGCTGATTTACAAGGATTTTTTTGAGATTTTTTCGGGAAAAACAATCGGGATTAATCAGGTGGAAGCCCGATTAATCCCGACTGATTGATTTTTTACGGATCAGTTTCTGATCACCACTTTCTTGACAGTGCCTGCCTGACGCATGATATATACGCCTGTCGAGGGATTGGCTACGCGCTGTCCCTGAAGGTTGTAATATTCTGCTTCAGCGGCGTCGGCTCCGATTGCTTCGATGCCGGTGGTGCCGTCTTCGCCGATTTCCTCGGAGAGAGCGCCGTGGCTTCCGCTTGCGCTGATGGCGGCTACCTTATACATGCGGGTAGAGGGTGCGCGCGCTATCACGGCTGCGGGGCCGGCGGTGGCGAATTCAAAGTGATTGTCGGTGGTGAAGTGGGCTGCGGCTCCGTCGATATAGATGAGGTAGCCGGCGGCTCCTGCCACGTGTTCCCAGCTCAGACCAGTCTCGGAGTAGGTCACCACGGGAGCCTCGCACTCGGCGGTGAGCTCGGTGGGATCCCAGCTGTCAGTGTAGCCTACTACATTGTGGTGGGTGAAGTAGGCAGCTTCCTCGGCCGTGAGCACGGGTACGTAGGTGTTGGTGCTCGTGGGTGAGTTTTTGCGCGAGCTCAGGTCGAGGGCTTTGCCGTTGGAATCCATCGAGTTGTATTCGTAGAAATGAGTGGGAAGGTCGCTCATCGGGCCCCATCCTTCGGCCTTGGGAAGGGCGAGCATGGTGGTGTTGAGCCAGTAGCAGCGGGGTTCTTCATGCCAGGGACGGCCGAGGTAATAGTTGTTGTCGCCCTTGATTGTGCAGTTGCTGAATACGTATCCGTGTTTGTTGGCAGTAGAGGTAGAGGGAGCTGTGATGAATCCGCCTTCCCCTTCCTGAATGAGTGTGCAGTGATCATAGAAGTGGTCGCCACCGCCGCAGATGTAGTCGACATTACCGTGGATGGTTACGTTGTAGTAATATCCGCGTTCTCCGGTCACCTGAGTATCCTGGATACTCTGGAGCGTGACATTTTTCATGATGTCGAGATTACCGCCGTAGTGAGCTACACCCACGCCCACACGCTCAGCCTTGCCGAAGTCAAGGTCGTTGCGCACGGTGAAGTTCTCCATGTAGATATTGGTGGAGTTGCGGGTGGAGAGAATAGGATAAGATATGCCTGTGCGTGTGCCGTGGATCAGTACTCCATCCTCGCTCTGGCCTATGAGGCTAACGTTGTATACCTTATTGATGTCGAGGTGGGCGGTAGCATCATCAGCGCCCAGGTCGTAGTCGCCGTTGGCGATATAGATGATAGTGGCGGGTGAATCGGCGGTGCCGTTGGTCTTTGACAGACCGTCAACGGCAGCGCGAAGCTCGGCTACGGTCTTCACGCGGATGAAGCGGTCGGCATCATGGCTTTCCACAAAGTCCTCCTTGCCGGTGGTGAAGGTCACTGAAAGTTCTTCGGCGGTCTTGTTGCCGTATTTGTCGACTACAGCTCCGGCGGGGAGGGTGAGAGTGTATGCGGTCTCAAATTCAAGATCCCAGAGGGGGAAGTTGAGTGTGGTACCGGTGACGTGGGAAGTAGCGGTCGTGCCGTTGAATTCCACTTCGGTAGCTTCTACCTCGCGGTTGAATGTGAAGCTGACCACGGTGTGGTTCTTGCCTGTGAGGTCGGTGGTGCCGCTCTTGAGAAGTGCGGGCGCGTCGGTGGGAACGGAGATTTCGTAGACAAACTCAAACCACATCACGGGCTGAGATCCGCCCTCGAATTCTACTACAAACGGAGTACCGGCCACGTGATTGTCTACATTGATGACGAGATTGTAGCCGGAGCCGCCTGTGGCGAATGTGCTTGCCGAGGGGAGCCATACCGTAGCGTCACCCGAGGTCACTGAAGTGATCTTACCATCGGCATAGTTGTCATACAGGCTTGCGAATACAAGTTGCTTGATCTTCATGTCGTTGGGGCATGTGAGGGTGAATTTCCGTCCGTTGTTGTGGCTGAACTTGAACTGCGTGCCACCCCAGCCGTCATTTACGGGATCGATGGTGTAAAGGCCGTTTGACCATGTGTTGTCATTCCTTTTGCCGCTATCGTTGAAGCGAAGGTCAGTAGAGAGATCATCGGCGCTCTTGGTGTAGATGTGAATGCCGTCGACTGTGAGGGTGAAGGTCTTTTCCTTGTCGCCGGCCTTACCCGTGATTGTGTAAGTGGCTTTGGTGTCTTCGAGTTTGGAAGTGACTGTAGCCTGCGAGCCGTCGAGCAATGTGGCGGTCACTGCGGGCATGGCGGTGAAGATGTAATCGCTTGCGGTAGCTTCGCCATCATTGTTGAGCGCTTCGATTGTATCTGCGTCGAGGGCGAATGAGTCGATATTGACGGCCGAGAGCATCACTCCGCCTATGCGGAATAAGCGCACGGTGTACTGTTC
>JAIDSW010000176.1 GCA_029061025.1 Duncaniella sp.
GGGCAATACTATAAGAGAACTATCGGCTGCAAACTCGGCGGGAGTGGATGATACACGTATTATTTCAGGAGTCACTACCTGCAGTCGAGTCTTTATTCCGTCGGTCGTAAATTCCACTCCGTCAGGAAGATTCTGCACATCCGCCACACGCGCGGATAGTTGCAGGCCGAAGATTATTGCGATAAATGTTAAGAATTTTTTTATCATGGCTTGGATTTTGAGGTTTACAAATTTACGAAAAATATCGCTTCACTCTCGCGTTATCGGCAAAAAAGCCCGCGCAACGCGGAATATTGGCAAAAATGGTGGAAATGTGGGCACGGATGGTTACTTTTTGATGTCACGGTGAAAAAAGTCATCCAAAATAGTTAACTTTGCAAGTCGAATAGCAAACACGTATTATGTTTATCACTGACTGCCTGTCCACTTTCGGACGTTACTGCATATTCATGCGAAAAGTATTCGGATTGCCCGACCGATGGCGTTCGTTTTTTTCGCGTACCCTCGCCGAAATCACCAAGCTTGGAGTGGATTCCATCCCGCTCGTGATTGTCATATCCCTGTTTATAGGTGCAGTAATCACCATTCAGATGCAGCTGAATGTAACTTCGCCGCTCATCCCGGCCTACTCGGTGGGTATGGCTTCGCGAGAGATTATTCTGCTTGAGTTTTCCAACTCGATCCTGTGCCTAATCCTTGCCGGAAAGGTGGGCTCGAATATCGCGTCAGAGATCGGCACCATGCGTGTCACAGAGCAGATCGACGCTCTCGACATCATGGGAGTCAATTCGGCCAACTATCTCGTGTTGCCCAAGATTGTGGGATTCCTCGTTTACATGCCCATATTGGTATCGTTCTGTATCGCCACCTCATTTCTCGGCGGATTTTTCGTAGCCGTGTTCACCGATATGATTCCGGTAAGCCGATATATCTACGGACTTCAGGCAATGTTTCAGGAGTGGTATGTGTGGTACGGACTTATCAAGTCACTTTTCTTCTCGTTTGTCATTACATCGGTAGCCGCCTACTACGGCTACTTCGTGAAAGGCGGTGCACTCGAAGTCGGCAAGGCAAGTACCAATGCCGTAGTCGCCTCCTCCATATTGATACTGCTGCTCGATGTCGTACTCACTAAACTCTTGCTGCAATGATCGAAGTAAAAAACCTTACCAAATCGTTTGACGGCAAGACTATCCTTGACAACGTCAGCGCCACATTCCTCACCGGAAAGACCAATCTTATTATAGGTCAGAGCGGCTCGGGCAAGACCGTTATGCTCAAGTCTCTCGTGGGACTAATTCGCCCCGAAGAAGGACAGATACTCTACGACGGCCGCGATTTCATGCACATGAACCGCAAGCAGGTCAAGGAGATACGCAAGGAAATAGGTATGCTCTTTCAGGGGTCGGCACTGTTTGACTCCGAGACAGTGCTCGGAAATGTAATGTTTCCGCTGACGATTTATACGCGAATGAGTCAGGCCGAGATGCTCGACCGCGCCCGATTCTGCCTTGAGCGCGTCAATCTCAAAGGTGCCGAAGATAAATACCCGTCGGAGATCTCAGGCGGTATGCAGAAGCGAGTGGCCATAGCTCGCGCCATAGCCATGAATCCCAAGTATCTTTTCTGCGACGAACCCAACTCCGGTCTTGACCCTCGCACGTCTATCCTTATCGACGAGCTGCTGAGCGACATCACTCACGAATATAACATCACAACCATCATCAATACCCACGACATGAACTCAGTGCTCGGCATCGGAGAAAATATTATTTTTATCCGTAACGGAAAGCGCGAATGGGTAGGTGACATGCACCAGATATATCAGACCTCGTGTCAGGCGCTCGATGAATTTGTGTTTGCCAACGATCTCTTTCAGAAAGTTCGCGCCTACGTGCTCGCCAACGAGCACCCTCAGCCGTGACGCAACCGCGGACCTATTACCACGAGTGTCACCGACACCACTATCAGTACCACCCCGGTAATGTTCAGCAGGGATAAAGTCTCGCCAAACATACACACTCCAATAATTATTCCGGTCACAGGTTCAAGCGCACCGAGGAGCGATACGACGACCGATCCCACATCGCGCACCGACACCGTGATAGCCAGAAGTGATATAATGGTAGGCACCAAGGCAATTCCCGCTATATTTACTATGCAATCAGCATTCCACACAATCGGTGAAAGATCGGAAAGAAAATCAAGATTTATCACGAAAACAACGGAGCCGAAAAGCAGCGAATAAAACGTAAGAGTCATTCCCGGCACGTCGCGCAACCGGCTCTTGTTGATAGCAACCATGTAGACGGCATAAGCGAGCGACGACAGACACACGAGCAATATACCGATAAGGCCCGCGGTGCCTCCCGACGGATTATAAAGACATGCTATTCCCGCCACCGACAGGCAAAGTGCCGCTACAGTAACGCGGATAAGCTTTTCACCGTAACCGAGCCACATTATCAGCGTCACACACACCGGAGTCATGAAAAGCAAAGTCGTTGCGATACCCACATCCATGTAATTGTAGCTTACAAACAGTAACAGCGACGAGAGGGCAAAAATCACACCTTCGCCTATCATGAATATCACGTCGCGTAGCGGAAGCCTGAAACTCTTGCCCGACAGTAGCATAATGATACCGAGCACGGCAGTTGCTCCTATATATCTGTAAAACAGTACTGACGCCACCGATAGCCCCATCCCGTAGAGCGGAATGGCAAACATCGGGTTTGTCCCGTAGCTCACCGCCGCAATTATCCCCAGCACATACCCGCGGATAACATTACCCTGCTTGCCTTCTTTTGACACTTCGTTAATCATGACCGAAAATTTAGTCAATTTTTAGCTAAACAATCCCTTTAATTCTTTATGCACCGCATCCAATGAATATGGAATATGGTGATTCTTTACGTTGTAAATAAGATGATTGACTTCTCCTTTATAATCGTCAGGATAATCTGAACCATAGATAGAATAATACACACATTCAGCCACAAGCCGACTCCTGTTATTACCGCCCGTGCAATGTATCATGACGGGGATCTCATTCCTGATTTTATCCAGAATTATACTTACGGCTCTTATGATGTTCTCCCATCCCATATCAGCGACTTCCTCCTTCAACGGAAAGTGATAATACTCGATCCCTTTTGTATAAAAAGATGAAACCATCTCCTCATCCTCGTTCTCCGATACATTCATCACCGCCCTGATCCCGCCAAAAATGTAAGGATTTTCGAGATCAGCTCGCGTAGGAAAATGATTGACTATGATTTTTGCAAACTTATATCTTTTCATTCTACGGAAATATTTTTCAAAGTTAACCAATAAGTATGAAATTAGGATAGCACGCGAATGATTTTTTAACTTTACAAGTGGCAAGTATATCATCAGGAATGGTTAACTTTGTAATATGGGAAAAATCAAATTGCTTTTTTCAAAATTCGATACTCCGCTTGAACTCAAGACGGCGCCTGAAATCAAGGCCGGATTCCCGAGCACGGCCGACGATTACAAGCTCGATGCCATTGACTTCAACCGCGACATGATACGCCACCCCGAAAGTACATTTTACGGGCGTGTTTACGGCGACTCAATGATCAACGCCGGTATTGCCGACGGTGACATAGCTGTGATCGACCGGCTGGAAGAAGCCAAGGACGGTGATATAATAGTCGCATTTGTCAATAATGAATTTACCATCAAGTATCTTGATCTGACTCATAAGGAGGAAGGGTATATCGAGCTCCGCCCTGCCAATGACGCATTCTTACCTATCCGCGTGGATCTGCATGATGATTTCAGGGTGTGGGGAGTAGTAGTGTGGACAATACGTAACTGCAAGCATTGAGATGCCTGTTTCAAAGTCAACATTTTACGCCGTGGTCGACTGCGACAACTGTTTTGTCAGTTGTGAGCGCGTGTTTCGTCCGGAATTCAACCACAGGGCGGTCGTCGTTTTATCCAACAACGACGGTTGCGTTGTGGCGCGTTCCAAGGAGGCAAAAGCTCTCGGCGTGAAGATGGGTCTCCCCTACTATCAGATGCTTCAGCAATTTCCCGATGAAGATATTGTAGCTCTGTCGAGCAACTACGAACTTTATGCCGACATGACCGGCCGAGTGATGTCGCTCGTAAGAAAATCGGCACCCGACTTTATGAGGTATTCCATCGATGAAGCATTCTGCATACTCCGGGGCATAGACGGCGACGAGGCCAAGAAATGGGGCGAAGATATACATTCACTGGTGCTGAGAGGTACCGGTATGCCTGTAAGCATAGGCATTGCAGCTACTAAGACACTTGCCAAAGCGGCTTGTCTTTTTGCCAAGAAATATCCGGGATATAAAAGTTGCTGCGTAATTGACACGGAAGAAAAGCGGTTGAAAGCCCTTGATCTTGTAGCCATAGAAGATGTATGGGGTGTAGGACGCCGCATATTGCCACGATTAAAAGCGCTCGGCATAACTACTGCCGCCAAGTTTGCCTCGCATACGCCGCAATGGATTCGATCATCGTTCAATATCGTTACCGAGCGCACGTGGAAAGAACTTAACGGGATAGATTGTATCCCCAACGAACACGCAGCCCCGAAAAAAAGCATCTGCACAAGCCGCACGTTTCCCAAACTTATCGATGACTATACATCTTTACGCACTCAGGTTGCGAATTATGCGGCCAAATGTGCCGAAAAACTCCGCCGCCAGAATTCCGTGGCCAAGACCGTGAGTCTCTTTATCGAAACCAACCATTTCAGGGAAGATCTTCCTCAGCATTCCACCATGCTCAGAGCCACTCTTCCCACGCCGTCAAACTCTACTATAACTATCGTGGAAGCTGTATCACGCTTGCTTCGCGATGCCATGCGCAACGGGTATTTCTACCGCAGGGCCGGCGTAATAGTTTCTGACATAACCGACATGGAAGGAATGCAGCCGGATCTTTTTGAATATGACCCCGAATCCTATGAGCGGTTGCGCCGACTCGACAAGACAGTCGACCGCATCAACAAGCTGTGCGGCTCTGAAACAGTGGTGATAGGCACGCGCCAATATACACGGAACGAGGGCAAAGGTAAAGCCGCACAGTTTTCCACTGCCATACGCCGCGAACGGCTTTCACAATGCCCCACTACCCGGTGGAGCGACATCATTCCGCTCAACAAAGGGGAGAAATAGTATATAATATATGTAGCGAAGGGCTTAAAGTGGTGCAAGATTGGAAGTTTATGAAAATTTTTGCACGATTTTTAGCGGTTAATTCAAAAAAAGTTACGATATTTGCACTTGCAAAAATCAGCCACCCCCTCTCCGGGCTAACATTTTGATATTTACCAACTATAAATAAACTCATAAAGCAATGACTAAAGCTGACATCGTAAACGAAATTGCCAAGTCGACCGGCATCGACAAAGCAAACGTTCTTGAAACTATCGAGAAATTCATGGAAGTAGTAAAGGATTCGCTCTCTCACGGCGAGAATGTATACCTCCGCGGCTTCGGTAGCTTCATCATCAAAGTACGTTCGGAGAAAACTGCACGCAACATCTCCAAGAACACCACCATCATCATCCCCGAGCACCGCATCCCTGCTTTCAAGCCCGCCAAGGTGTTTATGGAAGAGGTAAAGCAGAGCTGATTTCTGAAATAAATCAACAATCTCATATTATCCGTAAAACATTTTAATCCTTAACCACTATGCCCAGCGGAAAGAAAAGAAAAGGCCACAAGATGGCTACCCACAAGCGTAAAAAACGTCTGAGAAAGAACCGTCACAAGAAGAAATAATATCGGCTTCTGTCTCAGCCACAAAACAACTTACGACACAAAAGAACAAACACCCGCAAGCAGTCGTCAGGCCGCCTCGGCGGCGGGACGGATTTCTTAAAGTAGTTTGTTCTTTGTGTTGAGTAAGTATCCTTTGTCAGGGGTCTCCCCTGCCCGTCCGGATAATCATCAATCCACTCACAACTGAGATGAAAAGTGAATTAATTGTAGACGTACAGCCCGGCGAGGTGTCGATAGCCCTCACCGAGGATTCCCGGCTCGTATCGCTTCAGAAAGAGTCGAGAAACATCGCTTATGCCGTGGGCGACATCTACCTGGCTAAAGTCAAGAAGCTTATGCCGGGACTGAATGCCGCATTCGTCAACGTCGGCTACGAGAAAGACGCTTTCCTGCATTATCTAGATCTTGGTTCACAATTTTCCACATACTCGGCATTTCTTAAAGAGGCTCTCGGCGACAAGTCGTCGCATGCTTCGGTGTCGCGTATGAAACGCCTCCCCGACATCAACAAGCAGGGCACCATCACCGAGGCTCTTCAGCCCGGACAGGAATTGCTCGTGCAGATCGTCAAGGAGCCCATCTCATCGAAAGGGCCGCGTCTCACCACTGAAATCACCTTCACGGGCAGATACATGGTGCTTATACCTTTCGGCGACAAAATCTCGATTTCGCAAAAAATCAAGAGCACCGAGGAGAAGGTGCGTCTGCGGCAGCTTATCGAGAGCATCAAGCCCAAAAATTTCGGAGTCATCATCCGCACCTCGGCCGAAGGCAAACGTGTGGCCGAACTGAACAACGAACTCAAAACCCTGCTCAACTGCTGGGAACAGACTGTAGCCAAAGCGCGCAAAGCCATCGCTCCCGCTCTTGTTTTTGAGGAGGAGAGCCGTATCGTGGGTATGCTGCGCGACGTTTTCAGCCCCACCTATGAGAGCATTCATGTAAATGACCGCGAGATATTTGATCAGATAGTCAAATATGTGAGCCTGATAGCTCCCGAGCGTAAAGAAATCGTAAAGCTGTATTCTGATCCCCATCCGATTTTCGACCATTTCGGCATCACTCGCCAGATAAAGTCATCGTTTGGAAAGACGGTTTCATTCAAATCAGGTGCTTACATCATCATAGAGCATACCGAAGCGCTCCATGTCATCGACGTGAACTCAGGCAACCGCTCGAAAGCTGCTCCCGACCAGGAAAGCAATGCGCTTGAAGTGAATCTTCGTGCGGCCGACGAAATCGCCCGCCAGTTGCGGCTTCGCGATATGGGCGGTATTATTGTGATCGATTTCATCGACATGAACAAGGCCGAGCACCGCCAGAAGCTCTACGATCACATGCGCGAAATCATGGCCAATGACCGGGCACGACACAACATTCTCCCGCTCAGCAAGTTCGGCCTGATGCAGATTACCCGCCAGCGCGTGCGTCCGGCTCTCGACATCGTCACATCCGAGGAGTGTCCGTCATGTTTCGGAAAAGGTCACGTGCAACCGTCGCTGCTTTTTACCGATACACTTCTTGAGAAAATTGAATATCTCACAAAACATCTTAAAGTCAAAGGGTTTACAATGTATGTACATCCCTTTGTCGACGCTTATCTCAAGAAAGGTCTCATATCCACCTATCTGAAATGGCGCATGAACTACGGCTTCCATTTCAGCATTCTCCCTGACCAGTCGCTCGCCTATCTGCAATACAGAGTGCTCGACAGCAACCGTAATGAAATAGATCTTCAGGAGGAGAAAGACATGAGTTCGTCAGCCTCCAAATCCACATCTAAAACCAAGACCAGAACCAAGGAAGACTGATTGACCGCCCGGCCATCAGGCCCGGTCACAATCATTCAGCCGACAATCTCATCACCGGGTCATCCTCTGCAACAGCGACGGA
>JAIDSW010000177.1 GCA_029061025.1 Duncaniella sp.
TTGACAGGATTGTTATACCGCGCTCGCGCTCGAGATCATTGTTATCGAGAATGAGTTCACCTGTTTCCTGATTATCTCGGAAGAGCTTTCCGGCCAAGAGCATCTTGTCCACGAGAGTCGTTTTACCGTGGTCAACGTGGGCTATGATGGCAATATTTCTGATTTTCTGCATAAATGAATTTGTTTCTAAAAAATCAGCGCAAAGTTACGGGTTTTTCACCACACTACAAAAAAATTCACAACTCGGTATCCTGTTCAAGAGAAGCGGCTACCGCAACTCTCCAATTTCGAGCAAGGCTCCCGTCATGGGATCGAAACGCGCGTAAGATGGTGCTTTCTTATTAGTGAAAAGAGCGGGATCTACTCCGAACACTATTCCATACTGAGCTACATTAATAGTTTTTTCAGCTATAATCTTGCCTTCATACGTCAGCGTGAGGCGCGCGGTGCCGGGTATACGGTATGCTACACCACCTTTGGGAAACTGGAGTGTCTCGCCTTTCTCGTTTACGGGCATTTCACCTACCGAGAGCGGCGTAATGGTTAGATACACCGGCGCGCCCGACAAATCATCTGAGCCGACAATTCCTTCCGTAGCCGACAACCGCGCCACGATAATTCGGTCGAGCGATCGCCCGGCCTCAACCTGTTCAGGCAGCGAAATGTGAAAGGTTTCCACTTCTACCGAGGTGGAGCGAGTGCCTATGAACATGGCAGTCAGCGCTTCCTCCTGGCGGTCGATAGTTGAAAGAGCAAGTTTCATAGCGTTACCGTCCGACGGCATTGCGTCGGCCTGACCGGATACCACTTCATTGCGGTTGGTACGCAGCTCGTAAATTTTTGCAGCTGCAAATTCCGCACGCTTCACCGATGAGCGGCTTTGTATCATTTCCTCCGTCTGAGCCTGACGGGCTACGGGCTGCTCAAGTATAGTAGGTTCGGCAGCCTTGGCTTCAGGGAGATTTATCGCCTGAGCTACGGGTTCATATGATTCATCGTTTATGCTTACCGGGACGTTATTTTCATCAACCATCACAAACGCTCCGCTCCCACCCTTGAGAGTAATCGAATAACGCTGTTCGGGATCGGGAGTAGCCACGGGTGTAATCACAGCTTCGCCCAGTTTCCACCTTGTAGTCTTATTCAGAATCGGCGTTTCGTTGAGATAGCGCTTGGCATAAAGAGCAAATTCACCGGGGGTCTCAACGGTCTTTTCGGCGGAAATCGTTATGTCTACCGAAGTCACAGGGAGAGTGTAGACAACCCCATATTCATTGGCTTTCGTAGCGGAGAGCTTT
>JAIDSW010000178.1 GCA_029061025.1 Duncaniella sp.
GCCAAACTCCCTGAAAAGCAGAGGCTTGTGTTTAATATGAGATACTTCGACGAAATGAAGTATGAGCAGATGTCGGAGATACTCGGCACTTCGGAAAGTGCGCTCAAAGCCTCCTATCATCACGCAGTAAAAAAAATAGAGCAATTTTTCAGGGAATCCGATTAAACTTTTACACGGTTTTTCAGTCAATATAGATGAACCGACCTATCAAATTAATCAGAAGATGAACAGCGACAATAATATACTCGAAAAACTTGATCATAAAGACGGCATGACTGTACCCGAAGGGTATTTTGACAACTTTGCCGCCCGCATGGCCGCATCGCTTCCCGAAGCGGAATGGGAGAAGAAGCCGAAAGTACTCCCCCGCTCTTTCTGGGACAAAGTGAGACCCTACGTTTATCTTGCAGCGATGTTTGCCGGAATATGGTGTATGATGAGTCTTGTGGATGTGTTCAAGTCATCGTCGACGGATGCCATGTTTGACAACAACAAAATTCTTGCACAGGCTTTTGACGACGACACTTATATGTTAGATTATTTCGTGACTGAGGGGGAGCTGTCAGATACTGACCTGCTCGACGATCTATATGATTCGGGGTTTGATCCGGAATCTTTACTTAATTCAAATATTCAGTAACTTTATATGAGACGAATCCACTTCATTTATTTAGTATTTGTGATGTTATTGACGGCGCCGTCGGCCTTGTCGGCCCGCCCTAACGACGCCCGCCACAACAACCGCAGAGCCTGGAATGTAGAGATGCAGACTGTCAAGACTGATTATCTTGCGAAAAAGCTCGATCTGACGGCCGAACAGAAGGAGAAATTCGCAGTCCTTTACTCCAAAATGGAAAGTGAAATAGGCGCGGTCAATGCTGAGACCCGAAAGATTGTCGATGAAGTGAAGGCTAAAGGTAAAGCTGCTACAGATGCTGATTACCGTAAAGCTGCCGCCGCGTCGTTTGAGATAAAGGGCAAAGAAGCCGCTATTGAAAAGAAATATTTCGCTCAATACGAGAAAATACTTACTCCCGCGCAACTGTTTTCCCTTAAGGATGCTGAGATGCAGTTTACTAAAGAACTTATGAAGAAACACAGCACCATCAGGAAAAATGCAAGAAAGCATAAGAAATAACAATATAATCTACGCAGTTTTATTCTCCTCTCCACTCTTCATTGCCCGCCCCGCTTACACTGCGTGAGCGGGCATAGATTTTTTTTATTTAATCACATCAAGTCATGAAGATTTTTAAGTTGAAGTTTTTGGCTGTAATGCTGATATGTATGGTTTCAGTATTACCCGTGATGGCTGACAAAATGACACAACCCGATTTTGCTTTTCCCGTAAAGGTTATGGAAAGTAGTGAAAAATCCTTAAGCAAAGCTTTAAAGAATCGCGACAACCAACTTGTAGTGCAGTCTCTTATAGAACTGTGCATAGCCGAGAATTCGATCGATAAGAATAACGTTGGCCGCATGATTGCAAAAATAGATTCTGTGAAGAGACTTTCGGCCGAACCTACACTCTTGTCAATGCTCAATGCCCTTGAAGCTCGCATGCTTACTGATGTGTATAAAGACAACAAGTATGTCTACGACCGTCGTGTAATCCCTGCCGATTCTTATTCCGAAGATATTTTCCTTTGGAGCGGCGAGCAGTTCAGGAATAAAATTATGAATCTTGTTGATGCCTCGCTTGAAAATGAATCCGCTCTAAAGAAGTGCCCTATCGGTAAGTATTCGCTTAACATAAGTGTGGCCGATGAAGATAAAGTGTTTTATCCCCTGCTCTATGACTTTATTGCTTATCAGGCTATCAGAACCTTGAATTCCATTTCCAGTGATCCCGGATTTGTAGGCAGGTTGTATCTTGTGTCGGGCCCCATGTTTGTAGCGTCGCTTTATTCAAGTCCCAAGATCAATGCTTCGACTGAGTATGCAAAAAAAATACTTGAACTGTATTCTTCGTTGCTCACGTTGCATGCTGATGATGTTCCGGCTTATATCAATGCTGACCTTGCCCGTCTCGATTACGTAAAGCAACACATATATGCTGATGAAAATGATAAGATGGATTATGCCAAGGTGCTCACTGAAATGTATAATCGTTATCGTGAATCGGAATATTCCTGTGCCATTCTTATAGCATTGCTTCAGACTGAACTCACTTACGACACGTCTAATCATCCGCGATTGCTTAAGCTTATCGACGGCAGCATTGCTGATTATCCGCAATCCCCTTTCGCTGACCGGCTAAAAAGGATTCGCGAATTTATAACTCAGAAGTCATTGGAGATAATGACTCCGCGCAATGTTTATCCCGGAGAAAAATGTTCTTTCAGCGTGACGCTTAACAATGTGCGTCATGCCGAAATAAAAATATATGATATTAGTAATCACAGCGAGGAGCTCACTGCCGACTCGTTGCAAAATCTCGTTCCTATCGCTATCTTATCAGCCGATGCACTCTCGGATATTCCATTTTCTGACAAGAGAGAGCTTTCTTTCGTGTTCCCGGGATTTGGAAAATTCTGGGTGGTTCCGAGTTTTAAAGATGATAAAGTTGAGACTGGAACTCCTGCACATGTGTATGTAACTTCTCTTGCCGCAGTGGCCAGAGAGGCAGCCGGTGATAGGTCGATATTAGTGCTTGATCGAGTTTCAGGAGAGCCTGTAAAGGATGCGGTGGTGTCATTCAAAAGATATATGCAGCACAATTTCCATGAATATGTCGAAATAGGTATTACCGATAGCAACGGATTGTTCTCTCTCCCTTCAACTTCCGAGGGAGGTAGCTGCATTG
>JAIDSW010000179.1 GCA_029061025.1 Duncaniella sp.
CATCACAGCTTCGAGCGAGTCAGGCACGGCCACACGGGTCACGGTGGGGTAGGGCATCGATGAGCCTTCACACTCTCGGGCGGTATATTTGGTGGCCGTCGGGTCGGCCGCACTGATGGTGGCGGCGGATATAAAGACTGCTACTGCGGCAAGTATTAATCTTATTCTTTTCATCTTTCGGGCAGATTGCTTATATTTGTGACGCAAAATATTTCCCAAAGTTAAGAAATAATGTCGCAAATTCAAAATATCGAAACGCTTATCGCGCAGTCACGTCTCGATGAGGCTCTTGCCGGGCTCGACGCACTCATCGAGGCCTCGCCCGCCGACACCGGATTGCTTTTCATGCGCGGCAAGCTCCACTGGCGCATGGGGCACCGCCCGCAGGCCACCTCGGATTTCTCAGCCGCAGCCGCCATCGATCCCGCCTCTCCCGCTGCGCGTGCCCTTGAGCATGCGCGCGACGTAGAGGCGTTTTTCAACCCCGCTCTTTACAATCCCTGAGCCGCAAAGAGGCTCGGGTATCCGTCGGTTACCGGCACGGTTGCTTGCGGCCGGAGCATTATATTGTGTGACATGGTCCACCCTTCCGAAGCATTGCGCAGGCGGATTGTGATTAATCCGGCAAGATCGCTCATGCACTTGCGGAGGTAATCCATTACTTCGCTGATTGATTTCATGCCGGTGAGGCGGGTGGAGATACATGTAGTGCCACGACGAATCACGGTGGCAAAAATTGTGTCGGTTGAGGTTATCTTATTCATGTTTCGAGGAGTTAAGTATTCTTTTCACGATGCAAAAATACTTAGCTCCCCGGGCGGGAAACTGAAACGGCGATGTTAAAATAGATTAAAATACAAATACTGCGCGAGGGTCGAGCGGCAATCCGCGGTATCTTACTTCGAGATGCAGGTGCGGACCGGTGGAGTTGCCCGAATTTCCGCTCAGAGCTATCGGTTCGCCCTGCTCGATACGCTGCCCTGCGCTCACGAGCGGTTTGCTCAGGTGGGCATAGCGTGTTTCAAGTCCATTGTCGTGAACCACTATAAGATAATGTCCGTAGCCGCGCGGGTCATATTTCACCTGACTTACCGTGCCTTTCATCGGATTAGTGATTGTGTCGCCCACGCATAGCGAAATATCCATGCCGTAGTGCATGCGGTCATATTTCTCACGGTAGCCGTAGGGCGACGTTATGATGAGCCGGCGCGGTATCTCGAAGGTTATTCCAGTCACGGGAGGCGCCACGGCAGCGGGGTATAGGACATATTCGTCGCGTATCCATGCCCCCGAAGTGTAATAATCGCGGTCAGAATATGCTTCGGAGATTACCGATAGGGCTTCAAGCCCCGCAGGCGCGGGAGCCGCAGGCGCGGGAGCTCTGTTATCATCCTCTTTCTGCAATGAATCAGGGTCGACGGTGTTGACCACGAATGTCAATACATCAGTTATGCTGATCGTTGAATGCGCCGATGCTATCGAGTCATTTTCGCGGGTGGGGGATAAAACATCAACTTCCCGGCTCTGTGATGAAGCGCGGGAAGCGGAAAATATTATTAGCGACAGCAGTAAAGCTATTCTTGCGGTCATTATTCTTCGGTGACGGTCACCTCTTTTTCATCCTCCTTTTTCGGGTCGCTCATCTTGCCTTTCAGAACGTCGACGGCCGATTTGCCGAAAAGTATCCATGCCGAGCATGCTACAAACGCCAGGAATACGAAGCCAACCAGAATGAGCATCTTGCGAGGGGCCGAGGCGATGATGGGCACGGTCGCGGGAGTGATGATGGCGTATACGGGCGTGGTTTCCTGCACCTTAGCCTGAGCAAGCTGCACCTGCTGGGCCGTCTGGTTATAAAGATTGAAAGCGAGGGTGGCTTCATTTTGCAGGCGCTCGCGTGTGGTCTGCGCCGAGTGGAGCGAAAGATTCTGGTTGCGGTCGAGGTAATCGGCGTAACGCTGCTGAGCCTCATAGTAATTGGCGCGGGCCTCATCGTTGAGTTTCAGCGCATATTCAAGATCCTGACGAGCCTTGTTGGTGCGGTAGGCGGTGATATATTCCTGAAGCCGCGATACTACGG
>JAIDSW010000018.1 GCA_029061025.1 Duncaniella sp.
GTGGCGTAATTGGTAGCCGCGTTAGACTTAGGATCTAATGTCTCAGGACGTGGGGGTTCGAGTCCCTTCATGCGCACCACCCCCGGCCCCTCGATCACCCGTGACCGAGGGGTCGATTATTACACACAATCACCGCCTCGAATGATGAGACGGAGCGGAGCTGAATTTACACGCTACAGACGG
The DNA here is from genome assembly GCA_029061025.1 of Duncaniella sp. Lineage (GTDB taxonomy): Bacteria > Bacteroidota > Bacteroidia > Bacteroidales > Muribaculaceae > Duncaniella. The sequence goes on from JAIDSW010000018.1 coordinate 184, forward strand.
GCGCGCATGACCAACGTTGCAAAGCAACGTCCCTACAATTTTCGCCATCATATTTCTAACAATCAGACCATTAGATCATTCCTTCTTATCAATAAATTTCGGCTTGGGATCCGGGCGATAGATCAGCGAATCGTTTTCCCGGTAGTTCCAGAATTTGTGATATATCTTTCCATCCTCGTCGCGATACTCCCAGTCTCCGAACTCATTAAACAGTATAAAATACCTGTCGGAGATCGCCCACCCTCTCATATCCATTCCCGTACCTTCATCATAGCGATGAATGAATACGATTGAATCATGACACCACACCGGGTAATCAAATGATATCGAAGTATTTGGTCGCACGCTATCAACAAGGTGCACGAATTTGTCACTGGCAAGCCATAACTTTATATCATCTATTCTTTTCATTGTATCATTGTCAAGAAAAAGAGTTGGCGTTTTCTTACTTCTATACCATTCACCGGTCTTACTGAAATAATACTCGGCCTCGTCACCACGATAGCCGAATTTCAGGATATAGGAGTTGTCGTCAGAATCATCAGGGAGTAGTGTGACGTAAAATACTCCATCTATGTCATAAGAAATAGGATTTTGGTTCAATCCGATTTCCGATAGCAGCACAGGCAATCGATGGTTGATACGTATAAAATTGTCCAAAGAATCCACAAGTTGCGTCTTTGTTTCATCATAGGCTTTTCGTGCACTATTGCTCATGCTATCACCTATCAGGCAAAAGAGTGCGAGCATCAATATCAGAAACAGCACAATAAGAGCTACGATAGTAATGCCGGCTATCTTTAATACCCTCTCTATCATGCCTTTCTTTTTCTCAGTCTTATCCATAGCGACTTCCCGACATCATTGATTACTGCGCAAATATAACAAAGTTTTCCCACTCATTTTACTTTAACAACCTCAACAAATCATATTATCCCAATTTTTACGCCACCTGTCACCAAATCTGAGACACCCTTGGTGTATTTTTGATGTCGAGACAATGATAATGTAAAAATCCTAATTTCAGCGCATGACACATGAAACGCTACTTTGACCACAAAATCACAAAACTTTCCCGATGCGAAATATTCGTGTTCGGCAGCAATTTACAAGGGCACCATAATGGAGGAGCCGCACGGCTGGCT
>JAIDSW010000180.1 GCA_029061025.1 Duncaniella sp.
TAATGACTTGTGAGTAAGTTGAAAGATTGCAATATCAAGCCGAAGATTGATATAAACTAATTCTTGAAACTTACTTACTTATTTCTTTTTTACCGACCATCCGAAGCGTCCAAGTTCGTCACCCTGACCGTAATAATGCCCGTGGGAGTAATTGAGTAATCCGGCGCTTCCGAGGTCGAAAGCCCCTGTGGCGGGATCGATGAGCTTTTCGTCGGCCATCACGTTGATAACATCGGCGATAAACATGTCGTGACTCCCCAGCCTCATCACAGTCTTTACGCGGCACTCGATATTGAGCGGGGACTCAGCTATGGCGGGACATGATACCATGACACCTTTCTGACGGGTGAGTCCCGTCTCTTTCCATTTGTCGAAGTCGCGCCCCGATCTCACACCGGCCCAGTCAGTGGCGCGCGCCATTTCGCGTGTGGTGAGGTTGATGGTAAACTCCATAGAGGCCGATATAAGCTCATGGGAGTATCGCTCGGGCCTCACCGAGATATAACACATCGGTGGGTTGGTGCATATGGTACCAGTCCATGCCACGGTGAAGAAATTGTCGCGTGAGCCGCCGTCGCTGCAACTCACCAGCACGGCAGGCAGCGGATAAATCATTGTTCCCGGTTTCCACGACTGCTTCATGCCGGAATATTAAAGGATTGTGGCGTCTTCGCGATGGATGGAGCGACCGCAGTAATGACAGGTCAGTTCGTCGCCGTTACTGTCGACGGTAAATATGGTCGACATCGGCTCATTGTTGGTGATACACTTGGGGTTGGAGCATTTCACCAGACCTTTTATGGTTTCGGGAAGCACCACATTACGCTTCTCGACCACTTCGTAATCACGGATGATGTTGACCACGGCGTTAGGGGCGATAATGGCGATGCGGTTAAGGAGCTCTTCGGGAAATTCCACGTCCGCCACCTTGATAATACCCTTTTTGCCAAGCTTGGCGCTGTCGAGATTGAATCCGATGGTGACTGCGGAAGTGAGCTTGTCAAGCCCCAGTATCTTTACAGCCTTAAAGAGTGACTCCGAAGCGATATGGTCTATAACCGTACCGTTACGCAGAGCAGCCACGGCTAATTCTTTTGAAGGATGATTCTTCATGTCGTTGAATTATTTTGTCGGCGATATTAGTCCACCGGAATATTTAATAATGTGCATATGATGGCCTGACGTGCATACAGTCCGTTGCGAGCCTGATCGAAGTAATAAGCCTTCGGGTTGTCGTCGACATCCTGATTGATTTCGTTGACGCGGGGCAGCGGATGAAGTATGCGCAGATTGTCACGCGAGCCTTCGAGCATGGCATTGTTAAGCGTGTACAGATCTTTCACCTTTTCATACTCCATGATGTCGGTAAAGCGCTCGCGCTGCACGCGGGTCATATATATGATGTCGCTTGAATTGATCACTTCAGGCGAGAAATCTTTGTGCTCGGTGAATTTTATGCCGTTCTGAGTGCAGAAATCCTTGTACTCCTGAGGCATCTGAAGCTCGTCGCACGCCACGAAGCGGAATGTAGGATTAAAATATCTCATCGCCATGAGCAGCGAGTGCACCGTGCGGCCATACTTGAGATCGCCCACCATGGTAATGGTAAGATTCTCGAGAGTGCCCTGAGTCTTGTATATCGAATACAGGTCGAGCATCGTCTGGGTAGGGTGCTGGTTGGCACCGTCGCCGGCATTGATTATGGGGACCGACGAAACTTCCGATGCATAGCGGGCGGCTCCCTCGAGATAGTGGCGCATCACGATAAGATCGGCATAATTGCTCACCATCTTTATGGTATCTTTCAAGGTTTCACCCTTTGATGAACTTGACGTGGCGGCATCGGAAAAGCCGATGACCCTGCCGCCAAGACGGTTGACCGCCGTCTCAAAGCTAAGCCTCGTGCGGGTCGAAGGCTCGAAAAATAAGGTTGCAACTACGCGGCCCTCAAGCAGCCTGCGATTGGGATTCTCCTCAAACTTACGCGCTTTGTCGAGCAAGCTGAGTATTTCCTCACGACCGATGTCGGAGATCGAAACAAGGCTTTTCGTATTCATTGTATAAGCAAATGTTAGGCAAAAATAGAAAAAAATCATGTAACGAGCAAATAATCCCTAATGCCATCCTGTAAAAAAATCCCTAAGAAACAAATTCTCAAAAAAATTACCACAGCATTTGCTCAGTAAAAAAAATATGTATAACTTTGCACCACCGAAAGGAGTGATGCTCGAGTGGCTGAAGAGGCACGCCTGGAAAGCGTGTATACGCCAAAAGCGTATCGCGAGTTCGAATCTCGCTCACTCCGCAAAAGAGAGGATTTAATCCTCTCTTTTTTAGACACTTGGTTGACATTAAAGTATTACTTTAAATTATCTAAAGTGTTATCTTAAATATTTTAAAGTGACATTTTAATTATTTGTAGAGTATGAGCGATTATATTGATAGATTAGTGGCGCCGAGTATATTAGAGGCACACCGATATTTCCCTGTAATTGAAGTTACCGGACCTCGTCAGTCTGGTAAGAGCACTCTTTGCCGTCATTTATTCCCGAATTACACATATACGAATCTTGAGGATATCTCAATTCGAACTGAGGCTATGAGAAACCCGGTTGGGTTCATTGATTCATTAGGGGAAAGGGCAATTATTGACGAGGTCCAGAATGTGCCTGATCTTTTATCGATGATTCAGGTGAGAGTTGATGAGAATAAAAATAGAAAATACCTACTGACAGGTAGCAGTAATTTCTCTATGCTCCGGACGAAATCTCAATCCCTGGCAGGCAGAGTGGCAATTTTTACTTTACTTCCGTTCTCTCTTGGAGAAGCTAAAAGTAAAATGGCAGAAAAAAGCACGGACAGTATAATAATTGATGGATTATATCCTCGTGTAATCGTAGATAATACTCCTGTAGAAATGTATTACAGGGGATATTATAACACCTATGTGGAGAGAGATTTAAGAGATTTGCTTCAGATAAAGAATCTGATGGCTTTCGATACCTTTATCCGACTTTTGGCTTCTCGAATAGGTTCGGAATTCAACGCTTCAGCCATTGCCCGTGAAGCCGGAGTTTCGTCTGTGACTATCAAGGAGTGGATGTCAATCTTGATGACATCATACGTAGCGTTCCCGCTAATGCCATATTATAAAAATTTTTCAAAGCGTCTTACCAAGATGCCAAAGGTGTATTTTTATGACACAGGATTGGCTTGTTTCCTGTTGGGCATCAAAAATGAGGAAATGCTGAAAAATCATCAGATGCGAGGGCCTTTGTTCGAAAATCTGGCGATATGCGAACTCCTGAAGAGAAACTATAACGAAGGAAGAGATCCGCGATTATTCTTCTACCGAGAAAAATCCGGTGCTGAAGTAGATGTCGTGTCTGAAGATGGCATGGGCTTGCATCTTTACGAGATAAAATCGGGAAAAACGGTCCGTCCCGAGGCCTACGATAATATCAATGTTCTCAAACGAACCCTCAGTAACGTACAGGCCTCCACTATAATCTACGATGGCGAAACGCTGGGCTCAGCCATCAACATCCGCGACATCTAAATCATAAGATGTTGGACATTTGTTTCCAAGGGACAGCTAACCCTAAAGGTTTTTAACGATATACGCAATAATAATTGCGGATTTTCGTTTATTTAGCAGTGGAAATTCATATGTTTTCGCTGGATTTTCGAGCTTTTAACAATTTACCTCTTGCTTAATTCATTAAAAATATGTAACTTTGCATATAAAAGTAATATTGTTATAACCTATACTTAACATTTGTACCCGACATAAGAATGTTTTTTTGAAAACTAAAGCGTAAGGCAGGGGAGCGAAAGAAGAGTCTGAAGCCGATGTCTTCGCAGAAATAAATGAGCGTATTGCCGAAGAGATGAGGCATAAGCTTGAGTAAACAATCACATGGAAAAAGAAATTATGACATACACATTCGGACTTAATATTAGCCGGTTAACAGGAACGACACACGTAGTATGCGACTGTTGGCGGGCGGTTGTAAGCGGAAGTGACGAGTGTGATGTTTTCTTTGACCATAATGCGGTGGTCCATGCGGTGGTCAATCGTCATTGATAATACAATTTCTACTATGAATATAACTAACTCCTTAAGGCGACTGACGGTTCTATGCATGGTTATGATTCTTGCATATCCGCTTTTCGCACAGGAAAAGTCAGACAGCGTGTTTACGTTTCGTTTCTTCCCGGGGAAGAATGAGT
>JAIDSW010000181.1 GCA_029061025.1 Duncaniella sp.
GGTTGAGAGTCTGGATAGTGTTTGACTCGCCGTAGGTGAGCTGTCGACCGGGGAAAATCTCTCGTGAAGTCACCTCGCGCACATAGGGGTTGTTGAGCTGCTTGTAGTCGCTCTTGATGTAGCCGGGGCAGAGCGAGGAATTGCGTGCGGTAAACATGCGGTCGATGTAATACCACGACAGCAACGCGCGATTTTTTCCATAGTCAACGTTGTTGCTCAGCGCCGCTTCGGGGAAAAGTGCGTCGGGCGATGGATCGTAGGGCGTGGAGGCGAGAAACCAAGAATAAGGCGAGCGGAGGTCGATACCTATCTGTGTCGACTCGAAGTCGTCGATGTACGACGAGCCTTTGTTGGTGCCCGTGCGCTGGGTGTGCGGTACAAGCTGGGCAAATTCCGCCTGCACGTTGAGGGTCGAGGGCTGGGTGGCAGTCACGGTGGGTATCTTGTTGAAAAGATTTGTGAGCCACATGAATTCGGTGTTGTATGAAAGATTGAGACCCCACATGGTATTGTTGATCACCTCGTCGCCTATGTTGACTTTCTCCGTGAGTGCCTTTTCCGAGAAGTGGAGGAGAGTACCGCCTAAAGTGAAATTCTTGTTGAAACGATACTGCAGGTCGAGACCGAGGAGGGTCTTGCGCTGGGTGGAGAACATCGACTGGTTTTCGAGCGTCACACTGATGCTCTGCCCCGAATCGATGATGCTCTGGTTGGTGATGGTGACGATACCCATGGCATAGTCGACGGTGTAATCGCTGTTTTCCACAAGCTGCACGCCGCCGGCCATCACTATTACCGATCCGCGGGGCACGTTCATGGCGTTGAGTCGTATCTGTGAGCCTGCCGACGCCTGATACTTGCCTTTGAGCACAAACTTGTTTTTGTCGCAAAACTGCCGAGCCACCACAAGCGTGGAGTCATACAGCTCCTGATATACGTATTTCTCGGCCAGCACCGGGTCGCCGATCTTTTGGGCGAGATGAGATCCGAAAGGCTCCACGACCGGGAATATAATCTTACCCGTCGAAGATATTATGGTGTAACCTTCTATGAAGTCAAAAAATCCGTCGGGGTTGGAGGCCTCGTTAGAATCGATGCGGTCGAGGTTCATTACCTGAAGCAGGGGCTGGTTGGCAATAGCCGGGACGGGGAGATAATTGATTTCCGTGCCGGTAGTGTCGCTCAGATACTTGATGTTGAGGCGGAAATTGGATTTCTGCACCTGATAGGCGCCGAGCGAATACACATTTTTCATCATCAGATCCCACATGGGCTGCCGCGTATCGAGAGTGGTGGATTTGAGCATCTTGAGATACAGCGACTGATCGGTCGACGAAATGTCGCTGGAGAACTCTCCCACCTGATACACCTGCCCGTTGTAGGTATACTCATAAGCTACGGCAAGCACTTCATCGGCATTCAGCGCCGCCTTTATCGAGATGTAGCCAAGAGTGGAGTTGAGAGAGTATTCGCTCGACGAGAGCTGGCGCGCGCTCTCCACTTTCTCGAAGTCGGTACCGCCGTCGATGCCGTAGGCGCTGAGCGGTTCGAGCACCTGAGTGACCGCATTGATGTTGCGTGCGTCGGGATATTGCGTCTTGATTACCTGCAACAGATTGTTGGAGCTGTTGCATGGCAGAGGTATA
>JAIDSW010000182.1 GCA_029061025.1 Duncaniella sp.
TTGTCGGGGTGAGAAGACTCGAACTTCCGACCTCCACGTCCCGAACGTGGCGCGCTGCCAACTGTGCTACACCCCGAGGCCGAAATTATATTTGCGGTGCAAATTTACGAATATTTTTTTAGTTTGACAATGCGTTGGGCGTCGATTTTTTACCGTAAGGGTTATTTTTTATCTTCGGACGGGCGCCAGCGGGAGTTTTGGAGGGCCATGGCGCGCTGCTCGGTGGGGTTGTCGCATGGGCGCCAGAGGTTGCGGTGGCCGAGCTCGTCGGGCATGAATTGCTGGATGACGAAGTTGCCGGGGTAGTCGTGGGCATACTTGTAGTCGCGGCCGTAGCCCATGTCTTTCATCAGCGACGTGGGTGCGTTACGCAGGTGGAGCGGCACGGGCAGGTCGCCTGTGTCGCCGACGAGGGCGAGGGCGCGGTCGATGGCCATGTAGGCCGAGTTGCTTTTGGGCGAGGTGGCCAGATAGATGGTGCACTCCGCGAGCGGTATGCGGCCTTCGGGCATGCCTATCTTGCGTATCACTTCGTAGGTGGTGTTGGCGAGCAGCAGGGCGTTGGGGTTGGCCAGACCGATGTCTTCGCCGGCGAGGATCACGAGGCGGCGGGCGATAAACTCGGGGTCTTCGCCTCCGGCTATCATGCGGGCGAGCCAGTAGACGGCGGCGTCGGGGTCGCTGCCGCGTATGCTCTTGATGAATGCCGAGATGATGTCGTAGTGCATCTCGCCGTTTTTGTCGTAGGCGGCCGGATTTTCCTGGAGGCGCTCGGTGACGGTCTTGTCGTTGATGACTATGCGCTGACCCTGCGGGGTGGCCTGAAGCATGAGGTCGAGGATGTTGAGCAGCTTTCGGGCGTCGCCGCCGGCAAAGCGGAAGAGGGCGGTGGTGGACTCGACGTCGACTCCGCGCGCGGCGAGCACTTCGTCGGTGGTCAGGGCGCGGTCGAGCAGTTGCTGCAGCTCTTCTTTTTCGAGGGGACGGAGCGTGTAGACCTGGGCGCGCGACAGCAGCGGGCGGATGACTTCAAACGACGGATTCTCCGTAGTGGCGCCTATGAGCGTCACCACGCCGCTCTCGACGGCGCCCAGCAGACTATCTTGCTGCGACTTGCTGAAGCGGTGGATTTCGTCGATAAACAATACCGGACGGCCGCGGGAGAACATGCTGCGCGCGTCGGCGCGGCATTTTTCGATCACCTCGCGCACATCTTTCACGCCCGAGTTGACGGCCGAGAGGGTGTAAAAGGGCACTTCAACCGTGTTGGCTATGATGCGTGCCAGCGTGGTCTTGCCCACGCCCGGAGGCCCCCAGAGGATAAACGACGCTACGCAGCCCTGCTCGATCATGGTGCGCACCACGCCGCCGGGCCCCACGAGGTGGGTCTGGCCGATATATTCATCGAGTGAGCGTGGACGGAGCCGCTCGGCAAGAGGAGCATTTGGATTCATAACAACAAAGTTACAATCCCCCGCCGTGAATTCAAAGCGATTTCACACTTTTAACGTCGCGAGGGTGTGGGGTGGGGTGACGGAATGGGTGTGGAAGGGGCGTCAATCAATGTCGGCGCCGTCTTTGAGCGCTTGAAGGAGCCAGCACGGGAGGAGAATAATGATGAGAAGGAGCGTCATGGGCGGGAGGTTGTTTGGGGTTGGGCATTGCGGGTATTCTGCCGCAAAGATAGCGACTGCATGTGCCTGAATCGTGTACATGTGTGTTAATTAAAGCTAACAGTGCGCGGGCGGCCTTTATAGCGGACATCGCAGCGGTTTCCGGCCTCTATATCGCCGAAATCTCGGAAAAATTACTAATTTTGCAAATATAGACAAAAAACATATAAGTAAGTTTCAAGAATTAGTTTATATCAATCTTCGGCTTGATATTGCAATCTTTCAACTTACTCACAAGTCATTATGGAACCCCATAACTCCTTGCTCATAAATTGAAATCTTATCAATATCAATCACGAATCTTTAATATAAACTAATTCCTGAAACTTACTTATTGAATTATATAATATTTGTCAGTTAACTTTACATAATAATATAAGAGACAAGTTACTTTTTACCACCCCCGTTATTGGATTAAAAAAATTAAGATAATCATACATATATGTCCGGATTTATTTACCTTTGTTCCGCGATAGTTAATGTACCGGTGTTCCGACTCCTGCCACTTCATCACGGGTGAATCAAGCCGTCACACCATTCGATAGCCACCAACCCGGTCGTAACAATCCACTACAGCCAAACAGTTTGCGGCGAGCACACATTAAATCATATGAAACACAAGATTTTTTTCTCATTATTAGCTTTAACAATAGTTTGGTCAGCAGCCAAACAGCTGACCTATCACCCTACCTGTGAAGGAATTGATGTTTCCCATCACAACCAAATAACCGCTAACAATTACATCCATAAATCTTATTCCGCAATTGATAGTGTTTCGTTTATTATTGCAAAAGCAACCCAAGGAGCTTCATTTAAAGACAAGAAATTTACAGAGCACAAACAGTTTGCTAAAGATAGGAACATTAAATTTGGAGCATATCATTTTTTAACAAGAGAGGAATCTCCCAAAGAACAATTCGAGTTCTACAAAAGAGTTGTAAATCGAGATATCGATATTATACCCTGCCTTGATGTAGAAAAATATGGCGACCAGAATTGGACATATTCTCAAGTAAGGGAGTATGTTAACGAATGGTCAAATTTATGTAAGGAATATTATGGAGAATTCCCTATTATTTATTGCACAGATGTTTACCGTATCAGATTTTTTTATGATTTGCCCAACCAGTTTTGGATAAACAATTGGTATATCAAGCCATTGATTAAATGTGCTATACATCAGTACAGCAATAACGAAGAGACCTTAGATTATAATCATTTAAATACCGATATCAACAACATATTACTTAGAAAAACCGATTAGTAACGCAGATTTCAAGATCCAAATTATCTTGCTTCAATTTCTTCTATGTTACGATGAATCGTATCATTATTATATAGAAGTCATCTAAACTTTTTTGATTTGTGAATTTTATTAAGGAATACCACAGCGAACGCCAGATAATTCCAACCCTTC
>JAIDSW010000183.1 GCA_029061025.1 Duncaniella sp.
GATCGGTATCTTGCGGCTCCTCGACCTTAGCGGCATGACGTCTTCTGAATGGATTGAGGAATTCGAGCCAGTTGTCGAAATCGCGCTTGAACACCACGCCTATTCCCTGGGTGGTGAGGGCACTTTTCAGGTAATAGTTCTGGTCGTTGTAACGATTGTAGGCTTTGAGCGAGATAGTACCGGTGCGATTGAGCAGGTATCGTATATCGAAGTCGCCGATAAAACTGTTGTTGTTGAGCGACTTATCGCGATAGCCGAAATTGCCGTTGAGCAGCAGGCGGTTGTTGAGCAGGTGTGACGACAGCGCCACATCGACCTCCACATCAGAAAAATCACCGCGGTCGCTGCGGAAATTAGGCGCGATGCTCCACTTGTCGCTGAGCTGGCCAAGCATCGATGACAACTGTGAAGAAATCGTCGACGAAGCCACCGACACAAGTTCGTTACCGCGTGTTGCGTTCATATAATCGGGCGTATAGAAGCGGTTGAGAGCCAGCAGATAAATGATCTGGCGGTTCATCATTTCTTCGGTAGAAACTATCGACCTCACTTTTCGGTCGACATCGCGTGTAAGTGTGGGAAACTCGAGGTCGAAAGCAATGTCGGGCTGGCGCATGTCGCCCGTAACGAGCAGCACGGCGTTGACCGGCACATTGGTGCGGTTGAGTTCCTTGTCCTGACTGAATGATTCATCAAGATCGGTAAGATTGGCGTTGACGGTATATGTCGCCTTCAGGTCAAGAAGAGCGGCATCAGGATTACCGTTGAATTTAATCATGCTGCCGTCGACAAGCGCGAAATCCTTTATGATGATGTCCTGAAGCGTGAAATTGTAGCTTCCTCGGTTGATGCGGTAGTTACCGAATATTCTGAAATCACCTGTCGAGGCATAATTCATGCGCATGTGACCCTCGCCCACGGCGCTGATCTTATCACCGCTCGACGGATCCATGACGATGTTGAGCGTAGCCGCCGGGGTAACGTCAAGATTAAAATCAAGCACATACTCGGTAGGAGGTCCTTCTTCCTCCTGATTGCGGCGGTTGCGGAGATCGCGAATTATGAGCGGAAGCGGGTCGAGAGCCGCTATTGAATCCTTGCGGGCTTTGTCGCGGTCATGAAACGTAATGAAGTCATATTCTTCGGCGCTCTCCGAATCATCGAGCTTGAGTGTGAAAGATGTATGCGGGGCGGTGGCTATGTTGACTCCTATATTAATC
>JAIDSW010000184.1 GCA_029061025.1 Duncaniella sp.
GCCATTTCATGATACCATATTCTTACTGGTCTCTGACGATGCCGCCTCAATCCTCCCCACCATCTATTCCCGCTGCCGCCCCATAGAAATGCAACGCCTCAGCGACAGCACCGTGGCCGAAATACTCGAGCGTCGCGCAGCAATGGATCCCGCCGACGCCCTCGCGCTCGCCCACATTGCCGAAGGCGACGTCAACCGAGCCTTGCGATCACTCGACGCCACGAGCACATCACGAATGTTTTTCGACTACTTCATCACCCTGATGCGACGCGCCTACCAGCGCGACGTAAAAGAACTCAAGAAATGGGCCAACGATATTGCCGGACTCGGCCGCGAGCAGCAACTCAAGTTCTACGACTATGCCCAACGTCTCATCCGCGAAAACTTCATATATAATTTTGCCCTCCCCCAGCTCAACTATCTCACCACCGAAGAGCAAAAATTTTCGCGCAACTTCGCCCGCTTCATATCCGAAAACAACGCCGAAAAAATTATCTCCGCCATGAATCAGGCACAGGAAGACATCGCCGGCAATGCCAACGGCAAGATAGTCAACTTCGATTTTGCGATAAAAATGATAATCTACATCAAGAATTTCTAACTCCAAACAGACCACAAACTATCCGAAAAGGCATATTTTTAAAATTTATCACAAAAAAGCGCACAGAAAATTTGCATAACTCAAAAAAACGTCCTACCTTTGCATCGCATTTGAGAAAGACAGCAACGCTGAAACCCTCAAACGACCAAAAACTGACTCCGTAGCTCAGTTGGTAGAGCAAATGACTCTTAATCATTGGGTCGAGAGTTCGAGCCTCTCCGGGGTCACAAATTAGGGAACTGCTGAAATCGGTTGATTTCGGCAGTTTTTATTTATAAACTATGCTGATGTGGATTGAGTTAGTGCATTACTCAAAAAGAAGAGTTCCCTCGATTGGAAACTCTTCTTTTTGTACCCGGACTCGGGCTCGAACCGAGATGGGTTGCCCCACTGGTGTTTGAGACCAGCGCGTCTACCGATTCCGCCATCCGGGCGATAGCGAATACAAAGGTAGGAGTTTTTTTTCACTTTTCAAATCGCTGTTGAGATTTTTTGTAGTAATTTTGCGGGGAATTTTGATTTTTGAGTTAAGCGACTTTATGAATAGTGTTGTGAAGGGGCATGTGTCGATGCTCGGCGCTAATGTGATGTGGGGGCTTATGGCTCCGGTGGCCAAAATGGTGATGGCCGCGGGTATTATCGGTCCGTTGCTTATGACTGATTTCCGCATCGTGGGAGCGGCTGTGATGTTTTGGCTCTACTCTCTCATATGCCCTAAGGAAACGGTTCCGGCGGCCGATAAGCTGCGTCTTCTTGGGGCGGCATTGATTGGAATAGTTTTTAATCAGGGGTGCTATATTTTCGGCGTGAGTCATACGGCTCCGGGTGAGGCTGCTGTAATCACCACCACGATGCCTCTGTGGGTGCTCCTTCTTTCGGCAGTGGTGCTGAAAGAGAGCATCACCGGCCGCAAGATTACGGGTATAGTGCTGGGTGGTTGCGGAGCTCTGATATTGGTTCTCGGCAATCTCGGCTCGGCTGCCGGGGGAGGAAACAATATCAAGGGGGATCTTCTGGTGCTTACTGCTCAGCTGAGTTATGCCTGCTACCTTACTTTTTACAAGAATTTCATCCGCAAGTATTCGGTGGTCACGCTTATGAAATGGATGTTTACGTTTGCGGCCGTGGTGATACTGCCGTTTTCGGCCGAGAGTATACTTTCAGCCCGGTGGCAAGATGTGACGCCGGCCGAGATGGCCGGTGTGGCCTATGTGGTGGCCGGTGCAACTTTCGTAGCGTATATTCTCGTGATGATAGGCCAGAAAAACCTGCGGCCCGCGGTAGTGGGTATGTATAATTACGTGCAGCCTGTGGTAGCCACGGCTGTAGGGATTGCCGTGGGGCTTGACAAGGTCACAGGCATGAAGATAGTGGCTGTAGCAATGATATTCTGGGGCGTATATCTGGTGTCGGCGTCACGCAGCAAGGCGCGATGAGTCGTCAGCCTACGGGCAGCGTCAGTATAAAGCGGGCACCGCGCTCGTAGGCGGAATCGAGCCTGAGCTCGCCGCCGAGCAGACGGGCAAGATGGCGGGCGATGTGGAGTCCGAGGCCGGCTCCGGGTGTATCACGCGAAATCTTAAAGAAGCGGTCAAAAATTTTGTCCTTGAATTTGTGATTTATACCTATACCGGTATCGGTGACTGAGATAGCGACATTTTTGCCTGACTTATAAGCGCGCACCGTCACCGAGCCTTCGTCGGTAAACTTAAATGCGTTGGAGAGCAGATAGGTGATAATCTGCTGGATGCGCTGTGGATCGGAATGAATCATGAAATCCACGCCGTCGTTGACGAAGTTGACCTCAAGGCCTTTGCGATCCAATCCCTTGGCCGACTCGATAGCGGTAATGAGCGTGCGGTCAATGTCGACATTGGTGGTATTGACAGGCAGGCGAGTCGTGTCAATCTCCGACAGTAGCATCACGTCCTGCGAGAGCGTGCGGAGGAGATCGCAGTTGAGATCGATCATGCCTACATATGACTCCATATATTGCTTCGTATTCTCATCGATAAGATCGGTGAGCAGATGGGCATATTCGGTGATAGCGTTGAGCGGCGGGACAATTTCCGACGAAAGATTTTTTATGAAGTGGGCTCGCAGGGCATTGGCTTTCTCAGCCTCCTCGCGGGCCACGCGAATGGCATCCTGCTGCGAGCGCAGCTGATCGCGCTCCGAAGTGAGGGTGTTGTTGGATTCCTCAAGGCGGCGGGCAAGGGTGCGGGTACGTCGATAGAGCATGAAGAGCACCACTATCATCACAATCAGCGCTATCGTGGTTATGGCCGAGAGAATGATAAGATTGCGGTTGAGTCTTCGCTCGGTATTATCTTTTTCAGCTTTCAGACTGTTGAACTCATCTTCGAGGTCATACATATCATAAGCAATCTGCATCTCGCGGTAAATCGACGAAATATGCTGCTTGAGCAGGTCGTCGGTCATAGCTGAATACTCTGAAAGCGCTGGTAGAAGCAGATCCTTACGGTCAAGATTACGCGAAGCTTCGATCATGAGCCGCAGAAAACGTCGGCGACTCCACGAGTCGGGCGTATTTTGAATAACTTTCGGCAGAAGTTCCACCGCCGTCGCATAATCCTTGTTGGCCATTGCATAATACACGGCCTGTCA
>JAIDSW010000185.1 GCA_029061025.1 Duncaniella sp.
GTTGTACCGCGCCTCAAAATCATTGCCCGCGCGCGTCCGATAGATAAGAAGCGGCTCGTGGAGACGTTGCGCAGGCTCGACGAGGTGGTTGCCGTGACCGGCGACGGTACGAATGATGCTCCGGCTCTGAAAGCGGCACATGTGGGGCTTTCGATGGGCGACGGTACTTCGGTGGCTAAAGAAGCTTCGGATATTACGATTATCGACAATTCATTTGCCTCGATAGGTAAAGCCGTGATGTGGGGACGCTCGCTGTATATCAATCTTCAGCGCTTTATCTCGTTTCAGCTTACTGTCAATGTCGTGGCATGTCTGGTGGTTCTTGCCGGGGCTTTTATGGGCACCGAATCTCCCCTTACGGTCACTCAGATGCTTTGGGTAAATCTTATCATGGATACATTTGCGGCTCTCGCATTGTCGACTTTACCTCCGAGTCACGACGTCATGAACAGGAAACCGCGTTCGCGCAGCGAGTTCATAATCACACCTGCGATGTGGCGCAATATCATTTCCACCGGATTGATATTCTTTGTCATCCTTGCCGGCATGATATTCTGGTTTGAACGCTGTAATATTAATAATGTGGCTGATGTATTCAGTGCGGGCCTGGGCGAGGAAGGATCACTTACTCCTTATGAACTCACGGTAATATTCACCGTGTTCGTGATGCTACAGTTCTGGAATATATTCAATTCACGGGCGCTCGACACCCATCGGTCGGCATTCCATCTTTCGGGATGCGGTGAATTTCTCGGAGTAGCCGCTGTGATATTGGTCGGCCAGATTCTTATAGTTACGTGGGGTGGAGCGTTTTTCAGCACCGTACCGCTGTCGTTTACTGACTGGCTTATAATCATAGTCGCCACCTCTCCCGTCTTACTTATAGGAGAATTTTTGCGCCAAATTTCCCCGCGAAAACGCCGTATACAGTGAAATTTTGTAACAAAATAGGAAAATTGGAAAGAAATTTTGATTTTTTTTCAAAAAAGTTGGGTAGTGTTAAAAAAAAGTTATAATTTTGAGTTGTTTTTTACGCGAACTCCCTACCGAGTCCTCGTTTCAACTGTATTTATGAATAAAAATTAATTAAATTTCAATATTTATTATCTATTAAATTTTCAAAGTTATGAACAAGAGTGCAATCTTAGCATTGGTTTGTGCCGCATTTGCCGGCCAGACTCTCATGGCTCAGACCGCAGAGGAAGTAACCTTTGTGGAAGATCCCGCGCAGGGCTACACTTTCAATCGTTTCCAGGATAACTGGTTTATCACTGCTGAAGGTGGTGCCAATTTCTACTTCTCCAAGTATGATGCAAAGCTTGGTAAGAAAAAACGTATCGCTCCCGCTGCTTCTCTCTATGTAGGTAAGTGGTTCTCACCCATCATCGGAGGTCGTATCGGTGGTAACTTCACTCAGATCCACGCTGTAAGCAACTACGTTTATGATCTCGGTGTAATGCCCGATGAGAAACTCGGCGGTGGCTTCTACAAGCAGAAACTTAACTACTTCGTTCCTACCGTTGACGTAATGTTGAACCTCACCAACTGGTGGTGCGGCTATCGTCCCGGCCGTGTTTACAACGCTGTATTCTACCTGTCTCTTATACCCATACGACCCGGCCGACCAATAGCCAA
>JAIDSW010000186.1:0-8031 GCA_029061025.1 Duncaniella sp.
CGACCCGGGTTACGAAGAACTCGGCGGCCTGCGGACGCCGGTACACATTTTGAAATAGCATATTTTGACACAGCCTCTTTTTTCGCATAGGAAAGCTGGGATGAGAACCCGGGGAAAGTGTTTTGTCTTTGGGTGCGGGCGAAGGGGGGGATAAGGATTAAAAGAGGCTGCGTCGTAAATCTTAATCACGGCGCAGCCTCTTTTAATGTTGATGGTAATACTGCTATCTCACAATGATTTTTACTGTCATTGTATCCACGGTGACAAGATATACGCCCGGAGCCACAGGTACTCTGTCGGCGTCGGCGGTAAATGATTGTCCGAGCACATTGGTAATCATCACCGGCCCTGAGTAACCATTTATCACTATGGCTCCGTCGACCGCCTCGATGCTTACCTGCGAAGCAGGATCTGCTATCATTGAAGTAGCCACTTCCACCGGTTCGCAATACTCACCGTAGCCTTGCTCATACACAGGTCGCACTGCATATTTACCGCCGGCACTTACGTGGGTGAATTCGGGCTCAGTGACGGTGGCCACAGTCTCTCCGTCGCGCATCACTTCATAACCCGTAAGAGTCCATACAGGGACGGTCATGTCGTTAAATGTAACATCGTCGACAAACATTGCAAAAGAATCGTCGCTCACACAGTTTATTGCGAAATACTTCGCCCCTTCAGGGAGCATGAAACGATATTCAAGCCATGTGGCACCGAGCTCTACGGGATTAGCAGTAAGTTCCACAAAATTCACCGGATCAGTATCGGTAGCAGAATACCATACTCTCATGCGCTCGGGTGCAATATTCTGCAAGGTAAACGAGCGTGCGAAGAATGATATCCATTGCTGCGCACCGTTGAGACGGGGAGATATAAGCCAGTCATTGTTTACATAGCCTACCGAAGCTACTGACATAAACATTTTGTTTCCGGAATGCGGCTTGCCCTCGTCCCAGATGTCTATGCCGAGTGTTGAGGCATTACATATCTGGAAGGCTTTTCGCTCGGTGGCGTAGGGATATTGACCCAGATCCTTGTTGATATACACGGTGGGAGCATAATCTCCATCATACATCGTCCAATCGCCTATGCCGTCGATAGCCCAGTCGGTATATGACTCAACATCATCGGTAATTGCGCCACGTTCCTCGGGAGACTTCCAGCGCAAAGTCACGCAGCCGTCAGCCACAGTCGCCGACAGGCCTGTCACGGTGGGGACAACCGGAGTGACCACGTTGACCTGCGATTGGGCTATATTATTTTCTTGGCCTGAATCACCGGTAATGATGGCTTTCAGATCATGCACTCCGGGAGTTGACAACTCGATTTCAAATTGCTCGCTTACTGCTGAGTTGGCAGCCAAATCGATTTCATTCTTTGAAACAAGCATCTCGCTTCCGTCATACACCGAGAGCGATAATCCCTGAAGATCCTCGAGACCTACATTTTCAATTCCGACCTCAATGGCGAATTTCTGTCCGGCAGCCACACGCGACGGTGCTTTAAACAAAGCGAGTGCCGCATCACGCTGCAATACATTCATGATCTGAATATCGTCGATGAATATATTGGCGGCAGCATCACCCGTTCCTGCAAATCCTACACGCAGATCGTCAGCTCCCTTGCAGGCGGTCAGGTCTATAATATGACGCACCCATCCATCAGCCTCGGCATCAGTGCGGCCGATAGGTGCACCGGTCTCGACAAACGCACTGCCTCCGGTTGAAAGCAACACCTGCATCGAGCCGTCGCCCTCTATTGAGGGAGTGTGATACATATAGAATGAAAGAACGGGCGAATCCAACGCTGAAATATCGAATTTGGGCGAATAATAGTAGGATATTACCCCTTTCTGCTCTCCTACGGCGTGAAAACAGGCCACTCCTCGGTCGCCGCTATGATCGGCCACAACGGGATTGATACCCGACGTTTCAAGCGTCCACGCATTAGTAGGAGCCATGAAACTCTGGGTAAGCCAGGGATAGTAATTCATACCTGCTTCAGGGAATGTTTCATTAACCGGAGCTTTGTAAGGCGCGCCTACCACCACGGCATCCGTCTGAGCTCCGCGTGAGGAAACTCCGTCGTAGCAAGATATTACAATATAAGAAATTGCATCCTGACGGTCAG
Source organism: Duncaniella sp. (assembly GCA_029061025.1). Taxonomy (GTDB): domain Bacteria; phylum Bacteroidota; class Bacteroidia; order Bacteroidales; family Muribaculaceae; genus Duncaniella. The sequence continues at coordinate 2,131 of JAIDSW010000186.1, forward strand.
CGGGTGATTTGTAAGCGGTATCAGTAAAGGTGGTTTCCTTAACATTCTCAGCGACTTTCACACCGTTTCGGTAAACAAGATAAGAGAGCTTCATGGGATCGATCCAGCCGCCGTTATCTCCGGCCGTCGGGGCGGTCCAGCTCACGACGGGATGTTCACCTTCCTCTGTAACGATAAGTGACGATGGCGCTGCAGGCTTATCTTCACCGATAAATTCAGTGACTGAAGCGACTACTCCGCACTCGTTGGCATTATACACTTTAGCTGCGTAGGTATATTTACCTGCCTTCTCTACCGTGTCGTCATAGCTGAGTGTCTGACCGGGGGTGATACCGTCAAATATCTTGACAGGGACAGTAGCCGATACATCCTCACGGTACAACTCGGCCTTCGATACGCTTGAGAGTTCATTGCCGTCGGCATCAAGCGTAGGTACGGTAAATTCCACGCTCACTTCGAGAGAGCCCGGATTTTTCGGCGATACTTTAAGGTCGCTCACCTTAGCCGGCACTCTGCCGTCAAATTCAGTCAGGGTGATATTATCGATCATCAGGCGATAGTTCTCGGCCGGGCCAACGTAATGAATACCAATGTACCACTTACCCGACTCCGTTGCTTTAAACGATGCCTCGGCCGCGGTATACTTGGTGTTAGTCACTCCGTTGTGCTCTGCTACATCTACCGTCATTGCTTCGGGCTTGAGAGCGGTTCCGGCCTTGATCTCAAAGTTTTCAGCCTTTTGATAACCACCCGTGCGGTATTCATATCGCAATTTATATGACTTACCGGCTTCAAGGTTGATGGCCGGACTTATGAGCCAGTCGTCACCCGCCACAAGTCCCGGATTATTAAGGTAATCAGCCTGACCGTCATTATATGCCCACACGGGGCCGCCGTTAGGATCTATCACCGTCCACAGGGCAAAATCGTCGGCCGAATCAAACGTCTCTGAAAATGGTATGCCGAACGCTCCGGCTGCGGGCACGCGATTGGACTCTACTACCTTTGATTCGCCTTTGGAATTTCGGGCTTTAACGGTATAGTAAATCGAGCGTGCGACAGGGGGTAAATCTTTGTCGGCTACGGATGTAGATGCCGTACCATCTGCGATCACCTTATTATCAGGCATGCGGGTCACCACATAGGTAATATTGGCCGGGATAATCGAGCCGCCGTTGGCGCCCCCTGCCGGTGCGTCCCAGTCGATCGTAGCGACACCGCCATCAATACTTACCCTGACGTTACTTACCTCAAGAGGTGCATCCTCTCCGGCAAATATGGTCTTCTCTACCGGCTCGCCCCGCAAGGCATCGGTAGCAAGTGTTACCTTCACAGTATTATCACCCTCGGCAAGATTTACAGGGATCTCAACTTCATCACCGGCATTATAGTAACCATGCACGCTTACCGATCCGTTTACATCGACGATCGCCATCACTTTCTCCGTTAGGGGTGCTCCGCCGTAGGTCACTGCGGGAATCGAGAAGCTCACCTTAGCGCTGAGCGGATCCATCGCGTTGGGCACAACTGAGAGACCCGTAGCTGTGGCAGGAGCCATAGGGTCGGTCACAGTTTCCATCACATAAATTCCGGCAAAACAAGCATTACCGGGCATCTGACGAATTTCGGTTGTAACTCCGGTCTCGGGATTGATTTCTACCAGCGAGGTCCAGTTGCGTTTATTACTCCCCCACCCGTCTTCCTGAGGAATGATAGCAAGCAGGCGCTTGTTGGCCTCGTCGTAGGTCATGGAGCCAACCTTTCCGGCGATCATGTTATACTTCGGATCCAGTCCCGTGCTCTTGATTCGCTCCACGATGGGAGTGGAGGCATTACGGTTGGTCACATTGACCTTCACAAGATAATTAAACGAGCCGTAAAGTGAGTATACCGTACCTTCGGGGGTTGCGGCAAAAGCGAAGAAATCGCGTTCATCCCAGTAGCCGGTGAGCGGTTTGCGCTCAGCGTCGCCAAGTCCGAATGAGGCCACTATCGAATAGCCGACGTAACCGCTGTCCCAGAATCCGCCTATCGTTTTACCGCTTACAGGATCGTAAGTGAGATCCGACGGGACATTAATTTCATCGATGGCCTGATGCGACTTTCGGGTCCAGTCGGTAGAAGAATACTGATTGTAATAGCATCCTTCAGGTGAGGCCGTCACAGCGTAAAGTAAATTGTTATGAAGGATTGCGGCAGCGGTATTGGCCATGTCGGCCGACTTGTGAAGACACTTTATTTCACCGTCGCTCTTTACCTCCACGGTATATATGCCGGCATCTTCGGTTGAAGTCCAGTCGTCGTTGCTCACCATTATACCGCAAAGCACGGTAGAAGGTTCCGGGGGAGTCAACGCTTCGGGTGCTTTGCGTAGGGAAGCAGGATCAGCACCCCATAGCTGCATGACCGATGCACATGTGGCCGCAATTCCCACCAGCCTTTTCAGTTTTATATTCATGAGTATTTCTGAATAAAGTATTTTTCTCAAAAAACGGACCGGCTTGCCGCTTTACGCAGCTTGCCGTCCGTTTCTAATTTATTACGAATTGTAAGATTGACTTCGGTATTTTTACTTTACTACCACTTTGAGAGTGTGGTTGCCGGCCGCTGAAGCTACATTTACAATATAGCATCCGGCAGCGAGACCGTCGAAAGTATATTTACCTTCTACCCCGGCCTGCGAGGCAACCATTGCACCGGTAATGTCATATACCGTAACATCGGCACAACCTGCGAAGCTTACCGATACACCATCGAAAGTTACTGCTGCGGACTCAACATCGGCGATTGAAGTAGTCGATCCGGGATCGTAGTCAGCTGCCTTGGCATAGTGGAACTGGGTCATCTGAACACCACCACCCTGATCTGTAGTGTGGAGAGCAACCTTATAATCGCCTTCTGCGGGAACTTTGGCCGAAGCGGCATAGAGATCGGCGGCCGACGGCTCTTCACCCTCAGCATAAGCCTTCACGCGACGGGGAGCCGACTGAGGCTCTGCCTCGTCAGGATTTCCTACGGCAAGATAGAATGAGTATTCCTTGTAACCTTGAGCCTTGGGAAGCTTGATAGTGTGGACTGTAGCGTAAGTTGTGGCATCATCCTTGTGAGAACCCACCTTAACCGACAGGTTGATATCATTGTTGTTATCTCCTGAAAGAGCTGACATGAAATAGGTGATCTTATATATCTCGTTCTCCTTAACCTTCAGGGGCGACGATACAAGGTAATCATCATTTTCAAAGTTAACTCCTTCAATCATGTATTTCCTCGTGGAGTATTTCCATGAATACATACCCGATTTACCGTGATCACCGTCTGCGTCGATAAATGACCATGCCGGGAACTCACCGTTATCAGTAATAAGGTCAACAGGGGCTTCCTGTCCGCCTCCTACCCATTCGGTAGTAACCGACGGGAATGAACCTTCATGAGCTTTATCATCGGCAGTGAGAACCTTGACGGTATACGTATTAGGTCCGGCAGGTACTTCGGTATCAGTATAGCTTGCAGCAGCCCCGGGTGTGAGATCCTCCGTAATAGTAGCTATTACTTCATTTCCACGGAGTATTTCCACTTTGTCGATCGCCGTCATGGGAATCTGCGAGTTGAACATCACTGACGGATTTGTCCATGAAAGTTCTACTGTATTCTCACCATCCTCATCCACCTTCGCTACAAGGTCAGTTACGTCACCGGGCAGCAATTCGGTAGTCGCAACCGTAAGTTTGTTAAGCTTCAGGCTCGAATAGTAGGAAGTAAATGTCTCGTCAAGACCGTATACAATCTGGAAAGCGCCCTCTTCTTTAACCTCAAAAATAAGATCGCTGGTTAATGAGTAAGCGTTCAGATTGATTTCTACAGACGAAAGCATTTCTATATTATCTACATCAAAAGTACCGGCCTTTATCACACCTAATACAGGAGATGCGGGTGAATAGGATGAACCGGTTTGTTCTACTGTTGCCTTGTAAAATCCGGGTGCAAGTTCCATGTGGGGCGAAAGCAGGTAGTCTTTAAACTCTTTCGCACTCGTAGTAAAGTCCATGTAATTGCTATAGGAATTAACAAAATGACGGAAAGTTACACCATCGTTGTTTCCATCCACAATCTCCCATATTGACATAGTGGGATCATTTTCCTTAAACTCGGTTGTATAAGGCACGGGAACTACATGCGAACCTACCCATGCGGTAGAAACCGCAGGAGGATTGGGTGCTGTACCATGGTCATCGTCAGTAGAAACAGTTTTTACTGTTACGGTATAAATACCGGGAGCATCAACATTGACTGTTGCCGAAGTCTTATCACCGTCTACTGTAATGGCGGCTGTTTCAGCATCATTAAGATATATTTCAATCTTATAATCATCGCTTGTGATTTCATCACCGGTAAGGCTCGTAGTGGGATTGTCCCAGCTTACCTCGATGGCATTTCCATAATTTTCAGCAGGTACAGCCTTAAGGTTTTCTACCACTCCGGGCACGAATGAAGTTTTTTCAACATTTATGAACGAAACGTAGTAGGTAGCGTATGTGGTATTGGAAAGACTTGTCTTGTTGTGTAAACCCACATAATAAGTACCAGTTCCGTCAAACTTGAAATCATACGTTTCCACAGGCTTCTCGGAAGTATTACTTGCATAGGCCTGAGATAGTTTCCAATCGTCTTTAACTACCTTTTTAGCGGCGGTCTCCACATCAGGAGAATTAAGCAGGCATAATTCAAACGAATTCTCATCTGTATTAGTTGAGAATGCTGTGACGGTAATACGATAATAGCCTTCGCTTTCCACAACGAAAGGAGGGGTGATAAGCCAGTTGTCCATTTCTTTGCTACCACTCGCCATGTATCTTGCTCCATAAGCATAGGATGAATTATACTCCCACGATTTGGAATCGTTAACAGCAGTCCATAATGACAAGTCATCATTAGACGATATCACGAAGTTAGCAGGCAACTTAAATGGTACGATCGGGCCAACGTAAGCGGTAGGGCCCACTTCAGTGCGGGTTCCCTCTACACCACCGGCTACTACACTCACACCATATACATGATAACCCGAAGTAAGACCGGTTTCCTCAGTATCCGTAAACTCGGTAGCTGTTGCATCAAGATTGGCATTCTCGATCTCGACGCCGTCACGATATACTTTCACTGCCGTAATGGGCTTATCTTCAGGGATAGTCTCACCAAACACATCTGTAGTGGGGAGAGTCCACTCAACTTTGCAAGAAAGCTCGCGGTCAGCGCCGGGAGTAGCCTTGAGTCCGGTCACTGATGCAGGTGCAAATTTGTTTTCAACAACGGTAAGGTCATCGAAATATACATATCCCTTATTGCCACCGGAATGCAAGTAAAACACAAAATGATAATCTCCATCCTCTGAAGGAGTAAAAGTATCCCAGTACTTTTCATATGAAGTGTGCTTATCCTCTTCAAAATCATGAATACTCGTTGCCAACTTAATTTCGGCGGGCTCGGAAGACTTTGACATGTAAATGGTTGCATTTTCGCCATAGGAACTACCCTTCCATGTATAACCGACCTTATAGTCAGTACCGGCATTCAGATGTATAGCAGGAGAAATAATGTAATCATCCTGAGGAACACCACTGGGAGTATAAGAAATGCTAAGATGCGCTTCCGAATTAGATGAAGAATTGTAACCCGGTGCAAAAGCCTTACTGTCATTATTGGCATTAATTACAGTCCAACCATCAGATATTTTGGAAGAATTAGCGGCAGCCGAACCATAATAAGGAACAGTAGCAGCAGTTGACTCATCAGCTTGCGGAGCAACTGTACTTGAATCAGAATTGGCGGAATAAGATGCAGCCGCTGCAATCAATGCTGTAGCTGCAGCCATTCCACCGAGCAAATAAAACTTTTTCATTTTTATAA
>JAIDSW010000186.1:8041-8342 GCA_029061025.1 Duncaniella sp.
ATGATTTAAAAATCAGAATTAAGTCGCAAAATTAATAAAAATCTATCAAATAATCACGCATCTTTATTAATAATTATTATACATTTCGCAAATTTCATGAAAAATTAGTAAGATTGCCCAAATTTTTGACAGCGCCTTGCCGCTGCGGCGGGGGGCAGCGCTCACAGATCCATAATCTTACCCCGCTCTTTTTTCTTCCGAGATAATGCTTAATTGAGCCGCTTGGAAACGGTGCAAAGCACCGTCCCTACAGGGTCGGGCGGCGTTTGAGTGGTGAGAGCGTCGCCCCCTGGGTTTTGTC
>JAIDSW010000187.1 GCA_029061025.1 Duncaniella sp.
GTCAAAAGTACGACGCCTGACAAATCCACAAAGCCCGACCATACTTCCTCGCCGGCAACTCCTATGGCTGAAGCTTCAAAAGTGGAGAATCTCGGGGGGACTTTTGCACAGAACAAGGGAAAGCTGCCTTTCCCCATATCAGGGAAATACCGCATAATAAGTAAATTCGGTCGTCAGCCCCACCCTTCGTTGCCCAAAGTAGAAATTGAAAACTCGGGAATAGATATCGAAACTTCCTCAGGTGCAGCTGCACGAGCAATTTTTGACGGTAAGGTGTCGGCAATTTTCAAGGAGGACGGTTATAACTCCATAGTCATGATACGTCACGGCAACTATATTACTATCTATGCCGGTATCGATAACGTGAGCGTGAAAAACGGCAAGACGGTGAAAGCCGGTCAGACAATAGGCAAAGTTAACGTCGACTCATCGAGAGGTATACCCGTGTTACACTTTGAGATCCGCAACGAGCGCAACAAACTCAATCCTATGCAGTGGCTTCGCATCTGATAATTAATGTACCGCAAAATGAAATGGCTGCATCTTTCTGACAGACGCAGCCATTTTAGTTATTACTTTGTGGACTTTACTTTGTAAACTTCGCCCAGTCAACATTGCGCATGTCACCGCTCGAAAGGAATTCGGTGTGGAATGCGAGTGAAGCCTGGAGAGTGTGGGGAGTTTGACCGGTAGTTCCGAGTTTGAGATAATCGGTAAGCAGCTCGCGATACATGGGATGAGCGCAGTTATTGATAATCTCATGAGCACGCTGCACGGGATCTTTACCGCGGAGATCGGCGATACCCTGATCGGTAACGAGAATATCTACCGAGTGCTCCGAATGGTCAACATGTGATACCATAGGAACGATATTGCTTATCTTTCCTTCCTTTGTGATAGAGGGGCAAGAGAAAATAGAGATATAAGCATTGCGGGTGAAATCGCCCGAACCGCCTATGCCGTTCATCATCTTGGTACCTGTCACGTGGGTAGAGTTGATATTACCGAATATATCGGCTTCGAGAGCTGTATTCATGGCTATTACACCGAGACGACGTATAACCTCGGGGCTATTGGAAATCTCTGCAGGGCGGATTACTACATGCTCCTTGAAGAAATCGATATTATCGATAACCTCGTCCTCTACGGCGTTAGACACGGTGAGCGCGCAGGTGCTGCCGAACTTGCAGCGTCCCTTTTTCATCAGGTCGATAACGGCATCCTGAATAACTTCGGTGTACATCGCGAAGGGAGGAATTTCCTTAGCGTCGGCAAGGCCGTAGAGCACGGCGTTTGCAACATTACCTACACCCGACTGGATGGGAAGGAATGTAGAAGGAATACGTCCGGCTTTCATCTCATTGATGAGGAAGGAGCACACGTTGGCACCAATCTTCATTGTAGTTTCGTCGAGCGTCGAGAAAGGCTTGACACCTTCATAGTTGTCGCTCATAACCACGCCTACAATCTTCTCGGGATCGAGTTTCAATACGGGTGAACCTATGCGGTCGCTGGGCTTGAAGATAGGTATCTCGCCGCGATTGGGAGGATCAAGGGGCAAGTATATGTCATGCAGACCATAAAGTGAGTGACGATATTTTTCGTTAAGCTCTATTATGATCTTCTTGGCGCGCGAAGCATATGTAGGCACGTTACCTACACCTGTTCCCACAACTACCGTACCGTCATCCTGAATATCCGATACCTCGATAACAGCGATATCGAGATCACCATAGAAACCGTAGCGCATTTTCTGAGCGAGTTCCGACAGGTGAAGATCGAAATAATGAGCATCGTGGGAATTGATACGCTTGCGCAGATCAGGGAGATTCTGATAGGGAGTGCGGATACCTATGGCATTTGCACGGGCCAGAGCGCCGTCGCAGCGGTCAGATGTAGATGCACCCGAAAATATATTGATTTTAAAGGGATGACCTTCTTCATGAAGCTTTTCGGCACGCTGAGCAAGAGCCTCGGTCACAACTTTGGGCGAGCCGGGGGCAGTAAAACCGGAGAAGCCTACATTGTCGCCGTTCTTGAAAATTTCAGCGGCTTCCTGCGGAGTCAAAATAGGAAATCTCATTGGTATTTGTAATTGGTAAAAATGTTTATGGGATTGATTAATCTTTAAATTTCGGTGTTATTATCTGTGCATCGATGATAGCCTGACGCCATCGCGCATAATGGGCTGCAAGAGCTTCATCGTCATTGGTGCTGTCTATAGCGTGAATATCCTCGACAGGTTCGTGGGTAACCGCACACTGCCCTTCCTCAAACAATGGAACATGCTTCTCCTCCCTCTTAACCTCCACGGCTTTCTTGGCCGGCTTGGAATAGGATACCGCAGACTGCTCGCCGGCCGATTCGGCGCCGTAGTGACGCGGATATTGCTGGGGAGTGTGAGCCTTGGCAGGCTTACGTTTATCCTTATTTTTATGTCGATCTTCCAGCCACTTGGCTCCGATACCTATAAGAATCGTGACTATTATGGCTATAACATCTTCCATTTAGAAATATTTTTGTAATTTTGCAGCAAAATTAGTCATTATCACGCTCAAAAACAAACTTCCGAAGCTAAAATTACCGTTGAATCGAGCGTGAAACTTTACAAATTGCAATGCAGGACAATAAACATCTTTATATCGAGACCTACGGCTGCCAGATGAACGTAGCCGACAGCGAGGTCGTGGCTGCCATAATGGAGACAATCGGTTATGACGTTGTCGAGAACATCGACGATGCTGATGCCGTGCTTCTCAATACTTGCTCCATACGCGACAACGCCGAGCAGAAAATAATTTCACGGCTTGCGTTTCTCAACTCGTTGCGACGCAAACGAGGAAAAGCCCGCGGCCTGATCATTGGAGTTATAGGCTGCATGGCTGAGCGAGTAAAGGACAATCTTATCACCAACCACGGTGTTGACCTTGTAGCCGGTCCTGATTCATATCTCGACCTGCCTAACCTTTTCTCGGCAGTCGAGGCCGGTAACAAGGCCGTAAATGTAGATCTCTCGACCACCGAGACCTATCGTGACGTGATTCCGGTAAGAATAGGCGGTGCGCTCGTATCGGGATTCGTAAGCATCATGCGCGGTTGCAACAATTTCTGTTCTTATTGCATAGTTCCCTACACACGCGGACGCGAGCGCTCGCGAAGTATCGAAAGCATTCTCAATGAAGTGGCCGACTTGCGTGCTCGGGGATACAAGGAAGTAACTCTTTTGGGACAGAATGTAAATTCCTATAAATATACTGACAGCGAAGGTAATGAAATAGATTTTCCCACGTTGCTTTCCCGGGTGGCCGAAGCAGCTCACGATATGCGCATACGCTTCACTACCTCCCACCCCAAGGACATGAGCGACGAGACTATCGACGTTATCGCCCGTTATCCCAATATCTGCAATCACATCCATCTGCCCGTGCAGTCAGGAAGCAACAATGTGCTCAAGTCCATGAACCGCAAATATACACGTGAATGGTATCTTGACCGCATAAAAGCTATAAGAGAACGCATACCTGATTGCGGCATTTCCACCGACCTTTTCACCGGATTTCACGACGAGACCGAGGAAGATTTTCAGCTTACTCTCGACCTAATGAAAGAGGTTGGCTTCGACTCGGCTTTTATGTTCAAATACTCCGAGCGGCCCGGTACTCTTGCATCGCGAGAGATGCCCGACAATATCCCTGAAGATGTAAAGATCGACCGCTTGAACCGCATGATTGCGCTTCAGAACGAACTTTCACGCGAAAGTAACCGCCGCGATGAGGGAAAGGTATTTGATGTACTTGTGGAGGGTGTGGCCAAGCGCAGCAAAGAGCAGATGGTGGGTCGCACTCAGCAAAACAAGTCGGTAGTATTCCCCAGAGGCGAGGCTAAAGTGGGAGATACCGTAAAGATTAAGATTATCGACTCTTCCTCGGCTACCCTTATTGGTGAACAGGTATAAGAGAGCCGGTTAATCAGTTGAGGTACTTGTCAATATCTCGCTTTCGAATGTTACGGCGTGCTTCTTCGAGCTTAGCCATAATAAGGAATCGATAATAACCGTCCATCATCGCTTTTACAAGTCCGGGATATCCTTCGAAAATACCACCTTTAAGGATATATGTTTTGAAAAAACGGAAAAACGGGCCGGTGATAATTTTTATCGGCTTGAATTTTCCGCGTCGCCGTGGGACCTCGCTTTCCGTATATCGCGATGCCTTTTCTTGAAGTGAAGCTATAGAATCGTTTGCTAAATGAATAGTGGCGAGCTCCATACGCTTCTTGGGTATCTTTATCACCTGGCCGTCGATATGCGGCTGGGAATGGATTTCCGTTGGCCACGTCGTAACATCCTTGTGGAAAAAGCGAATTTTATAGTCGGGATACATACATTTCATAAACTTCCCCATAAAGAAGTTTTTGAAGGTCAGGGCATAACCGCGCGGTGTAGCGTCCCTGTTGATTTCAGAATAAAGATAATCGTGTAATTCGGGAGTAATGACCTCATCGGCATCCATCACCAGCACCCAAGGGTTGGATGCTTCATGGATAGCCTTGTCGCGGTAAGCTTCCACGATTCGGTGCTCTCCCCTCGGATATGTGATGATTCTTGCGCCGTGGCGACGGGCGATATCGAGAGTATCATCGGTACTCTCCATATCCACAACGAGCAATTCGTCAAAATCTTTCAACGATGAAAGTACACGGTCAAGATACTTCGACGCATTGTAGGTCTGCACAAGCGCTGTTATTTTTTCCATATCGATTTTAATTTTCGTTTCAACTCGCGATTGCGTTCATACCTGCCCCGCACTTTCCTCGCGTAACGCTCTATGTATCCGCTGTTGTCGCCGGAAATGCGGGCGAAACGCCCGGCAAGATCCAAGATAGGATCCATTTCGTTTAACCGCTCGAAAATTGATTTAAGCAGACGGCGCCTGTCTTTAACATCAAACTCCATGCGGTTAAGATCTATATAACTGAATGAGTACTCACCCGTTGCGGCATTACGTGTAAACATCATATTGCCCGGCGAAAGATCAAGGTGGCATATCCCAGCATCGGTAAGCTTTACAAGTTCGTGAGCCAAAGCTTCCGAGAGCTCATCGGCGTCAGCCCTTCGCTCCCAATAGCGCAAGTCATCACCTGAAATCTCTGTAGAAAAATAATAGCTTTCCCTTAATCGCAGGCCTTTCCTCACCTCACTGTAAGCTATCGGTTGCGGCACATTGAATCCCGCCTCAAGCAATTTCAGCGAGTTTTCATAAGAGCGTAAAGCCTTACTCCCGCGCACCGTGGTATAAGCTATTGAATTTATAAATCCGGGACATCGGAAAGCCTTGATTATCATATTTATGCCATCCACTGTAAGTCTTGCTACCTTGTTGCGCTTATCGTAGATTATTTCAGCGGACGCAGGCAGGCCGTTTGCAGTAATATATTCGATAACCGGAGCAAAATTACTGTAGTGAGGATTTATTTGTATGATAGTTTCGGGCATAATTTTATTGATATTAATACCAGTTGATGCCGCGGCTTATCGATGAGCGCTTGTCATACTTTACATCCGACAGCATCGATGATTTCACGGCAATATGGAAATTATAGCTCTTATACGGACCCACAGGGACGAAACTTGCCGTCATGGTGAAGCAGTGCAGGTCGCGCGAGATATTGCAGTTCATATAGGCAAGCTTGTGGGTATCGAAATTATAGCTTGCCGAGAATCCGAGATTCCAGTTTTTAGTAGGACGGATATTTCCTGAAAAACTCAGGTTTTGGGTAAACCTACCGTTGTATTCCATCTTTCGCGGATTAAACGAGCCGTAGCCGTAGCTTACTGAATAATTCACGGTAAGACTCCACGGGAATTCCCACTTCATATAACCGTCAGGGCCAAGTGTAGTGTCATCATCTTTGTTTTCTACAGGACGTTGATTGGAAAAATCAGAAGTTTCCGATGCAAATTCCTGATCTTCCGACGGCTGCTTCTTGTTCTTGTCGTTATCTTTCTTCTTACGGAATGTATCGTTGTTGAACGTATAGCTGAACGACGTACCCGTGCTCGACAGTCGTCCGAGACCTTTGCCGGCTTCAAGGCGCGTGCGATTGACGCGCACAGGGTTACCTGATGCGTTGAGAGCGTAGGTATACACGTCCCATGTAGCATTCAGATTAAGATTGAAGTTCTTGGTCAGACGAAGAAGTAGTGACGTATTTATGTTACTCCAGTTAAGTGAGTCGGCAGCGAAATTATAGCTCTGTGAAACGGTAAAGTTCTCGATAAGCGAAATTTTCTTTTCACCTATCGAGTCGTTGTCGGTGCGCACTTTCATCTCCACGTTGTTTGACAGCGACACCGATACCGAGCCATTTTTACCCTGTCCGGGCACGCCGAAAAGCGAGTTGGGGAAGTAGGAGTATGTACGTGTCTGCACCTGACCGTTGGCATCGGGATACTGATAGTTGCCGTAGTAGCCGAAAAATGAAGAGCCGAAGTCGGGCGCGGCATTAAAAGAGATTGTGGGCGTGAAGACGTGGCGAATCATTTTCACCTTATCGCCAAGAAACGGCAGAGGCTGGTAAAAACCGTATAATTTGGTATCGAGTGAAACAGATGCCGAGAAATCCCACACATTGTAAAATCCATAGGTCGTATCCATCACTTCGGCCGAGGCATTCGGATCCCACTGGCGACGGACTTTATTGGTATACATTCGATCGGTAAGCGACACCGATGGAGTGATGTTGATATATTTCAGCACATTGAAAGTGGCTGATATAGGCAGCGAGTGCTTCATTCCGTTACGCCAGTCCTTAATAAGACTCTTTTTCAGAAACTCGTCTTGCTTGGATGTGAGCGAATTGCTGAACTGACCCGAATAGCTGATTTTGATTTTCTCATACCACTTCTCGTCACCTACTCGCTTCTTGCGCTTGAACGGATAGAGTTGCGACATCGTGACCGTAAGGTTGGGAAATGATACCGAAAGTGTGGAGTCCTGTGTGCGCTGCGCGATATTGGCCGTAGCCGATACTGACCACTTAGAGCCCGGGAATCGGTAGGTCATGTTGACCGTGCTGCTCTTGGTATTTTCGGTAAATGCATTGGAATAATAAGAGTTAAGGTCATTTCGGGTATAACCGCTCGTAGTAAAATTGACGCTTGCCGACAGTGTCATGTTCGGGTTAGCCTTGGCATCCTGAGTGTGGCTCCACAAGAGCTGGAAGTTGGTCATCTTGCTGTAGTCAGGCATACCCTTTTCACCGTCAATGGTGGTAAGATACGAGAAATTGAAGTTACCAGAATACTTGTAACGCTTGTTGTAGTTCGATACGGCCGAGATTCCCCATGATCCTTTTGTATAAATCTCACCGGTCAGAGCCACATCGATATTATCATTGATGGCAAAGTAATAACCTCCGTTGCGCAGGTAAAATCCGCGGTTGTAATCATCGCCCACAGTAGGGATTATGATACCCGACGAATATTTTGACGAGAAAGGAAAGTATCCGAATGGCAAGGCGATAGGCAATGGCAAGCCGGCAAGTACCATATATCCCGGGCCACTCACTACATCACGTCCCGGACGGATCTTTGCTTTGGTAAGCTGAAACCAGAAGTGAGGGTTCTCATGGTCGTCGCATGTGGTGTATCGGGCGTCCTGCGTAAAGAAAGTATTCTCATCGATTTTCTTTGTGCGCCCGCCGGTCACGTAACCCTCACCCTGCTGCGTAACCACATCGGTAATGTAACCGTAGCCGGTTCCGAAATTATAGCTCATTGTCTTTGCCTCGTAGCTTGTGCCGTCTTCCTCAAATACAGGAGTCCCCACAACCTCACCGACCGAATCAACAGCTCCTACAGCATTGACGGTATTATTCCGCAAGTCAATGCTCACCACAGCAGCATCAAGCTTGATGTTACCGTAAATCACGCTGCTTTCACCGTACATATAAGCCGAGTCAGTACCCACGAGAACAAGAGAATCCTTGGATGAAAATTCCACCTTGTTGTCAAGATCGACTTTGGAGCGCACTATTCTCACACCTGAAGGCGGCGGAGTGATACGCCTGCGTGAAAGTCCGAGCCGAGATCCCGGCAATACAGCCGACGTATCAGCGGGTACCGAATCGATACTCACCCGCATGCTGTCAGCCGTCAAGGCAGTATCAGCCAAGAGTGAATCGGCAGTTACAGCACGCAATGGCTGCAGCTCGGCATCATCGCCGGCTACTGTCGCACGACCGAATCCCGCTACGGAAACAGCACTGAAAATCAGCAGTAATATTATATATATGTGAGAATTTCTCAA
>JAIDSW010000188.1 GCA_029061025.1 Duncaniella sp.
TGAGTCAGCCTTTACGCCCTGAAGGTTGTAGTAAGTCACCACGCCGGTTTCGGCGCTATTGTCTGCTGCAAATTCCTCAATAGACGATGGTTTGGCATAGTCGGGTAGGGGAGCGGCGGGAGTGGCGTCGCGTGCGGGTTCAGGCTCGGATGCTGCATAGCTTCCCCATTTCCGAGCCAGCCATGCGGTCTTGTCGCGCAGTCGGGCGAGCACACGGTCGCGTGCCTTGTTCATGTCGGAATTATCCACCACGTCGGCCGTCACGCTTGCGTCGGGTCGCTGAGCGTCTTTCCATCGGCGGCGATCAGCCACAGCGGCTGCCGCAATGTGATTCACATAGTTGTTTATGTCGGCTTCGATACCGTCGTAGCAAGTCGACATGAACCATTTCCATGTATCGCGCAGGCAAGTGTTGAAAGTGCTCTGCACGCGAAACGACGGTATCCATGTGCAACCGTAGAGCGAATGATCATAGAAATATCCGTCGACCGGGCCGTTGAAAGCGTTGCCGCAGTCCCAGAGCGGGGAAAAATGCCACTTTTCGCCCTCGCCGCGCTCGCGGAAGAGGTAGGTCGACCCGTGGTAAGCCTCGGTGTGGGAGATGATTTCCTCCACTATATAATATCTCACGGCATCGTCCAAGTCGATATACTGCCACAGAGCTGCGTCGCGCTTGCCCGTGAGATCATTCATCGCGGTAAACTGATCGGTGATAAATTTCTTCTGGAGTTCCGAATATGCCTCGGGTGTGTCCCACGTTACGCGCAGGCGGTCGAGACGGTAACCGCTGACACATGATTTCTCATCCATCGAAATCTGATTTTCCTCGTCGTAATTGTCGAGTTCCACGAGGTAGCCGCCGGAAATCAGCCCGGAATCCTCACACATGTCGTCAAGTTCGGTGATATTCACTCTGTCGGTCTCAACCCGTATTGACTCGGTGATGAAATACAGGCCGCGGTAATCGCCGTTGATCACCACCTCCACCGGCTGCTGCGACGGAGTCCAGGGTAATCCGATACGGTGTCCGAGATTGAACCCCGTGAAATTGCGCAGATAGCCGAAATTGTCATCGGCATGCGCGAGCAGTGCGAAATGCTTGCTTTTCGACAGACCGAGCATCTTCTGCTTCGCTCCCAGTTTCAGCTTGAACGGTTTTTTGGCAAAAGCCGTGCGGGTAAAGTTGCCGCGTGCCTTTATCTGCAACGGCAGCGGCTCCTCGCGCGAACCTATCGACGACGCACCTTCCTGAGCCATCCACTCGCATCCGTTGAGGTCAAGCCAGTATTCGCCGTCGAAATAATTCTTGTGGCTGAGGTTGCGCGAAATAATCTCGTTGTCGTAAATCGTCGAGCCGGGTATATATACATTTATATAAAGCACCGGAAGCGTGCCGCTGAGAAATGTATGTGCGGGAGGATTGTCATTACCCGTGGAAACAGTGATAACCGAAGGCATGATATTGCCATGCTCGTCGAGCAGAAGACGAAAAGTTATGGTTGCCCCGGTCAGACCCTCGGCGCGGATATTGCTGCCGCCCGGCTTGGCCTCAAACGAGAGGTCGCCTGTAACCGTAAGCGAGCCGTTGCTGCCATAGTTGTATTTCCAATCGGCCGAACCGACTTTAAAATCGCCGTCGAGCCGCTCTACAGTGATAGTATAGGAGTCGCCCTCGCGCGAGAGTCGCATATTGTCGTCGGCAGCCCAGCCGTTGAAGTCACCGCGCAGATACATGTCGGGATAATCCACGGCTCGCGAAGCGACCGATACGAGCAAAAGCAATAGAAAATTTACGAGTCTCATGAATGCTTACAAAATTATTGCGCCGCACGGCAGTGAGCTTGCAGCGACGATAAAAAAAGTGAATATAAGGTTAAGTTTCAGTAATGATATGATCGCGACCGGGCAGGTCGGTAATGCAAAGGTAAGGCTAAATACTTATTCGGCCAAAATAATTTGTGACAAAAAATCGGCGTAAATAGGAAATAAAAGTGTAAATTTGCAGTCATAAACCAATAGACAACCTTATGGCTGATCCGACCTCACGTTATGACCTCCGCGGCGTGTCGGCGTCAAAAGACGACGTG
>JAIDSW010000189.1 GCA_029061025.1 Duncaniella sp.
GTCGGAGAGGTGTATTAGAGACAGGCGTAACACCATCCGTCCCGTGCAGGCAGCCGATAAAACTAAAGCCAAAGAGCAGCAGGCTTCAGAGCCCGCGGCGCAGGAATCGCCGCGTCGCCGCAGCTACGCCGAGCAGAAGGAATATGAAAAGATGCTCCGCAAGCTTCGCAAGGCGGTGGAGGAAGCCGAGAATGAGGTGAGCCGTATAGAGAAAGAGATGGCCAATGCCGAGGCCCTGATGAACGATGCCAATCCTCCGGCCGACATCTACGAGCGCCACGGACGCCTGAACAAGCAACTCGAAAACGCTATTTCCGTATGGGAACTGGCCGGAATCGAGCTTGAGGAGTACCAAAACAGGAAATAATTTAACCCAAAAATCGATAAAGATTTGTTGTGTATAATATTATTATGTAATTTTGCACGACATTTTTTAGTTCCTATAGCTGAACATACTGAAAATGAATACTATCAGAACGGTAGATGAACTTGGCCGCCAGCTTTCGGCCGCCCGCGCTCTCGGTCGCACCGTCGGCCTTGTGCCCACGATGGGCGCCCTGCATGCCGGCCACCTGTCATTAATCGAGCGTGCCCGCCACGACAACGACATCGTGGTGGTGAGCGTCTTTGTCAATCCCACCCAATTCAACAATCCCGAGGATCTGCGCACATATCCCCGCACCGAGGAAGCTGACCTCAAGGCGCTTACCGAGGCGGGAGTCGATATCGCCTTCGTTCCGACTGTCGAGGAAATGTATCCCCAGAAAGACGAGCGTGTATTTGATCTCGGCCCTGTAGCCACTGTGATGGAAGGCGCCATGCGTCCGGGTCATTTCAACGGCGTGGCTCAGATCGTGAGTAAGCTTTTCGCCATCGTCAAGCCTACACGCGCGTATTTCGGCGAGAAAGATTTCCAGCAGATAGCCGTGATACGCCGCATGGCTCAACTCGAAGGCTTCGATATAGAGATAGTCGACTGCCCTATCAAGAGAGAGCCCGACGGTCTTGCCATGTCGAGCCGCAATGTGCGCCTCACTCCCGAGCAGCGTGCCATTGCCCCGGCCATTCACCGCATCCTCAGTGAAAGTGTGGCGCTTTGTCCCGACACTCCCGTCGACAAGGTAAAGAAATTCGTCACCGATGCCATCAACGCTACTGAAGGGCTTGAGGTGGAATACTACGAAATAGTTGATGCCGCAACCATGCAGCCCATTAGTGAGTGGAATGAGACACGTCAGGCCGTAGGTTGCGTCACGGTATATTGCGGCGATGTACGCCTGATCGATAACATCAAATACCCTGCGCGCCCATGATGCTTGAAATGCTTAAGAGCAAAATCCACCGTGTCACGGTCACTGAGGCACGTCTTGACTACATAGGAAGTATCACCATCGACAGTCTTCTGCTCGAAGCTGCCGGAATACTGCCGGGCGAAAGGGTGTATATCGTGGATAACAACAATGGCGAGCGCCTCGACACTTATGCCATAGCCGGCGAGCCGGGAAGCGGTGTGATATGCCTCAACGGTGCGGCTGCCCGCAAGGTGCAGGTGGGCGATGTGGTGATCATCATGGCCTACGCCCAGATGTCGCCCGAGGAAGCTGCCGCTTTCCGCCCCAAGGTAATTTTTCCCGACACCGCCACCAACCGGCTGCTGTGATACTTGATAACGAGAAACAAAAAATAACTGACACTATATAATGTTTGAGAATCTAAGCGAAAGACTCGAAAGGAGTTTCAAGATACTTAAAGGCCAGGGCCGCATTACCGAGATCAACGTGGCCGAAACGCTCAAGGACGTGCGCCGCGCCCTCCTTGAAGCCGACGTCAACTTCAAGGTTGCGAAACAGTTTACCGATGAGGTCAAGGCCAAGGCTCTGGGCCAGAACGTGATCAACGCCATCAAGCCCGGTGAGCTCATGGTGAAGATAGTTCATGACGAGCTGGCACGACTCATGGGCGGCGACACCGCGCAGCTCAATCTGTCGGGCAATCCCACAGTGATCCTCATGTCGGGTCTCCAGGGTTCGGGTAAGACCACATTCTCGGGCAAGCTCGCGCGCAAGCTCAAGTCAGAGCAGAGCCGCCGTCCGCTTCTGGTGGCCTGCGACGTTTACCGCCCCGCCGCTATCGAGCAGCTCAAGGTGCTCGCCGAGCAGATCAACGTACCTGTCTACACCGAGGAGGGCAACAGAAATCCTGTCGAGATAGCACGCAACGGTATCAAGTATGCCAAGGATAATAATCTCGACCTGGTCATCATCGATACCGCCGGCCGCCTTGCCGTCGACGAGCAGATGATGGACGAGATCGAAGCTATCAAGAATGCAGTTAAGCCTCAGGAGACACTTTTCGTTGTCGACTCGATGACCGGCCAGGATGCCGTCAACACTGCCAAGGAGTTCAACGACCGTCTCGACTTCGACGGCGTGGTGCTCACCAAGCTCGACGGTGATACCCGCGGCGGTGCTGCCCTTTCGATCCGTACCGTGGTCACCAAGCCTATCAAGTTTGTGGGTACGGGTGAGAAACTCGACGCTCTCGATCTCTTCCACCCCGCCCGTATGGCCGACCGTATCCTGGGTATGGGCGACATCGTTTCACTCGTTGAGCGCGCCCAGAACGCCTACGACGAGAAGAAAGCGATGGAACTCCAGCGCAAGATCGCCAAGAATCAATTTAACTTCAACGACTTCCTTGAGCAGATACAGCAGATCAAGAAGATGGGTAACCTCAAGGAGCTCGCTTCGATGATTCCCGGCGTGGGCAAAGCGATCAAGGACATAGAT
>JAIDSW010000019.1 GCA_029061025.1 Duncaniella sp.
GCGGCGGCGGTATATTGCCACGATTGTCTCCAAGGGCATATCAAAGTCATTGGTGAGAAGCGAGATGAGTTTCGGCTTCTTACCTTTTTTGACATCCACATATGTGATAATCCTTGCGATATGATTGATCCCGTCTTTTCGGAAGACTACAACCTGCTCACGGTATTCCATCTGACCTTCGGGAGTCTGATACATCCAGTCTACCAGAACATCGTAATTGAGATTTTTCTTCATTTTGGTGACATATACAACACCGCGGTCAGTAAGTTCCTCGAACTTTTCATAGTTGATGTACGCACGGTCAAGCGCCACAATTTCATTATGACTGTAATGACTGGGCGCGAGCATGAAAGAGTCGTTGGTGGCAGCCGAGGTAAACTGAACATCACAGGGAACACCTTCGTTGGCGTGTATGACAGAGTGAACCTTTATACCACCTTTCTTCTTACCAGTCTTTGGATGACGTCCCACTCCCTTGAATATGGCATCGGAAAACAGCGAGATGGTCGTGGAATCAATGATTCTGAGCTGGTTTATCCACTCTTCGGTGCCATTGCGTCGGCTGTCCGAGGAAAGCAACTCCTTATTGGTGGCATACAGATCGCGATAGACCGCCTCAAAGAACTTCTCTGACCGTCTGGCGTTTGCATCCGAAAAGGTGCTCCGCCTTGGTACCGTATCTATGCCGACATGATGCAGTTTGCGAACCTCTGCGGTCATAGATGTCTCAATTTCACGCAATGAGTCAAAACGCTCGATTACCGCATATAGCATCGTGAGAAGATGCGTATAGCCATCAAAGCTTTTTACATACCTTTCTCCGCCGTAGCTACGGCTGATTTCAATTATCTTTTCGCGGTCGAGTGATTTTATCAGCTGACCATATATCGGCTGTCCGAAGAAATTATTACGTTTTGCCCATGCTTATTGAAGGTTTGTTTGGCGACAACAAAATAACCATTTAGGGCTGAATCCTCCAAGTGGAATCAGCCCTAATTTTGCTAACCGTCAAAAAAATGTTTAGCAGACAGTAAAAATTTTGAAGTACTCAAATTGTTGGTTTATTGGTGCCTGACGTTCCGCGTAACTATCCATTACAATAGCCGCCTGCTCTGTGGCACTGTTAGTCCCTGTTACAGCTTCGGTAAATTCCTGGAGGGAATCTGTACCCTGAATTAATGCACGTGCAGCATTGGCATTAGCGGTGCCGAATAATTTTGAGAGCAGAGCATCATCATTAAGTACAGGCTTTAAAGTTTCCAGACGATCATGGAGGTTCTTGCTGTTATCGGTCAAAACATTAATATTTATCCCTGCTGCCTGCAATTCCTCCTTAACGTCCTTAGGTAGAAAGCGACCTTTTGCAAGTGTGCCCATTACATTACGTAATGCCACGCCGCCCTCACTGGCCTTTTTGCCGGCCTTGTCAAGTACCTGGATTGCGGCGTTGGTTTCCTCAAAGCTCACGTTAGCAGCTTTGGCCGCCATACCGCATTGCTGGAGTGCCGCGCTGATTGCCGGGAGCTCTGCGGATCCTGCCTGGCCCGCAGCTGCCATTACATTCATCATGCGCGCCATTTCCTCGCTGGCTGCTATCGGATCCTCCATGCTCACGCCGTACTGGTTCATCGCCGTGGTAAGGACCTGGGCGGCCGCCACACCATCGCCGCCCATCAGCTTGCTGGTGGTCTGTATGCAGTCGCCCATTGCGCTGAGCGCTTCCGGATATTTACCCAGTTCCGGGCTCAGCTGTGACAGCAGCTTGTAACCCTCGACGGCAACATCCGCGTCGGTGCCGAATGTCTTTGCACTCTCCCGAGCGCAATTGTCTCGATCTGTTTCAACCCGTCACCCGTTACGCCCGCAACTGCGCTCAGATCGTGCATCTGGCTGTCCAACTTGACCCCGGCTGAACGTACTGATTCGAGACCATCTGCAACGTTTCTGACTACATTATTATTATTAATGTAATCAAATCGTGCTATTGCACCAGCCAGTGCATCCGTCCATTTTTGACTTTTTTACCTCGGCCGTAAATTCATCAGTTGCAGCAGTCATACCGTTAATCGACATGGAAAAATTACCACCTAAGTTTAAAAAATATAGTCAAATACGCTCGCCTGGTCGAATTATTTTGCTATATTTGTTGCAAATTCATTGAGAAATAGATATGAGTACTTTCCTACATACTATTTTTGTGATTGTAGTCAATATTATTGGCTGGGGGATGCTTATTGCCGGAGTGATAGGCTTTATATGTGTCTCATGGGCAGTTATAACCGGGAAAGGTAATCACAAGGGTAATATACCAGGTCAACCCTGGCTCTAACTCTTGATGTCACTGTTATCAGCTTGCTGCACAGCTTTCGGAGGAAGAAAGTCCGTCGACCATTTATACTGAATATATTCCACATATATAAAAAATCGCAGACAAATTCGTTTGCCTTGTCGGTTTAATTTGTTAAATTTGTAGCACATTACACCGGTAACACTTTTTGATATGCTCAGCTTTTTGTTAAAGATATTATGCTACGGCACCCTTTTCGCTTATCTGTGCTGGGCTGTTTATGCCTTATATCGGGTAATTTTCAAAGCCGGTAAAAACGGGACTCTCCCTTGGCTCTAACTCTTACCTTCATCGACATCAGTTTGCGGGTACGCTGTCGGAGAAATGCGATGCAATAAGCTCATCCCACCAAAAAATCGTAGTCATATACGCTTACAATATCGTAGTTATTTGTTATATTTGTGCAACAGTTACAAGTTACACGGTGTTACCACTATGGATTTTATTATCGGCATACTCGGAAAATTATTTGGCGCTTTCCTCCTGCTTGGTCTTATCGGCTGGGTGGTTAGTTTCTTTCGTGCTATTGCCGGGATAGCGAAAGGCGAAAGTTTTTCTTTCTTTCTACCTTTCGGGTTTCTGTCCTCAAAGCGCAACAAACGCCCTTAACTCTTGCCCTCACCGTCATCGGCTTGCCGCTCCGCTATCGGAGAAAAGCCCGGCGATCATTTCTGCCCGGTTCCGGTTACGCCACCGTTCCAGCCATAAGGCTTGACAGTAAAGCCGCGCCCATTCTTCCTCAGTCTCAATTTTATCAATATCGACGTGCAGATTAGCCCGGATTAGGGCGCACCCTTTGGCGAAGCCGTCCTCATCGTCTCGCTCCGGCAGGGCTCCTATACAAGATCTTTTATTATTAAGCCTTTAAAATATTCAATTCCTTATAACAAGGAGATTAATTCATATTACATTCCGACAAACTTTTTGTCTTTAAAGATTTCTTATCCAACGAAAATAAGCTTTATTACCGAATAAAAATTCTTATATTTGCACTTGATATTGGCGGGCGGGTGATGATGGGAGATTTCATCATGCACGGCGTCATTGAAAAAGTATAATATTATTTCATAGCAATTATAAGTATATGGCTTCTAAGAAATCTAAGGGAAAGAAGAAGGGACAGCAGCAGGTGTTTATGTCGCCCGAGCGGTTTATGCGCGAGAAGGCGCGCACGCTGCCGTTGGGGAAATGCTATTGGATACCGGGGTGGGAAGAAAATGGTACGACTCAGGTGGTGGTGTCGCGACTGAGGCCAAGCGGCAATGTGGTGGCTTGCATTTTCCTGATCGATAGTTTTTGCATTGGGGTAAAGGATGCTTTCTGCCGCCCTAACATGACCGAATATGAATTTGAGGATCTTATCGACCGGCTCGATGATGGGCCGGGTATCGAGGAGATTTCTTATGAGCAGGCGCATAATCTGATCTATGGTGCGATTGCTTTTGCCGAGGAGGGAGGAATTTCTCCGGCGAAAGATTTTGAACTCGCTTCATACATTCTTGAGGAGGATACGGATGATATTCCGCTGATAGAATATGAATACGGCAAGGACGGACGCCATTTCCTTCTTATCAAAAGTGACCGGAGCGAAATGCCATATCTTTATATGCTGAAAAAGACTCTCGGCGAGGAGAATTTTGATTACGTCATCGAGCAGGATTCGAATACGATGATAGTTGAAAAAGTTAAATCAAAGGTCTCGAAATGGCATGAGGAATCTTCGCGCCATCCGTTGGAGCCATATACATATGATTATCCCGATTATCCGCAGGAGTTGTCGGTGAAGCATCAGTTTATAGCCGATGCCGTGATGTCGCCCGAGAATATGTATTCGATGCCCGACGAGGTTGTGGAGCGGATATTGTCGCTCCCGGCCGACGAAGCCGCCCGAGATCTGAGCAATATCATTTTATATGAGACAGGCCGCACATATAAGGCTATCAACGACGGCCATATGGAAGATGGTGATTACGGTGCCATAATGCATTCACTGCTTCTGCTGACGCAGTTGCGGTCGGCCGCAGGCCTCGATGCCGTGCTTGAACTGATGCGACAGAACAGCGATTTTGCCGACTACCATCTTGGCTACTTCGTCTCCGAAGTGATCCATCCGGCGCTTTATGCCTGCGGTCTTAATGATATGCAGACTATCGAGGATTACCTCTACCAGCCCGGGCTCGACACTTTCATGCGGCAGCATGTGCTCGACATGTGGGTGATGGTTGCGCTGAATCATCCTGAGCGTCGGGGCGAAATCATCGAGTCATTCCACCGTTTGCTCAATTCGATGCTCACACGTCTGCCCGTGACCGACGGTTGCGACGGATGTTTCGCGGGATTCGTTATGGCGTCGCTCTGCGATCTTTCAGCTACCGAGCTTATTCCTGAGATCGAAGCCATCTTCGCAACCGACTGCGTGGATACCACAGTGGCCGGCGATTGTGCCGATGTTTTGGCCGAAATCCGCGCAGGTAGTGGCGTTATTAATCCCGATAAATTCAAGTTCCCCTCACTCCGCGCCCAATATGCAAGGATTAAGGGGAGGTGCAGTAAGTGACAATTTGATATAGACAAAAGATGTAAAAACCGATTGCTGCTGCAAGAAGAAACATTAAATCTTTTAGTCGCTACAGAGTGTGATTCACTTTGTCCATTGCTTGTAAGTATCGCGGAATTCCTATAATTTTGCAGGAGAAATCAACCTGCAAAGATATGCTGCACCAATCCATTATCAATAAGATTCTTGCCAAGTATGGCAAAGAGAAGGTGTATTCAGCCGATTGTGCGGCGCTTGCCGAGAGCATAGGTATAGGCGAGACTACCGTGAAGCGGATGCTCGGACTCGTGGGCGAAAACTCTCCCGAGAAGTGGCGCACGCCCCATGTAAGCACCATGGACATCCTTGCCAAGTGGCTCGGATATGACAGCTATAAAGAGCTGCTCAAGGAGATAGGCGAAAATAATTATTCTTCGGAATTTACTTCTATGCAGTCCATCGAGGTAAGCGACCTTACCGTGGGTTCACAGATTCAACTGAAGTTTGAACCGTCACGACTCATAGTGATGACATATTGCGGCGACAACGTGTTCATAATCAATGAGTCAAAAAACTGCAAATTACTTAAAGGCGACAAAATCACGCTCACGCATCTCGTCATGGGTCAGGAGCTGATAGTAAAAGAAGTGAAGCGAGGCAATAGTATAATCGGGCCCTACTGTGGAGCAAAGGAAGGAGGCCTGACCGCACTGGAGATTATCGCATAAACTTGATATTATGAAACACTACGAATTCCATGTGATTGATGACGAGGACGGCATTGTAATCTACGACGAAAGCGACGATTATTTTCCCGGAGATGGCAGGATATTTGACGGGACTGATGAGCTTGACATGGATTATATCCTTGAATACGAGAAGCAGCAAGAGGCTCGGAAAGCGGCTGAGCTGCGTCACCAACGTTGGATCTCGGCCGGAGTGATCGCATGTGTGATTCTTTACATCGCTCTGGTCACCTATATTGCTTTCTGAGAGTCCGATAGGATAATATGAAATACAACCGACTAATTGGCTGATTATAAGCGCCGGAGGCACATTATAGTGGTAAACCCCGCATCTTCAGTGCGGGGCAAAACCGACTGCCAAAATTGCGTCCAGGCAGGACGCCTCGTGTGAGGGGAATATAACCTACGTAATCGGTGCAGCTAACACAATGTGTCCTGCCGGGACGCGAGTGAGTGGTAGATGCCTCGGAGGCTGTGTCAAAATTTGCTATTTCAAATGTGTGCCGGCGTCCGCAGGCCGCCGAGTTCTTCGTAACCCGGGTCGCCGCAGCTATGCGGAGGCGCCCCGGGTAAATGAAAATGATTCAACAGGCGCCCGATAGGCCGCCGAATATAATGGGAATCAACAAGTTATTCAATCGGCTGCCTTGCGGACGCCTATGCTTAAGTATCAGATAACCGGCGACGCCTTCGCTGAGCTACGGCGGCGCCGGTTACGAAT
>JAIDSW010000190.1 GCA_029061025.1 Duncaniella sp.
AACCATAGGAAAAATCTATTTTCATTGTGCCCGGACGAGTCTCGGGAGCTATGGTGAGATATATGAAAAGATAATTACGGCTGTCGGGCACGACGACGTCAGCTATTTTTACTCCTTGATAACTGATGGAGGGAGTTGCCACAGCTATGTCAGTTCCGTATATCATGAGTTGCACGGTGTCATTTTCCATTCCTGTCCACCAGAAAGGAGGCTCAATTTTATCTACGTGGGGGATAGCCATGATTTTCAAAAAGAAAAAGAGAAACAAAAGTGTGATATTCGATCTCATCGGTATAGTTTTTTAGGTAAAAATCTGATGTATTCGATGCACGCACCTGACTGAAGATTACCCGATGGTAGCGTGTGATATACAAGCCGCAAGCGGTTGCGACCTTTCTTTAAAGTTACGGTCAGGGGATTGGAGAATCCTTTCTGCGAAGGCATTATGAAGCAGCCGGCGATAGAGTCGGCTGTATGCAGCTCTGATATGAAACACTCGCTTACTGAGGGGCGCCAATAGGCTATATCTATATAGTACTCTCCTGCGTGAGGTGCTTTGACTGAGAATGACAGTTCGGTATTCAGGTCCCGCGTAAGTTCGAGGTGAGTGGGAATTTCTTCTTTCCGCTTTATCCTTCTGCGGGAATTGCGCTCGATGCGTGCGGCTACAGCTTTCCGCAGTTCGTGAGGAATGTCATGACGGTCAATGATCATGGTATCCTTAGGATTAAATACCAGATGTGATTTTGCAGGTACAGACGAGTACCCTTGCTTATCAATCGACATTGCGGTTACAGCTTTCATTCCTGACGCCGAAGGAGTTACGGAAAAAGAACCATCGGAGATCACGCTGCATGTTATACCGTTGACCGCCATGATGTAATTGTAGTCTTTCGACGGAGAGATTACAGTATATCTGTCAGGTCCCACCGAATCAATTCTTGGGCGGGGAGGAAAGGGGACGGCTTCGGCAAACACGAGTTTCTTTTCTTCAGGAGTGTTGTTTGCCATAACTACATCTATGCGGTGTGTACCCGAAAGGGTATCGGGGATTATGTGAGATAGTGTCTGCTCTCCGTCAATCTCCATTCTCACGACACGGCTTCCCGTACCGGTAATGTGAAGGTCGAGTGTATCCGTGCGGTAAATAAGTGATGTGAATACCTTTTCACCTGCAAAAATTTCAGGAATGAAAGGAGACACGGCAAGTCCGTCGGCCGCGAATGAAAGTCCCCCAAAAGATTTGAGCATAGCCGATGCTACCGAGCTGCCTGAGCCTGAACCGATGAATATGGCGGCTGCCGACGATGCGAG
>JAIDSW010000191.1 GCA_029061025.1 Duncaniella sp.
GGAGCCGCACGGCTGGCTCATCAAAAATTCGGAGCTCAATGGGGTGTAGGAGTCGGGCCTACGGGGCAATGTTACTCAATTCCCACAATGCACGGTGGAATTAACGACATCAAGCCTTTTGTTGACGATTTTATCGAATATGCCCGCACCCATCCTGACAATCGTTTTCTTGTAACACGTATAGGCTGCGGCATCGCCGGTTTTACCGACGAAGAAATAGCTCCGCTTTTTAAGGAAGCTATGAATTTGCCGAATGTGAATTTCTCAAAAGAATGGCTGCTGATCTTACACGAAGACGAATTCATCGATGCTTTCATGACAGGAATTGAACCACCGAAAAAAGTCGTGCCCGTTCCGGCTGCTATCACTGAAGGTGACTTGATAAGATTATGCAGCGAATATAAATACACCATTGGAAGCGGCGTAAAAGTTCCACTACCAGAAATAAGGATCAGATACGTAATAGATCAAGGAAGATTCGGATATTCACAATTCGGCGATTTCTACATGTGCGAAGATGGCGAGTTATACGTCTGGTCTTCTGGTGATGAATTCAAAGAAGACCATAATCAGTTTATGGTTGAAGAAATCTTTCAAGACGAGTGTATTGAAAGAGGATCAAGACGGTATTTTCATCGCGCAATTTTTGCAGGGGTCGAGACACCGTTGCGCGATTGTAGTGGGAAAACACTATACACCGGCGATGTGATTCGGGTATGGCTTAAAGGATATGACGGATACATTCCTAAAGATTTCAACAAAAACTCTTCGATGCTGCTTGCACTGGGTACGTTGGGCGAGAATTGCGAAGACATGAAAGCAAAATATGCCTGCGTCCTCGACAACCATTGTGTCACCCCAGATATGTGCGCAAAGATTCAGCGTTGTGGCACAGTATTTTATCAACTTGATTGGAATGATTATCCAATCACCGTTTTCAACCGATGCATGGAATTTCAAGATATTTATAATACTTCAGGATTAACTGAAGAAGACAAAGAAGTTTTGTCCGAATACACTCCCAATTTCGACCAAGAACTATGGAAATACCACGCAAATAAAACCCTTGGCATTGAATTTAACTCAAAATAAATATAATGGCATACTGCGCATCAACCCGCAAGAGTCGCTCGAATATTTGTCAAAGTGTGGCGCGGTTTACCGCGTCGGAAGCGGCTAAGGAACTGCACATGAAGCGGCGGACAGCAATGCCGCCCGCCGCTCCTAAATATCTTTTGCGGAGATTATTCGATATATCCGAATGACTTGAGCTTGTTTTCGCGGTTGCGCCAGTTGGGCTCTACCTTAACAAACATTTCAAGGAATACACTCTTGCCGAAGAATTTCTCGATATCCTTGCGTGCCTCGATGCCTACTTTCTTGATCTTCTCGCCCTTGTGGCCGATGATGATACCTTTCTGGCTGTCGCGCTCGCAGTAGATCACGGCCATGATATGGATGGAATTTTCTTTTTCTTCAAATTTCTCCACAATCACCTCCACCGAGTAAGGTATCTCCTTGTCGTAGAGCAGCAGAATCTTCTCGCGGATGATTTCGGTGACGAAGAATCGTGCGGGTTTGTCGGTCAGTGCGTCTTTACCGAAATAAGGAGCTGAGACAGGGAGCAGCTCTACAATGCGGTTCATGAGATTGTCGACATTGAAATGCTCCTTGGCCGATGTGGGGAATACTTCGGCATTAGGAAGCAGAGCCTTCCACTTCTCCACTATAGCTTCGAGCTCTGACTGCTCTTTCACAAGGTCGATCTTATTGATCACGAGCAGCACGGGGATAGTCTCCTGAGCTACCTTGGCGAGGAAATCGGCATTTTTCGATGGATCTTCCACCACGTCGGTAACATAGAGCAATATGTCGGCATCCTTGAGCGCGCCCTCGCTGAACTGGAGCATGCTCTCCTGAAGCTTGTATTTAGGCGCGAGCACTCCGGGAGTATCAGAAAAAACTATCTGATATTCAGGTGTATTTACGATACCCATTATACGGTGACGGGTAGTCTGCGCTTTTGAGGTGATGATACTGATACGTTCACCCACAAGGTCATTCATGAGTGTGGATTTTCCCACATTGGGGTTGCCTACTATGTTGACAAAACCTGCTTTATGTTCCATAATCGTTTTAGAGTTTTTTATATCCTTGTTAATAGTCTTTTATAATACAACAAGAATAGCACCCAAAAAGATGCTATTCCCATTAAAAAAAGTTTTAACAAGCTGAGGATCAGAGATCCCAGATGATATACATCGCTCCCCAGGTGAATCCTGCGCCGAAAGCGGTGAGGATAACCTTGTCGCCTTTCTTGAGCTTGTCGCGGTATTCGTCGAGACACAGGGGGATGGAAGCGGCCGAGGTGTTACCGTAGTGCTCGATGTTGACAAGCACCTTGGAGTTATCTATACCGGCACGCGAAGCCACAGCCTCGATGATGCGCAGGTTGGCCTGATGAGGTATGAACCAGTCTACATCGTCCATGGTAAGATTGTTGCGCTGAGCCACTTCGAGCGACGAATCGAGCATATCGGTCACGGCGTTCTTGTACACGTTGCGGCCGTCCTGAATCACATAGTGCTGGGCAGCGTCGATAGTCTCGTGTGAAGCCGGAAGCACCGAACCGCCGGCGGGCATGATGAGGTGCTCAAGGCCGTTTCCATCTACATGGAACACGGCGTCGATGATACCCGTATTGTCCTCGGTGGGCTCAACGAGCATCGCACCGGCACCGTCGCCAAACAGAGGGCAGGTGGCGCGGTCGGCATAGTTGACCATCGACGACATCTTCTCGGCGGCAACTACCACTACCTTCTTCTTGCGTCCGGCGCGCACATAATTCGCGCCGTCCTCGAGGGCCACGAGGAAACCGGCACATGCGGCCTGAATATCATAGGCATAGGCATTGCTCAGTCCGCAGCGGTGAGCTATCACCGAGCCGGTAGAGGGGAAACGGTAGTCGGGGTTGGAGGTAGCGCAGATGAGCAGATCCACCTCCTCGGGCTTTGTGCCGGTCGACTCCAGGAGTCGCTCCACGGCCTTCATACCCAGATAAGAAGAGCCTTCGCCGGGTTTCTTGAGTATGCGGCGCTGCTTTATACCTACACGTGTAGTGATCCACTCGTCATTGGTGTCCACCATCTTCGAGAGCATCTCGTTGTCGAGAATATCGTCGGGGGCATATGAAGCCAGACCCGAAATTCTTGCATTAAGCATAATATAATATGATGTGGTTGAGAGGGGTTGTTAGACGTATCAGCATGGACAATCTTCCCCAATCATGTGCCTGCGGCTACCTGATTGCGGAAGACAGTCATGAGTAAATATTGAAAGACCCTGCAGCGGCAGGGTATCTTTCCTCGCAGTCAAAACCGGGCGGCTGTGATTACGGAATCAGACAGCGGCAGCCTTTTCGATTACGATACGTCCACGGTAGAAACCACATTCACCACATACGGTGTGATAGATGTGCCATGAAC
>JAIDSW010000192.1 GCA_029061025.1 Duncaniella sp.
TTTTCCCTCGGCTCGTGGGACGCTTCGAGATGCGCGGTGCTGGCGATCAGCTCCATGGCGTTGAGCTGACGGGTGACATTACGCGACATCGACGACTGGTCGTTGTCGACGATTGCCACCGGCACTTTCAGCGGCAGTCCCTCATACATGAGGTTGAGGAAGAAAAACGAGCACACCACCGGCACTACGATCATCATGAAGAAATAGATTTTCCTCGTGCCGAGCGACCTGATACCTCGTTTTAGAGATGCTGAGAACATGACTTGCGCTTCTGACTTGTTATTTCTTGAAATATACCACACTCATGCCGGGACGCAGATCGGGAATCGAATCCACGGGG
Source organism: Duncaniella sp. (assembly GCA_029061025.1). Classification (GTDB taxonomy): domain Bacteria; phylum Bacteroidota; class Bacteroidia; order Bacteroidales; family Muribaculaceae; genus Duncaniella. The sequence goes on from JAIDSW010000192.1 coordinate 341, forward strand.
CGGGCCTTGACCTCGAATGTCTTGCTGTCCCACTGTCCGGTCGACTTGGTGGCGCGCCATGTGGCATAAGAGCCGAGGTCACGGATATAGAACACTTTCACCTTGATGTTGCGGCGGTCGAGAGCGGGCACCATCACTTCTATCTCGGTACCAATCTTGAGGTCGTTGAGCAGATCCTCGCGCACGTTGAAAGTGACCCACTTGTCGGAAACCTTCAGCAGGCTCATCAGCGGAGCGCCAAGCGCCACGAGCTCGCCTTCCTCGGGATATATCTGGTCAATCTGGCCGTCGCATGGAGCTAAAAGATACTGATCCTCAAGCAGGCTCTCCACCTGCGCCACACCGCCGCGGGCTACTTCCACCATAGCCTCGGCATTAGCCTTATCTTCTTTCTGGGCACCCTCTTTCACGAGCGAGAGCTGGCTCTTGGCTGCTGACTCGGCAGCTACGGCAGCGTCATATGCGGCCTTGGCTTCGTCGCGCTTCTGCTCCGATACGACTCCGGCCTTGAAAAGATTTTCGAGTCGGTCGTAGGTCTTGCGGGTGATGGTGACGGCAGCCGTGGCCTGAGACACCATATCCTGAGCAGCCTGTATCATCTGTATGCGTGCGCCGGCATCCACTTTCTTGTTGACTGCCGCAGCTGCGGTCTCCATACCCTGGGCCTGCATGAGCTGGGCTTCGGCAACCGATGAATGAATGTGGATGAGCGTATCGCCTTCCTTCACCATGTCACCTTCCCTTACGAAGAAATCGGTGACACGTCCGGGCAGTTTACCCGATATTTTTACTGATGTCGCTTCGGCCTGACCCTCTACGATCTCATCGGGGTGAGAGAGAATACAGAAGCCTACTATGGCGAGGACTATGCAAAGGAGCACTACTATGCCCATTGCGGTAAGGAGCACGCGGTTCTCGCGCTGCTCGGGGGTGGAGGTGTTATTTTGAGCCATGATGGTGATGTTTTGTTGATTTCTCTATATTTTTATCGGGCTGCGCTCGTATCGAGTCGTCCGAGCACTTTTGACAGATATACGTCGCAGAGGTAGATGTCGATACCGGCGTCGATATTCTCACTGTTGGCCTTGAGCCAAGCGGTCTGAGCTTCCATTACATTATCAACGCTCATCATGCCCTCCTTGAATCCGAGGGTGGCCTGACGAAGGTTCTCGTCGGCTTTGGCGAGGTTGGTCGATGTCATGTCAAATGTCTTTACTGCCTCGCGGGCCTTGAAAGCCGCCTGATTGACCTGGAGATTGATGAGATCGCGTGCATTTTCCAGTTCGAGTCGGGCTATGGCAGTCTTGGTCTTGGCCAGACGGTATTTTGCAAGATTGCCGCCCCAGTGTATCAACGGTATCTTGAGCATTGCGCCTACGGAAAATGCTCCGGCGAAGCGGTTTTTGAAGCCGTCAAACATATTAGGATTGCTGAATGAGTATGTGCCTACGAGGGCGAGTTCGGGTAGCATGTCGGCACGCGCCACCTTCTCCTGCTGGCCGTAAATCTTCACTCCCGTCTCAAGAGCGCGGAGATCGTCGCGGCGGGAATACACGTCGGCTATATCGAATTCCGTATCGGGATGAGCGCCTGCTTCCATCTTTACGGCATCCTCATCCACCAGATGAAGATCGGCGTCGACCGGCAGACCGCACACCTGAGCGAGCGCCATACGAGAGAGCACCATGCCGTTTTCCACTTTGGTCAGATCCACATGAGCCGAATTGAGCTTGACATCTACCGTGAGCAGATCGGCGCGGGTGGCCACACCCTGCTCCAGCATCAGATTGACGTTGCTACGGAGCGTGTCAAGCAGATTCACGTAGCTCACCGCAAGGCGATGCTTGGCGTTGAGCGACACCACGAGCCAGTAAGCGGCGTCGACCTGATATATCACGTCCTGAGCCTGACTGTCGCGAAGCAGTCGCGCCACATCCTCGGCATATTTCGTTATCTTGTTAAGCGCCACGATCTTGCCGCCCATATAGAGTGGCTGGGTGAGTGTAAGCGCGCCGAAAAATACATTGTGGATGTCGAAGGTCATTGCATCTTT
>JAIDSW010000193.1:0-1296 GCA_029061025.1 Duncaniella sp.
TCTTCTGATGTGTATTAGAGACAGCCATGTGAGTTTTTCAATCTCGTCGGCAGCGAAACGGTGATCGGTCTCGATGGCGAAAAACTTGTCGGCTCCTTTTTGAAATAGTACAACCATTTTTGATCAGGTGTGGTGAGTCAAAGTTAAATATGGCCACAAAGTTACGCATTTAGCCTCAACTCGCCAAATTTAGGGCGTAATTTTAATTTTACCCACGTAGGATGACACACGAAATCGAGGCAATCCCCGACGTGTATTTGCCGTCAGGATTGTCCCGATTGTATTAATTGCGTTTTTTCAGAACTCTTTCCAGTTGCCCGGGGAGGTCTCGCGGAAGCGTTTGCCGTCGGTGGTTGAAACGCTGCCGTCGGCATTCTCGCTCGATACGTAGTGAATATTACCGTCGGGGCCGATGATGTCGCTGCGGGAATCAGCACTTCTGCGCGACTGCGATTTGCCGGCGCCGCCGAGCATGGTGAGACCCAGGAATACAGCTACCACCACAAGCACTATGATGGCTGCCACGGCGCCGAGAAACATTGCTGCGAAAATCGCAAGGCAGTTGAACACGGCTTTCTTAGCCGCCGTGGCTCCATTGTCAATCCTTATCAACGAGTCGGCTACGGCTACCGCCCAAAGCATGAGACATAAGGATATGAAATACAATACCGTCACCGGCGATACGGCTGCGTTGCCCGCCATTGCCGAATCCTTTACCGCAAGCAGCCCTATCACGGCGCCCAAAATGGCGGCGGTATAGTAAATCCATACTCCCATGGGCTGATAGTCGGGAGTCGACGAAAATATCTTTTGCTCAAAATTCGCTAAAAATTTCATAGTTGAGGCTCTTTAAAGGTTGGACCAGAATAAATAATATACCGCGTATGCACCGATCTCAAACAGCAGGAACGTGATGCAATATTTTGATGAGAGGATCGACATGTACGACTGTTCGTCGACATCATACTCCTCCTCGTCAGCATCTTGAAGAGGTAGCTTGAGTAATCGGCTCCAGAGTACAATCCATAAAATCTGGCTTGCAATAACCATAAGTGCGATGAAGTATTTGAGCGGCGAAATATTTTGCTGGATACCCAAGAAAGTATCTAAGTTGACGTCGACAGTATTGACGGGAAGATTGTAGAGTGTTACTATCTGCAAGGCGAAAGCAAGTGAGATACACCACACCAGAATGCGCGGGTAACCGCTCCTTAAATCGCGGCAGCAGCATAGGGCGCCGAGCGAAATGACGAAAAGCAGCGGAGTGCCGTATAAGATGACCTTTGCCAATTCATT